>NZ_AHZV01000037.1 GCF_000250735.1 Anaerophaga thermohalophila str. Valhall
ATAACATTTTTTTAGTTCGTGCAACCCTGCGGGAAGTTTTCCGGGAATTTTCCGGGTTCATGCAAGAGTGCAGGAAGTTAGTCATAACATTTTTTTAGTTCGTGCAACCCCGTGGGAAGTTTTCCGGGAATTTTCCGGGCTCATGCAGGTGTGCAGGAACTTAGTCAGAACACTTTTTTAGTCCATGCAACCGTGCAGGGAGTTTTCCGGGTTCATGCAAAGGTGCTTGAAGGTTATCCGGGTATTTTATTAACTCATGCAACCTATAAATGCATTTCCGGAACAGCTCTCCACCATGGATTGCAGTATTTGTAAGTTTTTTAATAGTACCCGTCGAACCAACTTTTTAGGTTTTACCTGAAGAATATTTTTTCAAAATCTTATTCAATACTCCGTTAAACTTTTACAATACACTGCAAACCAATTGTTTATGCTTTTTAATATTGGTTTATTAAGATGCAGTGTATCAATATTTTACGGATTATCTTACATCTTGTATCTAAAAATCTAACGATCTATTGTTATTACCAGACTTTAGTAAAAGTTTAACGGAGTATAGGATAGCATAACAGCAATGAGGCTGTGAGGTTGTTGGGGGCAATACTGACAAAGACAGAAATGAGAACCCGACAACGAATGTTAAATGACAAGATATTTCCTCCCGCGAATAGAGTATTTGGGTTTTTGCCAACTCACTAAACCGACCCTAAAAAAACCCAAAAGAGCTATTTCTTTGCCGACGTACCGAAAAAAGTTATTTTTATAATTTAATAAAACGAGCATGGCAAGGATTGCCCACAATAAGAATATGTATAAATGCTTGCATGCAAGTTCCATTCGATCTTAATGAACAAATTTTATACGAATGAAACAGAAATTTTTTAAGGATATAGAAACTAAATACACTGACTTAACATTCTTTACGAACGATTCGGAAGATTCCCTTCTGGATAGATTTAAATCTGTTTTAAAGACCGTTGAATTTTTTGATATTCTTGTTGGATATTTTAGAATAAGTGGGTTTCACCAATTGTATAAATCATTTGAGAAAATTGAAAAAATCAGGATACTGGTTGGACTTAATATTGACAAAAAGACTTTTCAAATAATTGAAACAAGCAAAACACAGGGAAAACTTGATTTTGAAACTCATACCAGAACAAAAGAAATAATTGGCGAAAAAATAATTAATGAAATTGAAAAAAGTGAAGACACTCAGGAAGTAGAGGAAGGAATTCACAAGTTCATCGAATACTTAAAATCCGGAAAAATTGAAATTAAAGCACACCCAAGTCATGACCTACACGCTAAAGTTTACATAAGCCGGTATTTCAAGGATGACAGGGATTTTGGAAACGTAATTACTGGTTCGAGTAATTTTTCTGAATCGGGGTTGGTTTCCAATTATGAATTTAATGTTCAGCTGAAAAATAGTCAGGATGTAAAATTTGCATTGGAAAAATTTGAATTGCTTTGGGAACAAGCTGTCGATATTTCAGATTATTATGTTGATACAGTGCAGACTAAAACCCATTTAAACGAGAATATCACACCATATCAGATTTACCTGAAACTTTTGTATGAATATTTTAAAACTGATTTAAGCCTCGACCCGAATCTGTTTTACCAGAACATTCCTGAAGGATTCATGAAATTAAAGTACCAGGAGCAAGCTGTAACAAATGCGAAAAAGATTCTTGATGAGTACGGTGGTGTATTTTTAGCAGATGTTGTGGGTTTGGGGAAAACTTTTATGGCAACATTATTGGCAAATCAATTGCCTGGAAGAAATTTGGTAATTGCTTCTCCCGCCCTGCTAACAAAAGAAAACCCAAACTCGTGGTTAAATGTTTTTCACGACTTTAAAATCGCTGCTGAATTTGAATCAATTGGAAAACTTGAAAAAATAATTGAACGAGGAACTGAACGATATGACAATGTTTTCATTGATGAAGCGCACAAATTCAGAAATGAAAATAACGTAAGCTACGAAAATCTTTCAGCCATTTGTCGTGGGAAGAAAGTAATTCTAATTACTGCTACCCCACTTAATAATTCGCCTTTAGACATCCTTTCACAAATTAAACTATTTCAAAAAGGTAGGAATAGTACAATTCCCGGAATCAAAAATCTTGAAAGCTTTTTTGGTTCTCTTCAACGTAGATTGAAAAACCTGGATAGAAAAGACGATTACGATGCATACATGGACATTGTGAAAGATAATGCAGTTCAAATTCGGGATAAAGTATTAAAACACATTATGGTTCGCAGAACCAGAAAAGAAATTGATACTTATTTTAAGGATGACCTTAAAAATCAGGGACTGAAATTTCCTGTTGTAAATCCACCGGAACCTATTTTTTATAAACTTGATGCAACTTTAAATAATATCTTCATCAAGACAATTGCTTTAATCACAGATGAGAAGCAATTCAAATATTCAAGATATACCCCGCTGCTTTATTTAAAGGAAGAGCTATCAGATTTTGAGAAAACCAGTCAGCGTAACATGGGTGGTTTTATGAAAATATTGCTTATCAAACGATTGGAAAGCAGCTTTTTTTGCTTTTAAAAAAACACTTGCACGTTTTATCAAATCGTATGAGGATTTTCTAGTAGCATACGACAAAGGAAGAGTTTATGTCAGTAAAAAACACTGGCAAAAAATTATGGATTTCTTTTTGGCAGAAAATTACGATGCTATTCAGAAATTGATTGATGATGAAAAAGCAGAAGAGTATGGAAAAAATGATTTTACTCCTCAGTTAAGATCGGATATTGAATCAGATTTAAAAACGCTAAAAACAGTTGAAGGACTTTGGAAAAATATCAACTACGACCCAAAACTGGATAGTTTCACTGAAAAAATCAAAGAACAAAAAGTTTTACAGAAAAATAAACTCATCATATTCACTGAATCAAAAGAAACTGCCGAATATCTTTCTGAAAATCTTAAAACCAGGCTGAACGACAAAGTGTTGATTTATCATGGGGGTTCATCTGAAAAAGAATTAAAAACCGTTATCTCGAATTTCGATGCTAAAGCAAGAAACCCAAAAGACAATTACCGGATAATTGTAACAACAGAAGTTCTGTCGGAAGGAATTAACCTGCACCGTTCCAATGTGGTTATCAATTATGATATTCCATGGAACCCAACCCGGATGATTCAACGAGTGGGTAGGATTAACCGGGTAGACACACCATTCAACAAGATATATACTTACAACTTTTTCCCAACTGAAGAAGCAAACGACATTATAAAATTGAAAGAAGCAGCCATTTCTAAAATCAATTATTTTATTGAAATGCTTGGGAATGATGCAAAGCTGCTTACAGACGGCGAGGAAATAAAGTCTTTTGAACTTTTCAATAAATTGACTTCTAAAGAGTTTATTATCGGAGATGAGGACGGAGAAGAAAGCGAATTGAAATATTTGCGGGTTATTGAAGATATCAGAGATAACGACAGGGAATTATTTGCCCAAATAAAAAATTTGCCCCGAAAAGCCAGAGTTGCGAGAAAAGCAAATGCTGCGTATAAGATGGATGAAAATGTTTTGGTTACCTATTTCCGAAAGGAAAACTCGAAAAGTTTTACCTGGCAGGTGAATCACAAAATACCGAACTTGATTTTTTTGACTACTGCAAAGCTTTTTTGAGGCTTCTGAAAAAACTCCGGGACAAAAAATTCATAAAGATTTTTACGAACTTCTCAAGAGCAATAAAGCCCAGATTGAAATTGATTTGGCTGAAAAAGAAGAAGTGGAAGAAAGTACCAAAAAAGGAGGCAGGGATAATGCAACAAGAATCAGGAAAATTCTGGATGCCAAAGAAATTAAACGCTATAATGGATTCACTGATACAGATGATGAATATCTCGCAAAAGTGAGGGATATGCTCGATGAAGGTGCAATGCCAAAAACCGTGGCAAAACGAATTTTTACAGAAATAAAAGATGAAACCAACCCGATGAAAATTCTTGCAGCTATTAAACGCAACTTACCTGAGCAATTTTTCAATCAGACTGCATCGGCAAAAGATGTTTCGATGAGTATACCAAAAGAAGTTATTTTATCTGAGTATTTAATAAAGTAGTCGCACAATATGAAACTATACGAAGCTAAAAATATCATCACCGAAGTTTTTGAAAATCCTTTCGATAAAGATAAATTCAGTTATTTTATACGCAACCTGCTGAAAAACATGCAAAAGGCGGAGTTTCTACGCACCGGTTATAACATCCCTAAAGCTTTTGAGGACTTTATTGCTTCTTACGAACGTTTGGGCAAATACGAAGATGAAGAAGGCAATCTGATTGATGTTTTAATTATAAAACTCAAACGTGACCATTCCATTGACTATGCTCGAAGTACACAACGAAATTTTGTGCGATGGTATCTGAACGACAAAGGTAAAGATGCTGCATTGGTAGCATTTACAACAGAAAAATCAAGTGAATGGCGCTTTTCGTTTATTAAAATGCAGTACAGCCTTGAAAAGAAAAAAGATGAACTGACGCCTGCCAAACGTTCATCTTTTATGGTTGGCGAATCTGGTAAAAGCCATACCGCACAACGGCAGTTGATAGACTTGCTGAAGAACGACCATGCTCCTTACCTTTCCGATATTGAAGATGCCTTTAGCATTGAAGCAGTTTCAGATGAATTTTACGAAAAATACAAAGCCCTGCTGTTTAACCTGGTGGATGAAATTGAAAATGTTGTAAAACGAGATAAAACTGTTAAGGATGAGTTCGAAAGCAAGGAAATCAGTATTCTGAATTTCTCCAAAAAACTGCTCGGGCAAATCGTGTTTCTGTATTTCTTACAGAAGAAAGGCTGGTTGGGGCTTGAAGAAAAAGAAAAATATGGTGAAGGTGATAAAAACTTTTTACGAAGTTTGTTCAATAAAACGAAGAAAGGAGAAAACTTTTTTAACGATTACCTTGAATACCTGTTTTACGATGCCCTGAGCAAAAAACGGGTAACCGATTACTACGAACGTTTTAAAACACGCATTCCGTTTTTAAATGGAGGTTTATTCGACCCCATTGAATTTTACGACTGGCAAAAAACCGATATTGTTATTTCAAATGAAATTTTTTCCAACCGAAAAGGGGATGAAGAAGGAACCGGAATTCTGGATGTTTTCGACCTATACAATTTCACGGTGAAAGAAGATGAGCCGCTGGAAACCGAAGTTGCCATCGACCCCGAAATGCTGGGTAAAGTATTTGAACGGATGCTGGATGTAACTGAACGGAAAAGCAAAGGAGCTTTTTACACGCCTCGTGAAATTGTGCACTACATGGCACAGCAAAGTTTGCTTTATTTTTTAGTGTCTCAGGCTTCCAGCCTGGGAATATCCAACGAGAATGATTGGAAAGCAGACCTCGAAACTTTCATTCATTACGGCGAACATATTATCGATAAAGATATAGCTGTTGCTGAAGGAAAATTAAAAAATACAGCCGAAAACAAAAAAATACCAGACAGCATAAAACAACATGCCAATGCTATTGATAAAGCACTTGAAGACATAAAAATTTGCGACCCGGCGGTAGGTTCCGGTGCTTTTCCTGTAGGCATTATGAATGAAATTGTAAAACTCAGAAAACTATTAACCCCATTTATAGTGTCCCAAGCTTCCAGCTTGGGAAAAACCAATCAGGATGATAGGAATACACTTCCCAATCAGGATGATTGGGGCACAATATACTTCGACAAAAATGCTGAAACCGAAATTCACGAAAGAGACCTTCCGCACTGGAGTCAGAAAGGCGTTGCCTATTTTGTGACTTTCCGTTTAGCCGATTCTATTCCTGACAGTGCAAAAGCCAAAATAAAAAGAGACCGTGAAAACTGGTTATCACGTTATAAAATTAAGGATACATCAGAACTAAAAAAACTTCCTAAACAAGCAAGAATTGAATATCATAAACTTTTTTCAAAACGCTACGATGAATTACTTGATAAAGGTTATGGTTCTTGTGTTTTAGCTCAACCTGAAATAAAAGAACTTGTTGAAAAAGCTTTAAAACATTTCGAAGGTAAACGCTATTTCCTTGATGAATTTATTGTTATGCCTAACCATGTGCATGTCATAGTTATTCCCAAAGGAGATTGGACTTTGGATAAAATAACCCATTCATGGAAGTCGTTCACAGCCAATGAAATAAATAAAATAACAGGAAATTCCGGACAGGTATGGATGCACGAATCATTTGATCATATTATCAGAAGCGAAAAACAATTGCATAAAATACGGCAATATATTAAAGATAATCCTAAAGTGTCCCATACTTCCAGCATGGGGATGGGGGATGGTTCTCAAGCTTTCGGTTTAAGAGAATCCAATCAGGGTAATTGGAACCCTTTGCCCAATCAGGATGATTGGGATACTCAGCGCAGTGCCTACCGCTTTAAATTAAACGCCATACAAAACTCTATTTACGGTGTGGACATTGATGCCGGAGCCGTGGAAATTGCCAAACTGCGTTTGTGGCTTTCAATGGTTGTGGACGAAGAAAGAATAGATAAAATAGAACCACTACCAAACCTCGAATACAAAATTGTTCAGGGAAATTCCTTGATTAATATTCCTGACGGCACCGCAATTAACGATGCATTAGCCACTGAAATTGAAAATTTAACAACAGCATATTTTCATATTACAGATAAAGAAAAAAAACAGGAACAAAAACAAATAATTGATACCAAGATACAGGAGCAATTGCAGTTTGTTTCTGAAATGGTAGGGTATAAAATTGATTTTGATTTTAAACTTTTTTTTCATGAGGTTTGGAAGGAGAAAGGTGGTTTTGATGTAGTGATTGGGAATCCACCGTATGTAGAACATAAAAAACTGAAGCACATTGCATTTATTTTGAAAAAAATATACGAAGTTTATTCAGGTTCTGCTGATTTAAGTGTTTACTTTTTTGAAAAAGGTCTAAAAATTCTTCATCATAATGGTAATCTATCTTTTATTTCAACAAATAAATTTTTCAATACAGGATATGGGAAATTTCTAAGAAAATATCTCCTAAAGCATAAAATCAATTCTATTATAAATTTTGAACAAGTTGAAATTTTTGAAAAAGTGTTGGTTTCAAGCACTGTAATGAATATCTCAAATATAAAATCTAATCAAGAACAAAAATTCATTTATTCTGAATTTTACAAAGAAAAAGAGTGGAGAAAAGAGTTTAATAAACGTATTGAAGAAAGCAAACAATTCAAACAAAACCTCTTTAATGAAAAAGAATGGAATTTTTTAGAAAGCAATGAATTAAAAATTAAGAATAGAGTTGAGGAACTTGGCCAAAAAATTAAAGATATTAATGGTGTTGAAATTAAACGAGGTGTTACTACTGGTTATGACCCTGCTTTTGTGTTGTCAAATAATGTAGAATTTGAAAATGCAGAGGTATTAAAACCGTTAATTAAAGGTCGTGAGATAAAAAAATTCAAACCATTATTAAGTGATGCTCAATTATTATTTATTCCATGGCATTTTCCTTTGCATGAAGAAAAAACAATAAATGGAGCGTCAGAATTAGCAGAAGAAGAACTAAAAGCAAATTATAATGATATCTATTTACATTTGATTAATCACTATGATAAACTAAATCAAAGGAACAAGGAAGAAACGGGCATTAGATATGAATGGTATGCACTTCAAAGATGTGCAGCCTCATATTATCCCCTTTTTGAAAAAGATAAGATAGTATGGCCATTAACAGCTGACAAATGGGGCTTCACACTCGATAATAAAAAGCATTATTTAACAAGTGGTGGATTTTTTCTTGCTTCTGAGAAAGTTTCTTTAAAGTACATTTTGGCATTACTTAATAGTAATTTAATGGAATACTATTTCAAATTTATTGGGGTAATGACCGCCGGTGGTGCTTATACATTAAAAAAAGCCACTATTGAGGAATTGCCATTAATACTCAAAAGTAAAACAAAAGCATTTGAAATAATTGTTGATTACATCCTCTTCCTCAAATCCCAACCCACCGATAAAATGAGCTTCTACTTCGAGCAACTCATAGATGGCATGGTGTACGAACTCTATTTTGAAAACGAAATCAAACAAGCCGGCTGCAATATTTTAAAATACCTGGACGATTTGCCGGAGATAAAAGATGAGATGCCAGATGAAGAGAAAATGAAAATCATTACCAAGGTATTCAATAAATTGTACGATGCAGCATCGCCGGTGCGCAAAAACTTAGAGGCCATGGAGGAGGTTGAGGAAGTTAGAATAATTAAGGAATCCCTGGAAAAGTAAATTATCATGTATTTAGCCCAACTAAAATTATGGAATTTCAGGAAATACGCCACAAAAGACGGTGGAGAAATTTCTGAGGCAAATCCCGGCCTCGAAGTAAACTTTAAACCCGGTGTCAATCTATTGATCGGCGAAAATGACAGTGGGAAAACTGCAATTATTGATGCGATTAAACATCTGTTGCTTACTCAGAGTCGGGAATATATTGCTTTGGAGCCTTATGACTTTCATAAGGATCCTGGTAAAAGTGAAGAGTTCAGAACCAGAAAACTTAAAATTGAAGCTGTTTTTAAAAACTTTAAACCAGAGGAAGCTGCAAATTTTTTAGAATGGATAGGTTTTAACGATAAAGGTGAATATGAGCTAAAAGTGTGGCTAACTGCCGAAAATAAAGATAATCGGGTAATTGTTAACTTCAAGGCTGGCGCAGATAGTGAAGGATCACCTATGGATGGAGAGGCAAGGGATCTTTTACGCGTAACTTATCTTAAACCATTAAGAGATGCCGAAGCCGAATTAACACCGGGCTATAAATCACGTCTAGCTCAAATTCTTAAAAATTATCCGGCTTTTAATAAAGATTTACAAGAATATGAAAATCATACTGTTGAACACCATGGGACAAAAGTGCATAAACTGGAAAAATACATCATTGAGGCAAATAAGCTGATTGAAGAATATTTCAAACCATCTGAAAATGAAAACAATGCTAATGCTGGTAAAATTAAAACAGATATTAAAGAATATTTGAATGCATTTTTCCCGGAAGGAGAATTTGATGAGGATTCAACTAGAGATACCAGGATTGAAATTTCAAAAAGCGACCTCAATAATATTCTGCAAAAGCTAAGTCTTAGTCTGGCAGAAGATAAAAGCGGCCTGGGCGCTTTAAATCTGTTATTCATTGCTACCGAATTGCTGTTGTTACAATATTCCAGAGCAGATAGTTTAAAGTTGTTGTTAGTTGAAGAAATTGAAGCACATTTACATGCACAGGCTCAGCTAAGATTGATAGAATATTTTAGAACAAAGGAAAACGAAGAACAACTGATACTTACTACACATAGTATAACTTTGGGTTCAAAAATCCCACTCGAAAATCTTTTTATTTGTAAAAATGATAAAGTCTTTCCAATGGGGCATAATGACACCCAGTTAAATCAGGGAGATTATAAATTTTTGGAGCGTTTTCTGGATGCAACAAAAGCCAATTTGTTTTTTGCACGTGGTGTTATAATTGTAGAAGGCGATGCTGAAAATATACTTATACCCACCATTGCCGAAATTATTGGAACACCGTTGCATGGATATGGAGTTTCTATTGTTAATGTTGGAAGCACTGCTTACAAACGCTATGCGAAAATATTTTTGAGACAAGATAAAGATGATGAGAAATATAAAAACGAATGGCTTGATATTCCTGTTTCAATCATTTCCGATAAAGATAAAAATAAAGAGGATAAAATAAAAGATATAGAGAAACGATGGAATAAACAGAACCTGCAAATATTTATTTCTAAACACAAAACATTAGAATATGTCATCGCATTAGGCAAATTCCAAAAAGAAATTTTCCATGCGATTTTAATCGCTCAAAAGATAAAAAACTCTACTGATGAGAATTTTTACCAGGAAATATTTAATGATGAAAATGAGTTTGTCATTCCAAAAGAAATTACAGAAGAACAGAAAAAATGTTTTGTAAATTGGACAAAAGATATTGATGAAGGGGATAAGAATTCAAGAATTGCGTTTGAAATATATAAACACCTGAAAGAAAAACAAGTATCAAAAGCAATTACTGCACAGATTTTTTCAGAGATTATTAGTATCGATAAAGAAGAATCAAAAAAGCGAATTTTAGCTGATGAATACTTAGCGTACATCGTTGATGCCATTAATCATGTTTCAAATACAAATATCACGGAATGAAACCGGTTACTGCTGATGAAATAAAAATGGCTGAAAGAATCCTGTTATCTGAAGGTGAAACATTTGGCGGTGAAGGTAGCGAACGGGTTAAAGTAATTGAGGAGTTGGATAAATCATGCGATGTTGTTGCATGCCCGGGTAGTGGTAAGACAACCGTTTTGCTTGCCAAATTATTGATTTTGGCTAACCGAATGCCTTTTGACGATAATCGGGGAATTTGTGTTCTAACCCACACCAATGTTGCCATTGATGAAATAAAGAAAAAGGCAGGTATTGCAGGTGATAAACTCTTCAACTATCCTAATTTCTTTGGAACATTTCAGAAATTTGTGGATAAATTTTTGGCAAAGCCAGCTTATATAAAAAGATTTGGCACTCCGTTTAATAGTATTGGTATTGATATAGTTACAAAGAAAGTCAAAACTAATTATTATAGGGAAGTTAGAAACGATTACAGTAAGGACAAATGGATTTTTCACCAAATAAAAAGCAAACTTCCAAAAACATTTCCTATTGGTCAAAAGACAAAAATAATTAATAAAGAAAAATTTGAATACTTTAACAAGATAGTTTTTGATTTTCAGGAAGATATGATTTTTTATAAAGCCGATATTACTCAAAATAATTATTTAGCGAAAAATGAAAGTACTGACAGATATAAATTTATTCATTCAATAAAATATCCAACTTTAAAAGAAGGTTACTTATATTATGATGATGCTTACTCTCTTGGTTTATGGTACATTTCGCAAAATAAAAAGATTTTGAAAAAAACTTTTTCAAACCGATTCAAATATGTATTTGTCGATGAAATGCAGGATACCGATTCCTATCAATTAAAAGTCATCGAAGATTTATTTAAAAATACGGATACCATTATCCAATATTTTGGAGACCCGAATCAATCAATTTATGACTTTTCAGTTAAGGAAGAAATTGTTTGGCAACCGGGAAAAGACGGAAGAAAAATATTGAGAATATCAGATAGTAAACGATTTGGAAATGAGATATCCTGTGTTCTGGATAAGTTAAAAGTTGACGGCAGTCTTAATTTGAAAAGTGGCTCAGGCAACAAAACTTGTAAACCTCATTTATTAGTTTTTAAACAGGGGGAAGAATATAAGGTTTTAGAAAAGTTTGTAGAAATAATTCATGACAAACAAGATAAATGGATAGAAGAATTAAAAAATAAAAATCCTGTATATAAAGCAATAGGGTGGATTGCTAAAGAACGCACAAAAAAAGAAATTGATGAAGGGAAATTAAATATCAGTTCTTATTTCCCCGGCTTTGAAAAGAAAGCGGTTAAAAACAAACTGGCATATGATAACTTAAAATTTTATCTGCGAAAAAATGAAGCTGATAAGGAAAAAGGGGCAAAAATATATTATGATTCAATTATTAATGCTTTGTTGGAGGTTTTGGATAGAGGTGGTGTAAAAAGAAAAGTGGTTATTAATAAACAAATTGAAGAAGAAATCCAACAGATTACTCAAGAGCGTAGCTATACAAAAACATCACTTTTTGAAATCCTGGAAAGTAAGGGCAAATTAAAATGTCTGTTAAATAAAATTTCCTGTTGGATCACACAAATTTATAAATCTCCGGAAATTTACAATTCAGATGTCATAAATGATGTTAGAAAAGACATTAAAAAATATCTTCCTGCAATTTTTAATGATTTTAATGAAAATAAAGTCAATGAATTTTTAAATGAACCGCCAGAGGCCTCAAAGAGCAATTACACTGAGGATGCTGAAAATAAAGGGTATATTTTTAAGTCCGAAAACCAGAAATATAAAGACATTGCCATTGAAGTGGGGACGGTTCATTCAGTAAAAGGCGAAACGCATACAGCCACGTTGTATATGGAGTCTTATTTTGATAAAAGTTATGAATCAAAGCGTTATATAGATATTTTAACAAATGCAAGAAAAAATCATGAGAAAACGTTAAAAATGCTCCATGTTGGTTTTAGCCGCCCTACGCACCTTTTATGCTTTGCTGTTAGAGAAGACCGCATAAATAAAGCAGAAATAGACAGCAACGAATGGCATATAATTGAAGTTTAATTTGTAAGACAAATTTCATTGTAGGATTGGTTAATACAAATTGATTTGATATAACAATTAAAAACAGCTTTAACCTGATGAAAGCCCACGCTTTGTCCCCATACACGACCTGTTCCAATTTATCGAAACTGGCAGGTCGCTCACCCCAGCCCCCAAGCCAATTTTGCAATAACAGGGGGGCAGAGCCGACATTGACAGTTTAGTTTAATTTTTTCTTAAATTTATCTGGTTAAGTCGGTTTTTAATCCGTTTTTCCTTAATTTGGGATTTATTATAAATTTAACCGAATAATGAAATTCTACATCAATCTCTTATTATCAGTCTTCTTCGGATTGTCCTGCACGTTTTCACAAAGCCCTGCTACCGGCTTTGTTTATGAGGATGTCAATCAAAACCAGAAGAAAGACAAAGGCGAGAAGGGCCTTGAAAATGTGGCCGTGTCAAACGGAGTAGAGGTGGTACTTACCGATAAGAAAGGAAAATATGAAATTCCGGCAGGCGACGACAATATTCTCTTTGTCATCAAACCTTCGGGATATGCTCTTCCTGTAAACGAATATAATCAGCCTCAGTTTTTCTATATCCACAAACCGGAAGGTTCGCCCGGCTTAAAGTATGAGGGGGTTGCCTCCACCGGGAAGTTGCCACGTTCGGTGGACTTTGGCCTCATTCCTGACGTTTACCGTGAAAATTTCAAAATGCTGGCTTTCGGTGATCCCCAGCCGTATTCAGAAGAAGAAGTTGATTTCTTTTACAGGGGGGTTGTGAAGGAGGTTAAAGGAATCAATGATGTGGCTTTTGGTTTGACACTGGGAGACCTGGTAGGCGATAATCTTGATCTGTTCAATCCCTACCGCGATGCTGTGAAAGAGATAGGCGTTCCGTGGTTCAACGTCATGGGGAATCACGACATGAACTATGATGCAGAATCCGATTCTTTGTCGGATGAAACTTTTGAAAGACATTTCGGACCAGCTAATTATGCCTTCAACCACGGCAAGGTTCATTTTATTGTTCTGGATGATATTCTTTATCCCGATCCCCGTGACGGCATGGGGTATTGGGGCGGATTTCGTGAAGATCAGCTCGAATTTGTGGAGAACGATTTAAAATTTGTTCCCAACGATCATCTTATCGTTTTGGCATTTCATATTCCTCTGGAAGAGGGGGAATTTGGCGATTCGTTTCGCGATGAAGACCGTGATAAACTGTTTGCCCTTTTGGAGGACTATCCTTACACCCTGTCACTTTCGGCACATACTCACATCCAAAACCAGTATTTTTTCAGACGTGAAGATGGTTGGAGGCAGACCGGCGAACATCATGAATATAATGCAGGCACTACATCGGGCGACTGGTACAGTGGCCATCTGAACGAAGAGGGAATTCCGGTTTCAACCATGAGAGACGGCACACCAAAAGGCTATGCATTTCTGACTTTTAAGGGAAATCAGTATTCTGTCAGATACAAGGCAGCCGGTCGTCCTGCTCAGCATCAAATGCACATCTATGCACCGAAAGTTGTACCCCAAAATGAACATCTGACTGCACGTATCGCCGTCAACTTTTATATGGGGAGCGAGAAAGACTCTGTTATTTACCGGGTGGATAAGGGCGAGTGGCATAAAATGCATTTTATCAATACTTATGACCCGGCCTACATACACATGGTGCAGGAATGGGATTTTACTGAAGAACTTTTTCCCGGAAAACGTCCCTCCAATCCTTCAGAATGCTCCCATTTATGGACAGGTCGAATATTTAATAACCTGGACGAAGGGGAACATACCATTGAAGTAAAAGCAATTGATATGTTTGGTCAGGAGCATATCGCTACCAAAACCTACAGAATTGAACAAAGAAGTAAAGATGATTAGACTAAGGCTGAAAGTGAATTATCCGGCTTTAAATCATAAAGTAAGCCGGATAATGCACTTTTCAGACTAACTTACATCCAAACTCCGTCTTAACCTCCATCTGTCTGTTCGATTTCGAACACAACCTTGTTACGCATTCGCACATTTCCCATACTATTCTGGTTGAATTTTTATTTCATAAATAATTGTAAATTAGTAAGTTATTGTTTTTGGTATGCCTGTTGCAGAAGGTAGATCAACAACGCAATTACTAACTAAACAGGAGGACAAGAAATGAAAACTTCAGCCATTTTTTTACTGATTAGCTTATCCCTGACTACCACTATTAATGCAGTAAATAATACTGTTGAACCTGAAAAGCGTTTCGCTAATAACAGAACAGCCGGTTTGATGGCTTACCTGAACGAGGTAACCGAAGAAAACATAGCGATTGAGTCGTGGATGCTGGATATTGACGAATTTGATGCTGAAAGTGAGTTTACAGAGATTGAGGACTGGATGTTAGATCCCTCAGCATTTGAAAAACCTGAAACAAACAATGCCGGTACAAACGTTTTTAATATTGATGAAAGCGTTTTTGAAGAATTTGATGAAACAATGGAACTTGTTGAAGATTGGATGTTGGATGTTGAAAAATTCCGTACAGGAGCAAACAATACTGTTTTAATCGATTACCTGGAAGAAGACTATGAAGAAGAAATCCTTCCAATTGAGGACTGGATGTTTAATTTCTGATAAGTGAATTCTGGTTTTTTCTGAATATTGTTCTTATCTTAAAGAAGAAATATTCAGAAAACCATTATGGAACACAGGTTAAAAGACAAACGCGCCATTGTAACCGGTGGCGCCAAAGGAATAGGAAAAGCCATAGCCATTGCCCTCGAGGAATCCGGTGCCAAAGTCTGGGTAATCGATAAAGACAAAAAAGCTTTGGATGATCTGCGACAACATTACCCCTGGATTCAAACTTCCCACTTCGATTTGGCCGATGCCGGCGAGATATTAAAATTTTTCAGACAAATCGAAGTGGAATGGCGAAACGCCGACATCCTGATCAACAATGCCGGTCTGAGCCGGTTCAAACCTCTCAAAGAACTCTCCGTAGAAGAGTGGGACTACATCATCAACAGTAATCTTCGAGCCGCTTTCATTTGTGCCCGTGAATTTGCCAAAATGCATCCGGATGGGAAATACGGACGTATTATTCAGATTGCCTCTACGCGACATCTTATGTCGGAGCCTGGCGGAGAAGCTTATGGTGCTTCAAAAGGCGGAATTGTTTCTCTTACACACGCGTTGGCCAATTCGTTGTCCGGTACCGGAATCACCGTTAACAGTATCAGTCCCGGCTGGATACACAACGGCAGCCCCGAAGAACTCAGGCCTAACGATCATTCCCAACATCCCAGCGGAAGAGTTGGAAAACCTTCGGATATTGCTTCACTTATTCTCTGGCTTTGTATGCCCGAAAACGATTTTGTGAATGCCGAAAACATCTACGTGGACGGCGGTATGACACGCAAGATGATTTATGAACATTAGTGTCGCGTCTTGAACGCAATAGTCCGTTAAAAAAAGCCTAACCGCAGAGACGCAATGACGCAAAGTTTTTATTATGAGAGGTAGAGACGCCCAAATTGGGCGTCTTTACCTTACCAAACAAATGTAAAAGTTTAACAGAGTATTGGAATGATAATCATGTTTGTTTTTGATGGCAAATCAGATTCGGTTCTGCCTCTTTGATTGCAAGGAATCCGCTATTTTCTTGTGGGGAAGTTTTGGTATTTTTTGCGGAGCAAAGCGGAAGAGCCGGGCGGTCGGTTAACCGTGCGTAGCGTCTGCCACCTTAGAATTTTTCATCGTATTTGGTCCAGAGGAAATCTCCTAATTTCCATGCTTCATTAACTACTCTGTTACCCCAGCTTATGGTATACCGGGTCAGATGGTCAATGGTGTGTTTGGTACGCATGCTCATAGCTTCTTTTTCGGCCTGTACCTGACTTTCAAAGATTTCTTTCTGAAGGGGAACCATTACACTGTCTACATCGTATCGCATTTCATTCCATCGTTGCGATGCGAGTGTACTCAGCCGGTTAAAGGCCCACCATGCCGATTGGCGGCTGAACCCCTTTCGACCAGGGTATTTGTATGAAGCAGGAAGGTCAGTAACGCTACAATACACCGGTATGTATACCGATGTGGCTACATTATCCTGAGCCAGCCAAACCAGTCCTCCAATTTCGTTGGGCAGCCAGTCGCGACTCTGCGTGATGGTGGCGTACATGGTATACCAACGGGCAATGGTTCGCTCGCCCAGATCGCCCCATCCACCATGGATATCGAACAGGTCGTATGCGTCGTAAGGCATAAATGGACTGGCAAGAGGGTGGGGGATGGTGTCGCCTTCTTCGGTCACTTTTTTGATGTGGCTGATCATATCGTATGGTGTGCCTTCGTAGTAATCTTTAAAGATTTCTATCATCTTGTCCAATGTGACTTTTTCTGCCGGTTTTACAGAAAAAGGATAATCACGGGCTTCGGGGTCGAGATTGAGCGATGGATTCATCATGGATAAAACGCGCCATTCTCTCCGGCGTGCTGCCAACGACTCGCGACTTTCAGGAGCATAGGCATCAGCAAAGCGAAAAGGACCGGTTGCCTGATTCCACCACATGCTGTCGGTAGCCACTTCAAAAACATTTTCAGAGGCCATGAAGTAATCTTCGTTTTCCAGGTCAATTTCCTGAATGCGTGCAGCATTCGCATTTACACTTACTTCATCGTCGGGAACGCGTTGTGCCACCCAGATGGCGCCTACCTGCCCCTGGCCGGGGCCCACAATTTCCATGTGCCAGACTTCTTTTGTGTCAGCTATGGTAAGGCATTCTCCGGCATCATTCCAGCCGTATTTTTTGAGTAGTTCGCCGCCTGTTTTTATGGCATCACGTGCGGTGGAGCATCGTTGCAACATTAGTTTAATCAGGCGCTGGCAATCGATCAGTCCTTTATCGGAAACCAATGATTCCCTGCCGCCGAAAGTGGATTCTCCAATAGCCAGTTGTTGGGTATTCATACATGGATAGGCGGTATTGATATAACCGTATGTTTCTCTTACCTGGGGAATTTCCCCTACAGGGGTGTGTTTATAGGCCGGCATAGGGCCGGAATCATCGGCTTCTCTTTTGTACATGGTTACTTTATCACGTCTTCCGTGTCTTTCGGCAGGGACAATATCCATCCAGGCACGTGTTCGGTGACTATCGTCTGTGTGTGAGGTCATGACCGAGCCGTCGAAAGTTGCCAGTTTGCCTACGGTAATGCTTGTGCATGCTTCGGGAACGCCGTTCTGCCAGTCGGGTTTATCCTGTCCGTTTGTAGAGAAACCAAAAATCAGAAAAATTACTAATGCAAGTGTCAGATTGTACGGGTAACGCATAATTGATAGAATTTGAAGTCAACAATGGTTGAGGCAGGGATAATTGTTGCAGCAAAAATAATGATTTTCGGCAGATGAGGGTAACTTGCATGCGGAAGTTTGACAGGCAGAGGGCAAGGGCAGAGGGCAAGGGCAGAGGGCAAGGGCAGAGGGCAAGGGGCAGAGGGCATGGGGCATGGATCTTTCTCAATTATCAGTTATCGA
>NZ_AHZV01000036.1 GCF_000250735.1 Anaerophaga thermohalophila str. Valhall
TTTTTCCTGAGTTCCGCACTTTTTTCTCGCCCAAAAATTAAATATCAATAAATCAATTTTTTAATGTATTTTTAGGTGTAAATTTGGGTGTCCCAGAGGCTGCTTTTACACCATGTTTGTTCGAAAAAAGAAAAATAAAAGTGGAGTCATCAGTGTTCAGGTCGTAGATAAGAGTACTGGTAAATACCGATTGGTAAAAACCATTGGCAGCTCTAATGATTCAACTGAAATTGAGCGATTATTTAAAGATGGGCATGACTTCATCCAACACTACAGAGGCCAACAAACAATTAATTTCGCAGGCCATTCATTCAAAGATGCGGTAAAACAAAGCATCAATAGCATAACAATAGAAGGCATTAATCTTTTGCTTGGTCGAATATATTCAGAGATTGGTTTTGACGAGGTAAAGAGCGATCTTCTCAGGCAGCTAGTACTTGTGCGGCTATCTCATCCAGCAAGCAAATTAAAGACTACACAGCATCTTCAACGTTACTTTTCAATAAGCATTAACGAAGATAAAATATACCGATACCTAGATAAACTTTACAAAGACCACAAGGAACAGCTTCAGCAAATAAGTTTTAATCACACACGAAAGATACTGGGTGGGGCAATGAGCGTTGTGTTTTACGATGTAACAACGATTTATTTTCAAATTGATGACGAAGATGAGATCAGGAAACGTGGATTTTCAAAGGAAGGAAAGCACCAAAACCCTCAAATCATTCTTGGCCTTCTAGTTGGCTTGGAGGGTTATCCATTAGCCTACGAGATTCATGAAGGCAACAAGTTTGAAGGACATACCATGCTGCCTATAATAGATTCCTTTAAAACGAAGTATAACCTGAATAAATTAGTTGTTATTGCCGATTCCGGACTACTATCAACCGGTAACGTAAAAGACCTGATAGAAAAGGGTTATGAGTTTATTTTGGGCGCTCGCATAAAGAACGAAAGTGCATCTATAAAGAAGAAAATACTTTCTCTGGATTTATCCGATAAAACAAGTGCTATAATTAGGAAACCTGATGGATTAAGGCTGGTAATAGGATACACTGAAAAACGTGCAAGTAAGGACCGTTACAACCGGGAAAGAGGGTTGGTAAAACTGAAACAAAAAATTAAATCCGGGAAACTAACCAAATCTTCAATAAATAACAGAGGCTATAACAAGTATTTAAAACTTGAAGGCAATGTTGAAATCAGTATAGATAAGCAGAAATACGAACAAGATGCTCAATGGGATGGGCTGAAGGGCTACCTCACCAACACAACCCTATCAAAGGAGAAGATAATTAATAATTATGGGCAGCTTTGGAAGATCGAGAAGGCTTTTCGAGTCTCTAAACATGATTTAAAAATTAGACCGATATACCACAGGTTACAATCAAGAATTGAAGCACACATTACTATTAACTTCGTGGCATATAAGGTCTACAAAGAGCTTGAAAGACAACTGAAGGTAAAACAAGCTGATTTGAGCTGTGAACAAGCAATCGAAATTGCCAAAACAATATATGCCGTAGAAATTACAGATCCTACAACTGGCAGGACTTACACAGAAACTCTACTATTAACCCGGGAACAAAAAATACTTGCCGATCTCTTCGGATTTTAATTTGGGTGTCCCAATGCGGAACTCAGGA
>NZ_AHZV01000035.1 GCF_000250735.1 Anaerophaga thermohalophila str. Valhall
ATTGCTACAAGCCCGCTGAGGGATTAACTCATTATTTTAATTCTATAATTTTTGCCGATTTGGCATCAATTTTAAAACTATCGAGTGCACTTAAATTTTCTCCTGTCAGAACATCTGTCCCCTTACTGTATTGCGATAATATCTCATCGAAGCGTTTGCCTGATATTGTGCGTGCTTCGTTGTCCGAATTGTTGAGGATTACCATAACGGCCTCATCTTCCAGATAGCGGAAATAAACGTATACATTATTTTCCGGCACAAAATGGAGTGTTTTTCCATGATGTATGGCTTTGCTGTTTTTCCGGAAATTCAGGATTTTAGAAAGATAATCCACCATTTCGTTTTGCTCGTCGGTTCGGCCTTTACTCGTAAAAGCATTGATTTCGTCTCCAGGCCAGCCACCGGGAAAATCGTGACGGATGTGCGCATGGCCGTCATAGCCGTTTCCTGTCATCAGTATTTCACTTCCGTAGTACCACTGGGGGATTCCCCTGATGGTTGCAAAGAAAGCGGTAACCATTTTCATTTTGCGAGGGTCTTCTTTCAGAATGGTGAAGATTCTTCCTACATCATGGTTTTCAGGAAACACCAGCATATTATTGACATCCGGATAGAGGTGATCGTCGGCCAAGACATTGTAAAGACGTATCAGTCCGTCGCTCCATCCGCCTCCCTTTTCGTTAAATGCTATGTGCATTGCATCCATCAGCGGGAAATCCATGATGGTTTTCAGATGAGAATTGAAACCGTCGCTGTTGGGGAAGTCTTTTTGCCAGTAGCAAAGTTTGGAAGGTTCACCAATCCAGGCTTCACCAACAATATTGAAATTAGGATATTCAAGATTGATGCGTTTGTTCCATTCTGCCATACCATGCTTATCGGGGTAAGGGTAGGTGTCCTGACGAATGCCCTGCAAACCTGCATACTCTATCCACCAGATGCTGTTTTGAATAAGATAATTGAGTAGAAGTTCATTGCGCAGGTTCAGATCCGGCATAGAAGTGTCGAACCATCCCTCGGTTGCCAGTTTCAGATCGGCCCTGGAAGCATTGGGGTCCGAGATGGTTGATAATCGGTAATTGGAACGTACAAAACCATCATAATTGATCCAGTCGTCAGAAGGGAGGTCGTCCATCCACCAATGCTTGCTTCCGCAGTGGTTGAAAATCATGTCTTTGATAACTTTGAGGCCTTTACTGTTGGCCATCTCCACCAGTTTTTTGTAATCCTCGTTGGTTCCGTAACGGGGGTCGATCTTATAGTAATCGGTGGTGGCATACCCGTGATAGGACGACTCAGGCATATCGTTTTCCAGTACGGGATTGATCCAGATTGCGGTAAACCCCATATCGGCAATATAGTCAAGATGGTTCATTATGCCTTTGAGGTCACCGCCATGGCGACCGTAGGGTGCTTTGCGATCGGCTTTTTCCAGCATACCTTCCACATCGTCGTTTGTCGGGTCGCCATTGGCAAAACGGTCGGGCATAAGCAGGTAGATGGCATCAGAGCTGTTGAATCCCTGGCGTCGGGCCGATCCTTTTTTGCGTTCATTCAGTTGTAACGACATTGTTTTCCGAACTTTGTTGCCATCTTTAAACAGGATTTCGACCACCCCGGGTTTGGCTTTTTCATCAATCAGCACGTCGATAAACAGATAATTTGGATTCTCGACGCCGATAATTCGCTTAATGGTAAGGCCCGGGTGATTAATTTCCGGTCTTAGCAGTCCAATATCCTCACTGTAAGCCATTAACTGAACAACCGGATTTTTAAACCCGATCCACCAGGAGGAAGGTTCAAGTCGGTCTTTAATATTCCGGGCTGCATTTACATTGCTCAGTAAATTCGTCAGAGCAATGAGTACTAATATTAAAACAAGATTAACTTTTCGCATAAAACTTAGCATTTAATGGTTTCGTGGCAGATTTGCCTGCCGGTATACTGATTTCTTTTCCATAGAGCAGAAGGGTGGTTTTACCTGCACCATGGCAGGTAATTTCAACCTGTTCCTGGTTTACTTTTACTTCCAGATCGTTTCCTCTGAAGCGTATCCTGAAAGCATATTCTTTCCACTGTTTGGGAATAATGGGGGCCAGACGCAGTTTCCCGTCATTGTAGACCCGTTTTCCGCCAAAGCCCTCCACAATTGACATCCAGGTGCCTGCCATGCTGGTAATGTGCAATCCTTCGTGTACTTCGTTGTTGTAGTCGTCAAGATCAAGACGACTGGTTCGCAGGTATAGCTCGTAAGCCTTTTCGATATTACCTGTCCTGGCTGCCAGAATATTGTGAACGCATGGCGAAAGCGACGATTCATGGACGGTTCTTGGCTCGTAAAAAGCAAAGTTTCGACGGATGGTTTCCGTGTCATATTCTTCCTCGAAAAGATATATGCCCTGCAAGGTGTCGGCCTGTTTGATAAAGCATGAGCGAAGTATCCGGTCCCACGACCAGTGTTGGTTAAGCGGGCGGACGGACGGGCTGAGTTCATCGGTTGTAATTTGTTCTTTATCCATATACCCGTCCTGTTGGAGGAACACTTCATCATTTTTGTTGTAGGGGAAATATAAATTTCCGGCAATCGATTTCCATACACCTGTTTCCATCCTGCGGTCAAGATTTGTTTTTTTGAGGATCTCTTCGAGGCGTTTGGGGTTGTTTTTTTCGACTATGCGAATGGCTTCCCTGGCATAGATGAGGCACCATTGAGCAATTTTGTTGGTATACCAGTTATTGTTGATGTTGTTTTCGTATTCGTTGGGGCCGGTAACCCCAGTATAACAAACTGCTTTTTCTCTTGAGAGAAGGTAGCTCTCTGGCTCCAGAATCTTGCAATACCAATGAGTACCTCTAGTCCGTAATCTTCGAGATAAGCTTCGTCGCCTGTGTGGCGAATATAGTTGTGGATGGCAAAGGCAATGGCCCCGTTTCGATGTATCTCTTCGAAAGTTATTTCCCATTCGTTGTGGCATTCCTCACCGTTCATGGTTACCATGGGATACAGGGCAGCGCCGTTGGTAAAGCCCAGTTTTTCGGCGTTTTCGATGGCCTTTTGCAAATGTTTGTATCTGTATATGAGCAGGTTTTTTACGACCTCCTGAGGTGCTGTCATCAGGAAGAACGGGATGCAATAGGCTTCGGTGTCCCAATAGGTGCTGCCACCGTATTTTTCACCTGTAAAACCTTTTGGGCCGATATTTAGCCGTTCATCCTGACCGGTATAAGTCTGGTTAAGGTGGAAAATGTTGAATCTGATGCCCTGTTGAGCAGCTACATCTCCGGAAATTTTTATATCACTGTGTTTCCAGATGTTTTCCCAGTGCCGGATATGTTCGTCCAGTAATTTATCGAATCCGGTGGCTACGGCTCCCTGAACCTGCTGTTTGGCATTTGGGAGTATTTGTTCGACCGGGTGATTAAGAGAACTGCAGACAGCTACATATTTGTTAATGATTATCTTTTCTCCCTTTTTTGTGAAGACAGTAATATGGCTTCCCGCAAAGTTATTGTTTTTCAGTGGCTGAACTTCTTCAACCTCAGCGCCGGTTAATTCACTTTCGGCTGCATATCCTACCCTGAAATCCAGCTTTTTTGTTTTGAGCCAGAAGAGCTGATTTAAAATCAGAAGCTTCGGTACTCAGAATATTCCAGAATTTCTCATCATAATTGGCGTCTTCATTTTTTATATCTCCGTCTATATATGGGGTGAAGATAATCTTGCAATCATCATTTTCCGGCGTGATTGAATACCTGATAGCACCAATCTCCGGCCTTTCCATGCTTAAAAATCTTTCAGTTGTGACCGAAATCAGTTGACCGTTGTTAAGCTTTGCTGTAAATTGGCGTTTCAGTATACCCTTTTTCATGTCGAGGATACGCTTAAACTCTTCAACCTTTTGAACTTTAAAAAGGTCGAGTGTTTCCCCGTCAATATTTACATCAATTCCAATCCAGTTTGGTGAATTGATTACTTTGGCGAAATATTCGGGATAGCCGTTTTTCCACCATCCCACTCTTGTTTTGTCGGGATAGTAAACACCGGCAATATAGCTTCCGCGGAGGGACGGGCCGCTCCAGGTTTCTTCGAAGTTGGCGCGTTGCCCCATCAGTCCGTTTCCAAGACTGAAGATACTTTCAGATGCTTTATGGTGTTCAGGACTAAATCCTTCTTCAATAATTCGCCACTCGTCTTTCTTCAAATATTGTCTCATCATCTGTTTTTTATTAAGCGGGCATTCCGCATTAATATTAGATCGTTACCACACTTGGTTCTATAATTGTGACAATTTTTGCATGTTCATATCATGGAGTCCCGAAACTACAAGGTGAGCCTTACCCAGATTTTCGGGCGAACCAATCCCCACGCATTTCATACCCCCACGCAATGCGGCTTCAACTCCGGCCTCGGCATCCTCGAATACCACGCAATCCGCGGGTTGTAGTTTCAATTCTTCAGCGCCTTTCAGAAACACTTCGGGGTCTGGTTTGGCTTTCGACACTTTGGTTCCGTCCACAATGGCGTCGAACCATGATGTGAGTTGCAGTCGGTCAAGAATGGTCATGGCATTTTTGCTGGCCGAACCTACTGCCGTAAGTATGTTGTTTTCCTTGACTTCTTTAATGAACTCCATGGCTCCGGGTAAAATTTCATCCGGAGTCATTTTCAGGATGTAGGAACGATAATTCTCATTTTTCTTTTTGGCCAGTTCTTCTTTTTTCTCCTGAGGAAAGTCAAGGTCACCAATCTCCAGTAAAATATCGAGCGACCTCATGCGGCTGACACCCTTGAGGCGCTCATTATCTTTTTCCGAAAATTCAAAACCCAGCTCATTGGCCAGCTCTTTCCATGCTATGAAATGGTAACGGGCAGTATCAACAATCACTCCGTCCAAATCGAAAATGCATCCTTTTACCATAGTTTAGTCTTCTTTATCTTCCACAAAATAGACCGAAACAGCTGCTATGAGCAGGCTTGCACCGGCAATGATTAATGCAAAAACGGCTTGTGAATTAAACAAGGCTTTGAGCACAGGACCGCTGAATATTCCGTTAACAATTTGTGGAATCGTGATGAAGAAATTAAACAGGCCCATATAGATACCCATTTTTCTCGCGGGCAGTGCCCCCGACAAAATTGCATAAGGCATCGTAAGAATACTTGCCCAGGCGATACCTACGCCAACCATTGGAATAATGAGAATGTCGGGATCCTTTATGAAATATATGGAGAGCAATCCTGCTGCTCCGAAAAGCAATGAAACGGAATGGGCTGTTTTCCGGCTGGTCTTTTTTGCAATAAAAGGAAGCAGCATAGCATACAGAGCCGCTACTCCGTTGTAGACGCCGAAGAGAACGCCAACCCAGTTTCCGGCATCGTTATAGGTTTCGGAACTTGTGTCGGTGACAGGTAAATTATAGACGTGCTGTGCAATGGCCGGTGTTGTATAAACCCACATTCCAAAGAGTGCCAGCCATGAGAAAAATTGAACCACACCAAGCTGTTTCATGGTGCGGGGCATAGCGACAAAGTCTTTTAATATTTGAACAATTCCACTCTCCTTTTTTACCATTTTGGAGGCCGGTGTGGGATGTGCTTCCTCGCCGTGAAACTCTTCCATTTCTTTGGGAGAATATTCCCTGGTGGTAATGACCGTCCAAAGAATTGTAATAATTAAGACTGCGGCTCCCAGATAGAAAGAGAATATGACATTGTCGGGAACGCTGCCTGCCGGGGCCACTTTAGACACATTCAGCCATTCGGCCAGGACATAAGTGATCCACGAACCAGCAACAGCGCCTATGCCAATAAGTGTAGATTGCACCGAGAATCCGAAAGTACGCTGATCGAGCGGAAGTTTGTCGGCAACCAGCGCTCTGAAAGGCTCCATTGATACGTTGATGGAGGCATCCATGATCATGAGCAGGCCTGCACCCACAAACATGGGTGGAATAATGGCTGCAAGAATTTCGGCATTGGGCATAAATACCAGTGCCAGCGCAGCAAAAAGGGCTCCTGCCAGGAAATATGGACGTCTTCGACCCAACCTGTTCCATGTCCGGTCACTGTAATGGCCAACTATGGGCTGCACAAGCATACCCGTGATAGGCGCTGCCAGCCAGAACCATCCGAGATGCTCAATGTCGGCACCGAAGGTCTGAAGAATACGGCTTGCGTTTGCATTTTGGAGCGCAAATCCGAACTGTATCCCGAGGAACCCCAGACTCATATTCCAAATCTGCGCCTTCGTTAATCGAGGTAATTTCTTCATTCGTACAATATTTGTATAGTTTATTGGTCTGATACCCTGCACCGATTGACCGGGAACACTCGTCCCGAATAATCGGGGCTCCGCTCCACAATATTGCTAAACTCATTAAATCAAATTGGCCATCGGCATTCATACATACCGTTATTGTGAACTGAAAGTATAAAGTATTCGCTTGATATTAAATATTCCGAATGCCTTTAATGGCTTTTGGAGAAGAAGGATGACTCACGGAAATCAGCAGGCAAAGTCAAACCTTGCCATACTTGTTTCATGAATAATGCAGGTTATTTGGTGTCGGTCCATAAAGTGCCATTTACTGTGTTACGTTTGTCCGAAAATTTCTCATTTACGATGAGTAAACTCCGTATTTTCGGATATCGCAAGCCTGGTAAATGACACTTTCTGAACAGACACATGATAAGTAGGAAACTTTTCCTACTTTACAGACAGGCACTATTTATGATGTTATAATGACAATACTCCGTTAAACTTTTACAGATGTCTGGTCATTAACTGTTTACACAATATAAATGACGTAGGGCGCAACTCTCTCATATTAAAAACTTTGCGTCATTGTGTCTCTGCGTTTAAGCTTTTTTAACGAATTATTGAATGAAGCAGCAGAATAAAATCTCTTACCGTACAAATGTAAAAATTAATGTGAATTTTTGATAAAAAAGTGCCGCTTTAAAAAAGGATTGAAATTCTTAAAGCATTGAAATATTGATATTTCAATCGTTTGCGGTATTTTTTTAAAAAAGGCAAATGTTGATTCATTTTTTTTTGCAAACGATTTCGGACGTGAGATTCGACATTTGTTTTTCATGAACCACGAATTCTTGCAAAGCAATTAATTATTGTGTGTGGTAAAAAAGAGATATTTAGTCCTCTGTCACCGTTTCGCGGGTAATTGTTGCTAACTTTATTGGTAACGTTACTGCTCTGTCACCGCTCCGCGGTTTTGGTATTGTCAACAATATATCAGCAATTTATAGCCGCAGAGCGGCGACAGAACGGTAGAATTATGTAAGAAGAAAAACAAAAAGCTGCGGAGCTGCGACAGGAAATGTATAAATTTGTTTGGTTCTGGCTTGTCCAGGTTAGGGTTATTAGGAATTGTTAGGATTGTTAGGGGTGTTAGATTGTTAGATAATATGAACTTATAACTTTCCAATAATTTAACAATATCACCAATCCCATCACCCGTCACAACCTATCAGATCACTACTGACTAACCACTATCCACTAACCATTATCCACTAACCACTATTGACTAACCACTATTGACTAACTACTATTGACTAACCACTATTGACTAACCACTAACCACTAACCACTATTGACTATTTCCTCAGGTCGATTGTCTTTGTTTTAAAGTAGGTGTCAGTACTTTGGTGGAATAGTTGATCTCTATTCCGGGATTTTCGAGTCTTTGGAGGAGTAATCGCATAGCTTCGCGACCGGTTTCGTAGCCTTTTTGTTCGACGGTGGTTAATGGAGGATAAGCAATTTCGGCATTGGGGCCGTCACCAAAACCAATAACTTTGATGTCGTCGGGAATTTTATAGTCTGCACTTTGAAGTGCTTGCATTGCAGCGATGGCAGTGCTGTCGTTGACGGCAAATATACCTGTAACCTTCTTTTCCTTTATTAGTTTAAGAAGATGTTCACGTAAGCTGGCCACATACTCCCTGGTATCACATTTTACAATGAGGTCTTCGTCAACAGGTATATTTCTGTCTTGTAAAGCTTTGATGTATCCCTCTTTACGTTGACTGCCTATTATCAGATGCTGTGGGGCAGCCAGGTGCAGTATGTTTCTGCATCCGCGGTCAATAAGATGAGATGTTGCAATGTGAGCGCCTTTAAAATCGTCGGTGATGACCCGGTCGGTAAGGATATCTTCACAGATGCGATCGAAAAACACCATGGGAATCCCGTTTTCATGAGCCGTTTTCAGGTGTGAAAAATCTTTGGTGGTTTTGCTGACCGACACCAATATGCCATCGACCCGGTGATCGATAAGGGCTTGGGTGTCTATTACTTCGCGTTGGTAATTTTCATTCGACTGGCAGATCATAACATTGTATCCCTCACCATAAGCCAGGTCTTCAATCCCGCTGATAACTGATGAGAAAAAATGGTGGACAATTTCGGGAATAATCAGTCCGATGGTATTGGTCTTTTGACGTCTCAGGCTCAGTGCCAAAGCATTGGGACGGTAGTTTACCTTTTCGGCAAATGTTTTTACGAGTCTTTTCGTCTCCTCATTTATATCAGGATGGTCTTTTAGTGCTCTTGAGACGGTGGATGGAGATAGTTCAAGAATTCTGGCTATATCTTTTAGAGTGACGTGGTTCGACTTCATCAGATTAATGTTTGTTTTAGAAATGGGTACTACCCTTATTAGTGATTAAATATTTATGTTTTATAAAACACTGTTTAAATGTGGTTTAAATATGGTTGAAATATAGTTGGAAAAACTAAAGAACAACATATAAACTACGTTAAACTATATTTTAACCACATATACTACATTTTAACTATAAACAAATTTCCAGTTGTCATTAAATTCCTGGTAGAACCAAATATATAAAAAAGTGGTGTATTTCTTTTTAGAAATATTCGCGAAACGTTGTTTTCGTTCTTTGGAACAGTTCAAATGCAGGAATAGGTTTCTGTACCGGTCATTTAAGGCTGAGGCTAAGGCTAAGGTTAAGGCTAAGGCTAAGGCTAAGGTTTAGGTTGAGGATTCACCGCGGATATCACAGATTTACACAGATTAATTATCA
Source organism: Anaerophaga thermohalophila str. Valhall (assembly GCF_000250735.1). Classification (GTDB taxonomy): domain Bacteria; phylum Bacteroidota; class Bacteroidia; order Bacteroidales; family Marinilabiliaceae; genus Anaerophaga; species Anaerophaga thermohalophila_A. The sequence continues at coordinate 9,065 of NZ_AHZV01000035.1, forward strand.
ATTAAGGCTGAGGCTAAGGTTAAGGTTAAGGCTGAGGTTAAGGTTAAGGCTAAGAATTCACCACAGAAGAATACAGAGATAGAAGGCGGAAGATAGAAGTAGCGACGCACGATCGTGCGTCTGACCAGGCACAACCCGAAACCCGGGCTAAGGTTGAGGTTGAGAATT
>NZ_AHZV01000034.1 GCF_000250735.1 Anaerophaga thermohalophila str. Valhall
GTGGGTAATAATATTAGTGTGAACACTGTTTACGAAAAGGACATTATAACTACCGGACTTACTTTGAAACTGACCAATGGTGCTGTAGCAAAAACAGACATGCAGTTTGTTAAAAACGGAAATGAAAACAGTTATGACAAAACTTTCAATGTAGGAATTGGTGTCATGTTTTAACAAAAAAGATGAAAAAGATTATGCGGGTAATTGTTTTCATAATGTTTATGTTTATGAACGTTTTAGTTTCGGGACAGGAGAAAATTGAATATCAAAATAAACCCTTAAAACGAATGCTTTCCAGAGAGGGCATTTCAGTATTCTCACAAATTTCTGAATTGGATATTACAGACTCGTTAAGAAGGAAATACCGGATTCAGGGCAAATTTTTTGAAATAAGTACAGATGAAAATCGGTATAAATATATTTACACAGGAAGAGTGAACAGCTGCCGGGCAGGAGGATGCAAAATTCCTGGAGAAACACCAGGAGATGAGGCGTCCGAATATTTCGATTACTTTATTCTTTTTGACCGGACTAAGTCTGTTCAGGCTGTAAAAGTGTTCAATTATCAGGCTACCCATGGTTATGAAATAACTTCCCGTGGCTGGTTAAAGCAGTTTATTGGATATGATGGCTCTCAATCTTTGGAAGTTAGTAAAAATATTGATGCCATTTCAGGCGCAACAATTTCGGTTCGTGCTATAACTGCTGATGTGGAGATAAAAACTGAAATTTTGAAGGAATTGAAATTATGAGTTTTTAGCTCTGCATGAAGGCAGATTACACCCGGCTTCGCCGCTTTGCGCCGCAAAGAATCCGCCACTTTGAAATTGACTATGTCCTTTGGCCAGACGGTTGAGGTATTTTTCCGCTCTCTCTCGATTCCGATAGAGGTAGGCTTTGGCTTTCGCGAGGGGATAGGTTTAAGCGGACCAGACCTTTTTGGTTCCGTTTTGTGGCAATGCCCAAAAGAACAATTGAAACAGGCTGCTGACTTTTTCAGCAGCCTCTATTTAGAGTTAATATAAATTTTCTCACTCCAAATTTTTAGGAGTGCATCGGCATACTTTTATCCTGCATTTCAGAAATCCCGGCCGGAAAATGAATGCCCCGGAAGCCGGGAAGGGTCAATAATGTAATGAGTAGGCAAGTAAAGCTAATTCGTGTCTGTCCATAAAGTGCCATTTACTGTGTTACGCTCGTCCGAAAATTACTCATTTACGATGAGTAAACTCCCTGTTTTCGGACTTCGCTAGCCTTGTAAATAACACTTTCTGAATAGACACATGATAAGCAGGAAACTTTTCCTACTTTACAGACAGGCACTAATTCACATGAAAAAATTTGGAAAGCTATCAGCAGAACAATTGAATTCAGTTCGCGGTGGAAAGCGATGTGTTGATAAAATCGACACTGATGGTGATGGAAAATGGGACCAAAAAATCGTGTATGATTGTGAAACAGGGTCTGTAAAAAATGGAAATTCAGATAATTTCTAAAAACTATTGTGGGGGTACAGCCCCCACAATTAACATTATTAAAAATGAAATCAATTCTACTTATTATATTGGGTCTGTTCTTTATTGATGGTGTGGGAGCCATTGAACTAAAGAAAGGTCAGGCTGTTCAGCCTAAAAGGTTTTATTCTGAAATAGAATATGAAGAACGTGATTGGATTGTTGTTTCAGGAATTCGGATAAATAATTCAACAAAGGAATACAATTTTATTATAGATACCGGAAGTAGTGAAACATCTCTTTCTCAACAATTAATTGATGAGCTAAATATTCAGATTGTTGGAAAAGATATAGTAAGTGACGGACTTGCAAAATGCTCTGAGGAATATACATATTCAAATATTTCCATTAACAATATTTCCTTCAATAATATAAAATCGTACATAATGGACTTTTCCATGATTAGAAATAGGTTGTGTGATATAAATGGAATTATTGGCGTGAATTTGATGAAACCTTGTGTTTGGCAAATTGAAGAAGGAAAGATTATTTTTACAGACAATATTAA
>NZ_AHZV01000033.1 GCF_000250735.1 Anaerophaga thermohalophila str. Valhall
GTATATTTGTAACATCTCATGACGAAAACTTATGATAAAGCAGGCTAAATATTATTTTGTAGATGCTATGAGTTTTGTCTGTTTTTTTATTTCTACGCAAAGAACGCAAAATTTAAGGAACGCTAAAATCGCAAAGAAAGAATTTAATGAATGAACCGTGCCCCGATTACCCTGGGCAAGCGTAACACAGCAAATGGTATTTTATGGACAGACACTGGTCAGTCGGAATTTCGGCTTTTCTAATCAAAGAGAAAATTGAAAAACTGTTACAAAAGACCACGCTTCATCAATTGCATTAACTCAATAAGCGCTGTTTCGGATGTACGGACAATATTTCGCTCCCGGTCCTTTCCAAAGCGGAATTCTTTACTTACCACCCTGTTTCCCGGGCCGGCCCAGGCAATCCAAACCGTTCCAACCGGTTTTTCCTCACTTCCCCCACCCGGTCCGGCTATGCCCGATGTAGCAATGGCATAATCCGATTCAGCAATCCTGACAGCACCTATAGCCATCTGTTCAACAATCTGCCGGCTGACAGCACCGTAATTTTCAATATCCTGCGGCTTTACACCCAATATATTTATCTTCAGGTCATTCGAATAGGTTACCATGCTGCCTCTAAAATAGTTGGACGAACCTGGTACCATTGTTACCAAATGGGCCAGATATCCACCGGAACAACTTTCAGCCAGAGAAATCGTTTTCCCGGTTGACCTGAAATAATTCGCAAAAATTTCCGAAGCCGGCTGATCTTCTTCACCATAAATATTTTCTCCAACAATCGGGTAAAGCGCATCCACAGCTTTCTGAATACCTTTCGCAAGAACATCGGGATCATTTCCCCGTGCTGTAAGCCGAAGTCGTATCCGCCCCGGTGCAGGCAGATAAGCAAGTTTAATTTCATCCGGCAATTGATCCTCCCACCCGTTAAGTTTTTCGGCTAAAACCGCTTCCGGTATATTATAAATCAACACTGTTTTATGAATAATCGCTCCCGGTTTATACTTCTCCTTTAGCCTCGGGATAATTTCACCGGTCATGGCCAGTTTCATCTCTGCCGGCACTCCCGGCATGGAAACCACAACACTATTGTTGTATTCAAACCACATGACAGGAGCGGTTCCCAATTTATTACGGATCACCACACATTTCTCAGGCACCAGAGCCTGGTCGCGATTGAGCTGATTAATGTTCCTGACTCGCCCTTTCAGAAACTCCCTGATGTCGTTGTATACTTCCTCGTTAAAGACCAACCGGGTATTAAAAAAATCACACAATGTCTGCTTGGTTATATCGTCGCGTGTAGGCCCTAACCCACCTGTCATTAAAACAATTTTTGCTCTTTGGGCAGCACTTTCAAGAGCTTCCTGTATCTCCTCTTTTCGATCGCTTACCGAAGTAATTCGGTTAACTTCAAAACCAGCGTGGTTAAGTTCGCGTGCCATCCAGGCAGAATTGGTGTCAACAACCTGCCCTATCAGTAACTCATCGCCAATTGTTATTATTTCAACCATTAGTATTTTTAGTAACAAAAATTTGAAGGACTTATAGGGCTACAAAAGTAGCAGAAATAATTAAAGAAAAATTTCTGTATTAAAGTTAACAGTTGCAAAAAATTCACCCATAAAAACCAGCCTACTGCAGCTCTCATTCGTTAAAATTATATGATTTATTTCAGGGAATTACTGCATTTTTTCTCTAATTCATTTCTAACTCTTATCTATAATATTGTTTTAAAAGAATATAAATACATTGACATATATACATTGTTAAAGTAGTTAATGTTTATTAAAGATTTTTTTCTTTAATTACTGCCGTCTAATTTTACACCAAAACAAAGACTATTATCATTGATTAAAAATCTGTTTTATGAAAAAGTATTTGATCACTGTGAACGAAAAGCAGTATGAAGTAGAGGTAGAAGAAGTAAAAGCAAATGCAGCGGGAGCCTTTCAAACCCTGAGATCAGCCCCAAAACTAAAAAGCGGGGTTACACCCAATCAAATCAAATCGTCTTCGCCTAAAGCTACTCCTAAAGGAGGACACCAAATCACTGCTCCCATGCCTGGTAGCGTTTATAAAATTTTGGTTGCTCCGGGCGATGAAGTTAAAAAGGGCCAGACATTGCTGGTGTTTGAAGCAATGAAGATGGAAAATGATCTCACATCGCCGGCCGATGGAAAAATAAGTGCCGTTAATGTAACGGAGGGCGATGCCATAGCTGTAGGTGATGTTTTAATTGTGATTGAATAATCGGGCTAAAAAACAAATTTTATGGGTAAAGTTGGAATTACAGAAACCATTCTCCGCGACGCGCATCAGTCATTGATCGCCACACGAATGAAAACCGAAGAGATGCTTCCTATCATCGAAAAACTTGATGACATAGGTTATCACTCACTGGAAGCATGGGGCGGCGCCACATTCGATGCCTGCATCCGATTTCTTAATGAAGATCCGTGGGAACGCTTGCGTAAAATAAAAGACAAGGCTAAGAAGACACCACTGCAAATGTTGCTCCGGGGTCAGAATCTTCTAGGTTACAAGCATTATGCAGACGATGTGGTGGAATACTTTGTGCAAAAAGCTGTTGCCAACGGAATGGACATCATTCGGATATTTGATGCACTCAACGATCCCCGTAACATGGAAACGGCCATTCGTGCCTGTATCAAAGAAGGCGGACATGCCCAGGGCTGCATCAGCTATACCACCAGTCCGGTTCATAACCTGCAAATGTTTGCCGGCGATGCGAAGCGACTGGAAGATATGGGAGCACATTCAATTTGCATCAAAGACATGGCCGGACTTCTGAAACCTTATGATGCCTACGAACTCATCAAAGCAATTAAGGAGAATGTAAGTATTCCTGTACAATTGCATACCCATTATACCAGCGGAGTAGCTTCGATGACCTATCTTAAAGCCATAGAGGCTGGTGTAGATGTTGTAGACACAGCCATTTCGCCGATGGCAGGAGGAACTTCACAACCTGCAACCGAACCATTGGTGGCCTCGCTTCAGGGAACAGAATATGATACAGGTCTCGATCTCGTTAAATTAAGCGAAATTGCATCCTATTTCAAACCCCTCAGAGATAAGTGGTTAGAATCGGGACTACTCAATCCAAAAATGATGGGTGTCGATGCCAATGCCTTGATCTATCAGGTTCCGGGTGGTATGCTTTCAAATCTGGTTTCACAGTTACAACAATCAAATGCACTCGATAAGTACGAAGCTGTACTGGAAGAGGTTCCGCGGGTTCGTAAGGATTTTGGCTATCCTCCGCTGGTTACACCTTCGAGTCAGATAGTGGGAACCCAGGCAGTATTTAATGTACTGACAGGCGAACGTTACAAAATGGTACCAAAAGAATCGAAAGGCGTTGTGAAAGGAGAATATGGCAAAACACCTGCTCCGATTTCGGAAGAACTCAGAAAGAAAATTCTCGGAGATGAAGAGTCAATCACCTGCCGGCCGGCAGATTTAATTGAGCCGGAATTGGACAAAATCCGGGAAGAAATAAAAGAACTCATTATCCAGGAAGAAGATGTTCTAACTTATGCATTGTTACCTCAGGTAGCTCGCAAATTTTTTGAAATGAGAAAAAACGGGACACTACCCGGTCCGGAAAAAAAAGAAAAAGTAAAAGAAAGCAACGAATCGAAAAAGACTATCTCCGAAAAAGAGACTGATGATGAAATTGCAGCGGTAATTTCTGCAGCAGTGGCAGCACAGGCCGAAGCCGGTACCCGGTATGCCATTCGCGGGTTCAGACAGGTTGTCAGTCCCTGGGTGCTGTCGGGAAGACTGGCACGCTAATTAGTGCCTGTCCATAAAGTACCATGTGCTGTGTTAAGCTTGCCGCCAAAATACTCATTTACGAAAAGTAAACTGCGTTTTTAGTCGGCTTCGCAAGCCTTGCAACCGGCACGTTCTGGACAGACACATGATAAGCAAAAAACTTTCTCGGCTTTATAGGCAGGCTCTAATTAATAATATGCGACACCTTCGGCGTTGATGTTTAATTTGTGTATACAGGCTATAAATACAGGAGCCTTTCAGGCTTCGTTTTAATAACCTCCTTCAGATAAAGAGCTCTGTCGCAGCTCCGCAGCTTGTTTAATGAATTCAACGACATCGGTGCTACCATCCTGTTGCCGCTCCGCGTCTATATTTCTACTCGCCTGTTAACCTACTGACCTAACC
>NZ_AHZV01000032.1 GCF_000250735.1 Anaerophaga thermohalophila str. Valhall
AAGGTAAGATGGAACGGGAATGACGGTGTCGACGCTACTGCCGACACTTCGGTTGTTGACCCGGAAGTATGGGAAACACTCATTCACCCGGCCGTAAAGGTTTCTGCATTTATAGTGGAAGACAAAACAAGGCAGAAGATACATGCCTATCCGGTAAATGAAATAAGCAAAACACTGCTCAATATTTACGAGGATTTTGGAATAAAAAGCCCGGTGAAATTGCTCAAACCCGGAACGTTTTTGATGAACGAGAAAGTCAGGGGAATGGGACGTCAGACCATTGAACCCCAGGTCATCAATACTTACCAAAGAATGGAAGACAAATCTGCCGGCAAAGCTGAGGTCAGGCAGGGCATAAAAGGCCTGAGAATTGATCGCCAGGCCATGCTTCAGCCAACCATCCGGCAACAACCGGTGACCAACTACCGGCAAATTTTACAAAGCGGTAACTATTCAAGACTTAAAGAACAGGACAATAAACCGGAGTTTCAATTTGCCAGATTTCGTGACTTTCACCGCATCGATACAGAAAGGCCAAAGCTCAAGGCGGAGCCTGTTCAGGTACCTGAGTTTGAATTTCACGACATCATGGCACAGATGAGCGACTACCCGCAGATGTTACGTAACCTGGGGCTTGTCATTGATCTTTTGGTACCTGCGAATGGTCTTTCCCTGCCCGACGAAGGGAAAGTTTCGGCCTTTCCCGTGGGAATGGAATTTAACGATGATACCGAAATCTCGGTAACATCAACAGCCTATCGCATCACCACACAGGGATTTTTCGCCCGCGAAAAGGCGGGCAGCGATTTAAGAAACGGTTTTGTCAGGTTAAACACAGCCGATTTCTCAATTGCGCAGATCGACACCGACGGCACAGCTATCCAGACCATCAACAAAGTAGACGAACAAGCCAAAATTGTTGCCGAAAAAGTTTCCGGGTTGCAGTTGCGTTATCGCATGATGACTCCGGAGGAAGAAGAAGTTGAAGACGAAGATGATGAAAAAAGGGAAGAAGAAGTTGAAGCGGAAGGTCTCCCGACCATCCGTTCGGCAGGAATTGCGGTCATCAAAAACCAGGTTGAGACTTATCTGAATGCACGGTTCATCAAAGCGCGCGATCTGGATGTTAAGCTCGCTGCACCGGCAGCAACCAAACTACCTTCCACACAGTTGCAGTTGAATGCGCAGCTGATGCAGATAAATCCACAGATCACGGCTATGAAGATACAGATGCCCGAGGAAGAGATCATGTACGCCAACGATCTGGTCATAGGTTACAGAATGGATGTTGCCTACGCCGAAGCGCCTGATAAATGGTATTCTCTTCACTACAAGCAGGATGAAGTAGTGATCTATGATGAGAATAAAAATGCGTGGGGTGTTGACGGTATAAAACCTGATGAAGGCTTTACACAGCTGGCCCTTACCGAAGATGAGGAAGGGGAGGATGTATTTGTAACCGGTGTCATTGCCAGGTGGATGGGGTGGAGTCTGGCCGTGGAACGCCCCGGGTTTGCCATTAATGAAGCCGAAGGCACAGGTGAAGATGCCAAAGATTATGTGAACAAAGATGAAAGTGAAGAGGATAAAAAATACGGTTATCATCCCGAAGCCAATGTACGAATGAATGTACGTTCACAACTTATTCCGGGCACTCTGCCTTCGCTGCGTTACGGCAAAAGTTATCATTTGCGGATGCGCTATGTGGACGTGGCCGGGAACAGTGTGCCTTTTGATGCCGTTCCTGACAATCCGGGTGAAGCCATCGTACGCAACATCACATACCGACGGTTCGAGCCGGTAGCATCTCCGGTTATTCTGGCCGGCAATAAATATAAGGTGGGAGAAGATGTGGAACATCTGGTCATTAAAAGCAATTTTGATGTTTCGGTCAATGATTACAATGAACCTGGCGTTCAGCCTGCCGACAAGGAGTCGCGAAGAGTTGTTGTACCACCGCCCAACAGTCAGCTCACAGCCGAGCGACATGGCAAATTCGATGCAGCCTTTTCGGGCAATGCAGAGCAGGCTCGTCGTATTTATGAATTAATCACCTCGCATGAACAATCCCCGGGTGTCAATGATCCCGAGGACAAGGTTTATTCTGCCGATACCTTCAAGATCACTTACTTGCCTGATCCCGCCGCAGCCGGGGTTGTATTCTTTTTGACCGACGGCTATGATGACACGCATACACAGAGATTCTCTCCGCAGCGCGTAGAGTTTATTCCTACAGGAAGTTTCGGAAGCAATAACTGGCTGGATACAAGACCTTTAACCATTGAATTGGTTGAGGGAGACATTTCATCCGATTGGAATGAAAGTGCGCGTGTGCTTACATTCTCATTACCCAAGGGACATCGTGCAAGGGTTAAGTATGCCTGTTTCTGGAGTGAAGAAAACCTGAAAAATCTTTCCGGAATATGGCACCAGCTATCTTCTAAGAGTGGATTTTCACAGGTTCGCAATCACCTGATAAACGGCGAACACTGGATGGTCAGTCCTGCTCGTGAAATGGAACTTCTTCATGCCGTTCAGCAACCACTTGATGTTCCTGTCCTGAATGATACCGCCGCCGATCGTGGTTACATGGATACGCCGGCATGGATCAAGACCCGTATTAGAATTCACGGACAAAGCACCGGTAAAGTAGAGCTGGATGCTACCTGGAAGGAATGGGACGATAATCCGCTCAAACCGGTACCACTTGAAGTTAATCATCGACAAAAGCTCGACCCGGTGAACATTAAATACAATGAATCGGTACATCACGTGGGTTATACTCCACCTAAGAATCCCGATTTCAAAGTAATAAATACCCTACCGTCTCTCAGCGTTGCAGAGCGGTCGCCACAAATACGGTATAATACGCGGATGCGGGAAGCAAGGGAGGCCATAAAGACTGAGCCACCGAAAGAGAAAAAAGGAAACAACGCCCGCACACTTAAGCTGCTTCCACTTTTTTCAAAGGCATACGTGCTGAAATCTTTTGGATTGATGCATTCTTTCGATGATACCAAACACCGGTTTGTTGATTACAAGCCCACTGCCACCACCCGCTATAAGGAGTATTTCCGTCAACCCGATGCAGAAGGAAATTTGCAACCCATTGAAGGGCTGAAATTCAGCAAAGAAGGTGAAGCGGTTAAAGTGAACATTTTAAGTTCCGACCGTCCTTTGCCCCCCGAAGTAGAATACATTATCCCCACCTTTAACTGGCACAAATCGGGCGATGAAGACCGACTTACACACATCAGGTCCGGCGGCGGACTAAGAGTTTACCTTAAGCGTCCCTGGTTCAGTTCCGGAGAAGGTGAATTGTTGGGTGTTCTGACAGCCCCGCGGGGAACCGCTGAAAATCTGCCCGAATTACCGGTGAAATACTCGCAGTGGGGCTCCGATCCGGTTTTCCCATTTCCGGGTGATAAAGGATTTCATTTGACCCCATCCAATTTTAAGTGGCAAAGCAAAACAGACAGAGAACTGGTCTATCCCGGGCTCTCCAATACAAAGGCCGATGTAGTTGGTTTCGCGCCGCAATTTGATGCCGAGCGAAAGCTTTGGTATGCCGATTTGTCCATTAATCCCGGAACCCGATATTTCCCCTTTGTTAAGCTTATATTGGCCCGCTACCAGGAACACTCACTCCGCATCAGCAATACAGATGTATGTCTGTCTCCTGTTACAGAGACCGATTTTATTCAACTGGTACCCGAACGTAAAGTGCAGCTGGTAGTTGAACGTCGCGGTGGTACGGCCATCAGCATAAAAATTGAGATTTCCGGCTTCGTTTATGCCGGCTTTGATAACACCTTTGAAATAAAAATTCTGAGCGAAAATATTCCCCAGCCCATTTCGGGTGTTATCAGCAAGGCAGTACCCGACCGCGATTCCATCAACGAAGAAGCCATAATAACCGATATTAATTACCCCGACAATTACCGTTTTGTTGCGACAGGTTCTTTCCGCCTGACATCGCAACTTCGGAAAGTTCCGTTTGATGTTATTGTACTTGAATATGAAAAGGCCGACAAAGAAGGTAACCGTAAGCTGGTATTCGCAGATGAGTTTAATGTGAACAAGAAGGAGAAGTGATTTTTTGGCTTTAGATGGTTAATGTTATTAGTTCAACAAAGCCTCCAATATCAAGCGTGTACAAGCAACGCTTGATATTGGAGGCTAGTGTCCTACAAAAAAAGCATTTAACTTTTTGCGCTCAAGTCGCGCGGGCTTTTACTTTTTTTGTTTAACGAGATAAAAATTATAAGGTGTTCACGATTTACGCTTCGCTCCAATTCATTAGTATATAATATACTTAAGTTATTGGCCTAATGGAATTCGCATGTAAGATTTATACATATTCTTATTGTTGCAATCGTTACCATGCTCGTTTCTTTACGAAAAACAATCTGATTTTCTGAACGAAATTTCTTTGATGCGAACCTACCTCTGAACTGTGTAAAAGTATTCAGAACGCATATAAATACAGGACTTCATTAGATCCACTTTATTTTACTCGCTCAGTAGTGTTTATCTATTTTATAAATCATGCATTTTTCTCGATATATGCCTTTAATGTCCCTTTTTTTCTCATTTTGATGTATTTCTCAATATTCTTATCCTTTTTCAAAAAATCTTTATTTCTGGTGTAAAATTCAATTACAGATTCAATTCCTGCCTTGCTGCCCGCAATCTTATTTTTGAAGTCTTTTGATTCCAAAGAATATTTTGCCCATCCACCCATGAAAATCATTAATAAATCTGGCGAGGTTCCCATGAAAGTAACAATCTCCTGTTTGATTTCAATATGAACATTTGGACTACCTGACAACCATTTCAGTAAAAAAGCGTTCGCTTCTTTTCTTTTTGTGGCCTGCTCATTAATTGGAGTTTTCATTAACCATTCAAAGCATTTTATTACATCTTGCTCGTAAATTGCATAGTCTTCTGATTTATCAAGCTTGCAGTTTTCAGGAACTTCGAAATCCTGAGAAAACAGGCCCAAGGAAATAGTTGCCAAAATTAATGTTAAAGTAATCGTTTTCATTTTATATTAGTTTAATTGTAAAATATCATAGAGTAATTGTGCCTGGTAAAATTGATCTCAACATCCCCAAAAATAAACCTGCCCGCGCCTTTCAGACCAGCTGTGGATTTATCAGCTTGAAAGCATGGTTTTGGGTAAAACGAACCCCTTAATATGCTGTGGATGCCACGGCTGGCGTATGATAGCTCCGTTGTGTGCTGCCTTTATATTTTTTTTGTCTCAAGTTTATATTCATTTTTTGCAGGTTCAGTTTTGTATAAATTCACATGTGGTAATTCACAATTAATAATTTTCTTCAAATCATCCATATCAGATTGTGGCATTTTATAACCTATAATTATTTTTTTAATCGTTTCTTTTGGAATTTTGCATACTGTTTTTGGTGCATTTTGTTTATGTAATCTATATTCTATTTCGTAATCCCATATGTCTGATTTTGAGAAAATTTGTTTCATCCACTGTTCGCTTTTACTCTCAGTTGGTTTTATTAAAGGAAAATCTTTCTCATAGTTCACAGGTCCACCATCCGTGAAAAAATTGAACAACTTTTTTGAATCAAATCCAACGCAAAAACCAGTGTGAGCATTTGCATAATGAGACCACATTAAAATAATGTCATTTATAGCTGACGCACAAAAAATTCCAGCGGTTGTGTTAATATACTCTTGGATTTCTGAATTTATTTGTTCGATGACCTTATTATTTTTATAATTCCCTTTATTTTTTAAAAGATTAAATTTTTCTTTCTTCTTTTGTTCAGAGAGATTGTGATAATGCTTCTCAATATATTGTTGTAAAAAAATGTTTTCTAAATTTTTATCTTCTTTTAATAGATAATATGCTACAGGTATTTTACAATCAAACGGGTCGTTAAATTCATCTGGTGATGAAAGATACAATTCTTGGTGAAGAAGTAGTCTCTTATGATATTCATTTTTCCAATCTCTATATTTATATACAAATCGTGGAATTTCTTTGCCATTCCAAGGAATCATTTCTATTTCTTTAATTCCGAATCGTGTTTGAATCTTTTTGATTTTCATTTCATTTCATTTGGTTGCACACAACGTCCCGGCTATATGCGCCTGGGCGTGGTTTCAGACCAGCTGTGATTTTATCAGCTTGAACGCATGAGAGAGGGTAAAACAAAACCCTCAATATGCTGTGGATGCCACGGCTGGGGTATA
>NZ_AHZV01000031.1 GCF_000250735.1 Anaerophaga thermohalophila str. Valhall
AAATTATTTACATCGCATAGCTCCATTAAAGGTGCAAGGTTTTTCACGCAAATCTTTAAAAATGGTTGCACCTGTAAATCAATAGATCATGTGATTTTTAGAAATAAGTAATCGACAGGCAGAAGGTTGCCTTCTGCCTGTCAAACTTCTGCCTTCTATCCAGGTGAGAGTGTAAAATTCTTGAAACAAATTACTGTAGACTACCGGGTACTGATTTACGACATTAACCTAAAGTCCGCTATGGCGTCGATTTTTCTTCTGTTTCCCGACAATTACTTTAAAGAAAGCCCAAAAACCGGAAGCTTTTATCAGCAGTTCGGAAACAGAGCTTTTGTCGGGTACCGATATCCGTTTTAACCGGAACGGATCACTTCCCGGTTGGTTAAATCCCACATCAAGAGTTACCGCAGCCTCATAACCGGCCTTTTTACAAAGCCGGATGTCGCGTTCGCTGTATTCCCCGTTAGGAAATGAAAAGAAACGGCAAGTCCTGCCGGTGAGTGCTTCCACCTTTTGCTTTGAGACTTGAATTTCTCGAAGTGCTTTGGCATCGTTACATCTTGGCAGGATGGGATGGAAAAGGGTATGTGAACCGAATTCTACCAGTCCTGATGCCTGCATTTCTGTTATTTCCTGCAGGTTAAGCGCTATCCTTTCGCTGTATTCTCTGGTTTCTTCAAATCCCCGGTGTTTTAATGTTGTCATTCTTATCGAATCGGATACTCTCTTGAGCTCCTGTTTCTGGTGTTTGTTATTTATAAATTTGAACCATGGTTGCCTTTTGGTGTCGGCAATTTCTGCCATCAGAAAAATGATGACCGGTACCTCGTATTTTTCAATAACCGGCAGCAGGAAATAGTTTGAAGCCCATCCGTCGTCCAGCGTAATAACAAGTGGTCTGGGAGGTAGTTTGAATCCGGCATTCAGATTTTGGTCTATGAATTGTGAAAATGGAAGAATGTTGTATCGTTTTTTTAATGCCACAACTGCCTTTTCAAAATCTTCAGGTAAAGGTTTATGGAACATCAGAATGGTTACCTTTTTCCTCTGGATGGTATGGCGAAGTATCCATGATACACCTGATAAACGAAGTTCCAGGGCTGTAAGTCGGTTCAAAAAGGACATAATCCGGGATTTTAAAATTTTTTGAGGTAAAGATAGCAGGGTTTTCTGAAAAAAGCAGGCTTATTTGTTGTTCAGAGGAAATGATACGGTCACGGTTGTTCCTTCCCCGCGGGTTGAGCTGAGTTCAATTGTTCCGCCAAGTAAAAGTGCAATACCCCGGGCATTAGTCAATCCTATTCCTGCTCCGTCATAAATCCTGTCGTTTGTTTCAATTACTTTGCAGAACTTGCGGAACACCACCTCGGTTTTGTCATCGGAGATACCAATTCCACTGTCTGAAATGCTGATCTCAAAATGGTGGACAGTCTTCCGGCAGATCAGAGTTACTCCTCCCGAATCGGTAAATTTAAAGGCATTGTCGAGGAGATACCTGACCAAACGCTTCAATAGTTGCGGGTCGGTATTTAGTTCCATATCACAGCCGTCTGACAGGACTCTGAAGTAAAGGTCGGGTTTTTCTTCGTCGCGTCGCTTTTCAAATTCTTCCTGCAGTTCGCTCAAAATCTGACTTGCCCTGAAGCGCTGGTTTCTTACCTGTACTTGTCCTTTTTCCAGTTGGGAGAACAAGAGGGTATCTTCAATAAAGGTTACCAATTTGTTGCTGTTGTAGGCTATGTGCTCAAAGAATTCTTTTCTTTCGTTGGGTGCAGCTCCAGGATCAGCCATTAGTTCCGAGAAACCAACTATAGCCATTAAGGGGGTACGCACTTCATGGCTGAGATTTTCGAGAAAAGAAGATTTCAGGCTGTCCGATTCCTGAGCTCTCTCTTTTTCTATGGTGAGTCTTTTTTTTGCTATCTCCAGTTCTTTGAACGAGCTTTCCAATGAATTCATCATAAGGTTAAAATGATCTCCCAGCTCCTGCATTTCGTCGTTGCTCGATATGTCGTTTCTGACACTCAGATCGCCGTCGGTGGCCTTTCGGAAATTTTTAAGCAGTTTTTTTACCGGGGAAGTAACATGCTTGCTGAAATAGACAGCCAGAATAAAAGCAATGAAAAAACCGCCGAAAAATATAAGCAACAGAGTGCGTATCAGCAGGTATACATCGGCAAAGATTTCATTTTGTGAAACAATAAGTGCAATTTTCCATCCATTCTGTAAATGATCAATGGCAACGGCAGAAGTGCCGTTCCCCTCGTTTTCCTTTATCAGTATAAAGTTTTCTTTTGTCTCTGTGATTTTTTCTACCTGCGTATTTGAAATATTGCTGAAACGCCCTTCCCGGTTTCTTGAGTAAACAAGATTGTCGTTATTGTCGAACAACAGGATGTGCCCGGTCTTAAACACAGGCAAAGTATCAAGATAGACACTCAATCGGTCGAAATTGAAATCGGACCCCAGGCAGGCAATCAACAGCGAATCCTTATAAACTGCTCTCGAATAGGAAATGACATTCATATCCCACGCCGGCCAGTAATATGGGGTAGTCCATGTTTCTCCGTTTTTTATTGCCTCTGTCCACCAGCGCATCGACGGATGGGCAAGGTCTTTTTCCATGATGCTGTATTCCGGACTCCTGGTATAGATACCGTTTCTGTTTTTATCGAAAAAACTGATGGTATGTTTACCGTCAATGTGATCAGTGTTAAAAACAATCCAGAGGCTCATTGGCCGCATAAGGTGGATAATCTCTTTTACCCGGGGTAAAAGTTTTTCTTTGTAACGATTCAACGCTTCTTTATCGGTGAAATGTTGGCCGGTGTCGAAAGAACTTCGGAAAGAGGCCTCAAGAGCAAGAGAAACATCTTTGATGTGAAAGAATTGTTGTTCAATATCGCGGGTGATGATTTGTGTCTGCAGACGCATTTGTTTGATGGCATCGTCACGCGCTTTTTGCCTGGCGAAGTAGATGCCGGGAAAACCTGCCAGTAACATGGCTGTGGCCACCAGCGCAACCATCAATACTGTCAATTTACGTCTTAATCCGTACATCTGATGCCTTGTTAATATGAAAATACAGCTTTGATCCCTCAAACCTGCATTAAAAATGATCTGTTTGTTTTCACATAGAAACTAATTTAAGGATTTTTGTTTGCGAATGCTAATTATTCGCCTTAATATTTAACGAAATATCACATTTTGCTAAAAATACCCGACAGGCAGAAGGCAGAAGCAAGGAGCATGGAGTTGAACCCTTCCGGTGGTCGATGACCCTGAAAGTGAAGGAAGGGTAGAAAGGTGGAAAAACAGAGGGGGAGAGATACGAGAATTGAGGTATATATGTTCATGAAACTCTGTGCCCTCTGCGCCATGCTCCATTCTAAACCACTAATCTTCCCTGAAATGAAGTAGCCTGCTTATGTATTTTCCGAGGATGTCAAATTCAAGATTAACAACCGTTCCCTCCTTGATTTGATGAAAATTGGTATATTCATAGGTGTAAGGGATTATAGCCACCGAAAATCTGTCGTCGCGGCTGTTAACAACTGTCAGGCTGACTCCGTTGACACAAACCGAACCTTTTTCTACCGTCATATAACCTTGTGCTGCTTTTTCCCGGTCAATGTCATACTGAAAAGTAAAGTACCAGCTGCCATCAGCTTCTTTGACTTCTGTGCATCGTGCGGTTTGGTCAACATGACCCTGCACAATATGCCCGTCCAGTCTTCCGTTCATGGGCATACTTCGTTCCAGGTTAACTTTATCTCCCGGGTTGAGTAATCCGAGATTCGACTTTTCGAGCGTTTCTTTGATTGCTGTAACGGTATAAGTATCACCTTCTTTTTTTACGACAGTAAGGCAAACACCATTGTGAGAAATACTCTGATCGATCTTTAATTCATCGGTAAATGAGCATTTTAAGGTGATGTGCACATTCCCTTTGTCCTTTTCGATTGCAACAACGGTAGCTGCTTCTTCTACTATTCCTGAAAACATAACAATATTTTTTAATTAGTACTCGTTTCAATAGGTCGTTAGATTATTAGACATAAGATGTAAGATGATTTGTATAATCCTGATATACTGAATTTTAATAAATACAACCTTAAATCGCAAGCAATTGGTTTTCAACGATACAACATATAAACTAAGTTAAACTATAATTCAACTACATATAAACAAATTGCGAGTTATCATTAAATTCGTGATAGAACCTAATAAAATAAACCACAACTTTCTTATAATAAAAACTTTGCGTCATAGTGTCTCTGTGTTTAGGCTTTATTTTCCGGACTATTTAGTGTCTCTGTGTTTAGGCTTTATTTTCCGGACTA
>NZ_AHZV01000030.1 GCF_000250735.1 Anaerophaga thermohalophila str. Valhall
TATAAATTTGAAACAGAGGTTGCTGACTTTTTCAGCAACCTCCAGGTATTTTGCGGTATACTGTTCCGACCCCCAATGGTCAAACCCCAAACCCAAAGTCCCCTCGGGTCGTTTCAGGGATATTCACTCCCCACTCTTTCCATAGTTGGGCAATACCCGGGCACTCGGGTCGTTAACGTTGCAGTTTTCCCATTCCTTATTGGGCATCCAGAAATCTTTGATAAGGTCGGCTCTGCCGGGAAAATGGCTTTCAAAAATGTCGCGGTACATCAATGATTCTTTAGAAAATGGTGTCGCAAACGGATATTTCACTTTGGCCCGCTGCAGGTCTTCATCGCTGTAAAGCTCTTCAGCATAAGCTTTCAGATAATCCACCACGCTGTGTCCCACGGCATCCGAAAAGGCTGCTTTTTCGCGATACAGGATATCCTTGGGCAAATAGTCGCCTTCGAAAGCCTTGCGCAGTAGATACTTTCCAATGCCGGTGTAGTTCATTTTCTTTTCGGGACGAATGGCCATAACATATTTTACGAAGTCAAGATCGCCGAATGGAACGCGTGCCTCCAGTCCGTTGGATGAGATGCACCGGTCGGCCCTGAGCACATCGTACATATAAATTTCGCGAAGTCGCTTTTCTGCTTCTGCCTGGAAAGCTTCCGGCGAAGGGGCAAAATCGGTGTATTTGTAACCGAAGATTTCATCGCTGATCTCACCTGTCATCAGTACCCTGATGTTGGTATTTTCATGAATGTATTTGCTGACAATATACATCCCCATGGAAGCCCGTATGGTTGTGATATCCCATGTTTCAATGTTGTAAATAAGGGGACTGAGAGTATCGAAAATATCCTGTTTCGAAAAAAGTACTTCAGTATGGTCGGCACCAAGAAAATCGGCAACCTGACGTGCGTATTTGGTGTCGATGGGGCCGTCTTTTATTCCCACAGCAAATGTGCGGATGGGTTTATCTGTCATACGTGCCGCAATGGCACATACCAGACTTGAATCCAGTCCGCCACTCAGCAGAAAACCCAGCGGTGCATCGCTGTCCATCCGCTTTTCAACCGCCCTGGTCAGTTTTTTGTTAATCTCATTGAAAATGGTTGTCTGCTCATCATCATGGAAAGATTCTACTTTGGCAATATCGTGGTAGCAGACAAATTGGTCACCATCGTAACAGTAGCCCGGGGGAAAGGGGTGCACCTCTTTACAGATGTTGTGTAAAGCCTTCATTTCGCTGGCAAAGATAATTTCACCGTCGGATGTATATCCGTAAAACATTGGACGAATACCAATGGGGTCGCGGGCGGCCATGTATTTGTTCTTTTTACCGTCGTAAATGACACAGGCAAATTCGGCATCCAGCGACTGAGCCATTCCCACGATTCCTTTTTCCAGATACAGGGGAATCATCACTTCACAGTCACTTGATGATTTGAAATGAAATGTTTTTTCATAATGTTTCTTCCACTGACGGAAGTTGTATATCTCTCCGTTACAAATTAGGCTGATATGTTTATAATCGAGGGGTTGATTACCATTGTCAGACAAATCCATGATTTTTAAACGGTGAAAGCCCATCCAGCCGTTCTTGCCAAAGTCTTTCATTACGGTATTGTCGGGACCGCGGTACTGCAACTTTTTAAAGTCATGGACAATCTGCAATCTGTGCATCTGGTCGTCTCCGGTGTAAACAGTAAATCCACACATGGTAATCGGTTTTTAAAATTCCAGTAAAATTATTAATTGTAATGTTTGCAACGACAAAAGTAACAAATTAAAATTAAAAACAAATAAAATACTTACGAATTTCAATAAAACCATCAAAAAAACTTTTAATTGAGTTTTATGGGAGGGTAGAAAGATGGAAAGGTAGGAGGGTGGAATGGTAGGATGGTAGGATAGTGGAATGGTAGGATGAAATGGGCAGAGGGTATGGGGCAGAGGGCATGGAGCATGGGGCATGGAGCATGGAGCATGGGGCAGGAAGCATGGAGTGTGGAGTAAAGATAAAAAGGTAGAACGACCGGCAACCAGCAACCAGCAACCAGCAACCAGCAACCAGCAACCAGCAACCAGCAACAAGTAACAAGTAACAAGTAACCAGCAACCAGCAACAAGTAACCAGCAACAAGTAACCAGCAACAAGTAACCAGCAACCTCAATCCTTCCCCTCTACATATTAATTTCCCGGTCCCGGAAGCCGAGCAGGTAGAGAATGGCATCGAGTCCGATGGTAGAAATGGCGTGTTTAGCCGAAGCTTTAACTTTTGGTTTGGCATGGAAAGCAATGCCCAGGCCCGCTTCGCGTAACATTGGGAGATCGTTGGCGCCGTCACCGACAGCAATCACCTGAGCAAGGTTAATATCTTCTTTGAAAGCGAGGAGTTTGAGCAGTTCGGCTTTCTTCTGACCATTAATGATTTCTCCTATATGGCGACCGGTCAATTTGCCGTCTTTAATTTCGAGTTCGTTGGCAAACACATAATCAAAGTTGAGCTTGTTCTTCAGATAGTTACCGAAATAGGTAAAACCGCCCGAGATAATAGCTGTACGGTAACCATATTTTTTCAGTGTTTTAAACAATCTTTCGGCCCCTTCGGTAAGTGGCAGTGATTCGGCCACCTCTTTCATTACCGATTCATCGAGTCCTTTGAGGAGAGAAACCCGTTGTTTAAAGCTTTCATTGAAATCTATTTCTCCGCGCATAGCCGATTCTGTTATGGCACTCACTTTATCGTATACACCTGCTTTGCGTGCCAGTTCATCAATCACCTCGGCCTGGATGAGGGTGGAATCCATATCGAAGCAGACCAGCCGGCGGTTGCGACGGTAAATATTATCTTCCTGGAAGGCAATGTCTACACCACTGGTACCGGTAATTTCAATGAAGCGGGTTTTCATCTTTTCTATATCGGAAGGTGTTCCCCTTACGGAAAATTCCACTACCGATTTGGTTTTACCATCCGGCTCGTCCAGTGGGATACGGCCACTCAAACGTGATATGATGTCGATGTTGAGTTTCTGGTCCGATATTTCCTTTGTGACGGCCGCGAGTTGACGGGCGGTTAGCTTTGGCGACAACAGGGTAATGATATAGCGTTCTTTTCCCTGGTGGTTGACCCAATCCTTGTATTGCTCTTCGCTGACAGGCGTGAATTTAACGTTGAGACCAATCTCATAGGCTTTGAAAAGTATATCCTTAAGAATTGGTGACGACTCCGATTTTGCGGGCACTTCGAACAGAATGCCCAGCCCCAGGTCCTGATGTATTACGGCCTGACCAATATCCAGAATGTTTACGTTGTATTGTGCAAGAATGCCGGTCAGTGCAGCTGTCTGTCCCGGCTTATCTTCTCCGCTGATGTTCAGTAGTATAACTTCTCTTTTGTGGCTCACGGTATTGTGTTTTATTTAATGGTCACAAAGATAAAGAGCAAATACATGAAAGCGGTGATTTAAGTGAAAAAAATCAACTTATTATGGCAGCAACTCAAATCGTGCCAGTATTGAATATTCAAGCTTTATCTTCTCAAATTCTATTTCCGGTTCCGGCTGAGCAGCTGATTTTCCTGAATGTCCGTATGCCCTGACAACAATATTGGACATCCCTGCAGATTTTCCCTGAAAAGTATCATGCATGAAGGGGTTAAATTCCTGAATGAAAATGGCTTTTCCAATTTTTTGTCCAATTGCATCTGAAAGTGAACCTGCTTTTTCTTTAGCCGCCTTTATCGCATTAATTTTTACTTCGTTCTTGAATTTTTGGATATCAGAGTGATCAATTTTTTCAATTGATATGTTTGAAATTCCGATTTTCTCCAGTTCCTGAAACACTCGTCCTGCAGTCGTTGCATTATTAACCATCAACTGATACTCTTTTTTGGCATTAATTGTTGAACCAATGATCCAGTAATTACGGAAGTTACTCACCATATCTTTGATGGCCAGATTTTTTGAAACATCTATGTCAATGTCTTTGAGTTTTTTTATCATCAATTTTTCGGTTTCATCCAGACTGCTCTTATTTTTCAGGTCCTTTTCGTCAATAATGATTTTTAAATAGATTTCATTCGGGATAATCTCCATTTCAGCTTTTCCGCTTACTTCTATGTAGTTCTGGTCAATAAAGTTTTTCTGGCCTATCTGAGAAAATGAAGTCAATGAAAACGCCGCCAGAATTATTAAAAATAGATTCCTCATTTGTATAAGATTTAAGTTATTGGTCAAATTTGCCTTCTCTCCGCTTTTTTTGACGGCAGGCAGAATCAAACGATTTCTCATATTTCAGATGCATGTTCTTTTAAATGGTTGCTCAATAGTAGCAGTTAAATATTGTAAATATGTAAAAATCCAGTGTTCGTTTTTGAAAGGATCATCCGTATTTATCGATTGTTAGATTTTAGAATATCATATTTAAGATAATTCACATGGGTGCTGAATGTTAAAATGCAGATGCCTTAGCAGAATAATATTGTTCTTATATCTTGATATCTATGCATCTAACCGTCTAATGTTATAGTGGATCGCGGATTTACTTTTTTCTCCAATTTTGAATTTCAATGATGTTCCCTTCAATATCTTTTGCATATATTACTTTTAGCAGTCCTACTCCTTCATATTCTTTCTCTATTAACTCACCATAAGGTTCTCCACCGTTCTCAATTACATTTTGTAATACCTCTTCAACATCATTTACATGAAAGGCTATATGGCTAAAACCAGGATCATTGATTAGAGGTTTTTTATTAATTGGCGATATTTTGTTATATTCAAAAATCTCCAGTGTGGGCCCAGACAAAAAAAAGCG
>NZ_AHZV01000029.1 GCF_000250735.1 Anaerophaga thermohalophila str. Valhall
CGTTGTGTGTAATTTTAAGAGACAGTCTACCTAAATTATTAACATTGTGAATACATCATTTGAAAAGGAATTTGATTGGAAAAAATATTTCATTGTAAGTGAAAATGTAATTCGTCAGAAAGAACATTCTGAAATTGAATTTAAAGAAAGTTTCCAAAGTCCTAAGCATAAGGATAAAAAACTCCATAAATGGATTGCAAGTTTTGCTAATGCAAATGGAGGATTAATTATTTATGGTGTTAAGAATAATGGTGAGTTAATAGGATTGAAAAATAACAAGTTGCGAGAATTTGACAATAAGGATTTATCTCAAGAATTGCTTGGTTTTTTTGCACCTGAAATAAAATTTGAGTTATTCACTAAAGAGATAGAAGGTTTTGAGTTAGGATTCTTATATGTTTATAAATCTAATGACAAACCTGTGGTTGCGATTAAATCAGCAAGTGAAACAATTCAAGAGAGTGACATTTTTTATCGTTATCCGGGTCAAAGTCGCCGTATTTCATATGGTGATTTAAGAAACATTATGGAAGAAAAATATAATCGTTTAAATGAACGATGGTTAAAACTAATGAATAATGTTGCGACAATAGGCGTTGAGAATGTTGGTATTCTAAACATAGAGAATGGTGAACTAATGGGTAGTGGTAACAAACTACTTATTCCAGAAGAATTATTGGAGAAGATTTCTTTTATAAATGAAGGTAGTTTTGTTGAGAAAGATGGTGCACCTACATTAAAACTAATAGGCGACGTCTTACCAATTGATAGTAATAAAGTAATTCAACTTATTGAGAAAAAATATCAGATTATTACACATTTTGAATTGTATAAATCATTTTTTGAACAGGATTTGGATATGGATTCCGCAAAAGAATTTTTCAGAAAAGTAGCCTATGAGAACACCGAATACTATCCAATATATTACTATATAGTTACTTCAAAACTGAGTCCAGTAAGTGTTGAAAAACTATTATTAAAAGAAAAAGGACCAAAGGTTAGTAATTTAAAGACAAGACTTTACAAGGAGAAAAGTAATTATAATAGATTTGAAATTGGAAATATTAAAAGTGGAACAGATGCGGCGAAAAGCATTACTTCGGCATTAGATTCTATAAAAAATAAGTCTGAAATTGATTTAAAAAATTTAGATTCTGCTTCGTTAAGATATCTTATTCAAGCAATAACTCATCTAAAAACAGATGATATTGACATTTCGCACATCCTGTACATACTTAAAGAATTATACGATAATCATTTTAACCAATCAGATACGACTAAATCGTTTATTAGAAAAGCAATATGTCATGTTGATTTGGTTATATTTGGAAAGCAATATTTTGAAAGAAATGAATAAAAACTAAGACATCGAAGAACTACAAGAGTAGCGTGGACAGGTGTCAAGGCTGAAACGCCTTCTGGGTTCGATTCCCAGCCGAAGAGGAATACAAGTGATTTCTCTTCGGCTGGGTCTCAATCTTAAAATTAACGAATATGACAGACCAAGAAGTAGAACAATATTTTCAGTATCATAATGAGAACATAAAGCTTCTGAAAATTGGTTTTGATAATATTCGAAACCAAATCAAAGACTTATATAAATCGAAGGACAAGAATGATAATTACATATTTACTTTAAGTAATTTTGATTCGAATAAAATAAACACACGTAAAATTGAAAAATCTTTTTCTAGAATACTCTCTGGAATTCAGGTTTCATGGGCAGAGGAAAGTATTAAAAGATTACTATATGAACGGAATCTTTTTAGCGATAGACAAAGAGATTATTTGATAAAACGACCAGCTCTTGACCAAAAATGGTATGAAACTTTAAAAATAGTTTTTTCAATCGCATATGATTTGGTTCCAGTTGGGGATGAGATTTGTAGTACAGTAAGAATTGACAGAGAAAGAAGAAACTTAGGCAATGAACTTGTTGACCAATATCTTGAGTTAAGGAGAATAATCACTGACCATTTGGTGCCAAATTTTTCTATTAGGAACAAGGTTCAACATGGTGAATGGGAATATGCATTTAAGCCAAAATATTCAGCGGAATTCAGTCATGATATTACTGACATGCTGAACGGAGAGAATATTGTAACAACGACATCAAGATATACATTGGTAAATTCAATTTATCAAATGATAGTTGATATGGGTAGATTTAAAAGTAATCGTTTTGCACTGGATTCAATGCTGACACCTTTTGAATATTTCTATCCTAAATATATCAAGAAGATAAGTTATGAAGTTGTGAAAATTGGAAATTCGGAAATTGAAAAATTTATAAATGAAATAATAGAACGAGAAAAAAGAGGAGAAAATTATCGGCATGAATAAAAAACTACACAC
>NZ_AHZV01000028.1 GCF_000250735.1 Anaerophaga thermohalophila str. Valhall
AAGAGATGTTAGAGCTAGGCAAGCGTATGCAAAATAAAAAACCAACCCGATCAGGATTGGTTTTTTGTTTCTATTTTACATCATTCTCCGGTACATCCAAGTGATACAGGTTATATTTCTTAAATAAATCCGATGTTGATTTATCTCCCTTCCGGGCATCTTCGTATATCTCTTTGGTGATTTGGATTTTTCTGTGCCCACCTCCATGTCTTCCTAACTGATACATTAAATAGTATTTATCTTCTTCATGAGTTGTTATAAAATCCTTACCATAAAATTTAGTGGGGGTATTTTTTCTTAAAGGCAATTCTGGTGGCTTTTTGATATCATAAACTTTCTTGAAGTTCTGAAAAATATTAAACTCATTTATTAATTGTGTTAAACTAACTTCACTATTTAAAGCTCTTTCATATACTTCTTTATTTACTTCGTAAGAAGCCCCTAACTCCCCAATTTCACCTGGCAAAAAAGTTAAATAAAAAGCCCCCCCATCATGGGTTACTTTCCAGCCGGATTTTTTGATTGTTGCGTATTTCATAAATGTTTTAGTCAATTAATAAAAAAGTTGTATTTTCCGATAAATCAACTACCGCCTCAGTTGTTCCACCACTTGTTTTACCCCCTGGAATCCATAAATCTTTATCTGCACCACCTTCTCTTCCAGAAGGCATTTTTATCTCCCCAACTGATTCTCTATCAAAAACCCCAAAAACAGGATTATCTCCTAAATCACCTTCATGCATACCCAATCTTTTCTCAATTTTTCTAACATTACCTCCTGTCTCATTTAGGATTTGTCTCAATTCGCTTTCCGGAAGAATAAAAGAATTAGGTCCTCCAAGTGTGCCAAATTCATTATAATTTGCTCTTGTTGAAACTCTGCCTATACCTTCATCAAACTTTGCTAAGTGATTAGATATGTAGTCTGCGTCTAAATACTCACTTGGGTCAGGAATTTTATCCAACTCTCCTTTAGCCTTCAAATCTAACACTTCCAAAGCCCCAGTATTCTGTTTCAATGCATCATCAGCACCCAGGTTGTCCATTTTCTTCCAAGCATCAACCAATCCACCATCCAAAACAGCCACATCATCTATCTGCTGCACATCCTCCAGGAATTTACCCTTTTGTGTGGTTCCCATTTCATCAACTTTGTTCAGCACAGCCTTTAACTTATCACTATCGGTAATCCTGGATGCAAGTTTTTCAATGGGCGCAGCTTTACCTGGATTATGTGCCAGTAATTTACCGCTCAATTCAAGACATTCCCTACAAGTAATATCTCCGCCTTGTTGTAAGGTTTTGGCGATACGCCCGTAGGCTAACAGTGATTCATCGGTCAGGTCAAAAAGTTTTTGCAACTTCCTGCCTTTGATGATTTTTATGGCATATTTCGAGGATTTAACAGCTGCATCACCAACTATTGGTAGCATACTGGCAAAACACAGCGTGGCATTACCGCCATCTCCTTCCACCAAATACCACATGCCGTTGACAACATCAAAGGCTTCTCCTGCCAGCGGTATAAATCCTAAAATGTCCAGGGTTTGATGGCCGTATAGATTGGTAATTTCAGCAATTAAATCCAAGTCCATGTAAGCACTAAAACCTGCAGTGGCTATATCAATGGATACCCAATCTTCCAGGACATAATCGTATTCGTAATGCTCTTTTCTGCCGTTTTCATTTTCCACTGAATATACCAAGCGGCATTCATCTTCCCGGTCTTCTATGCTTTGCAATAACCCTCCATTTCCCCATGGATTGTATTGGGCTGAAAGTGTACTGTTAAAGAAGTCAAGTTTGTCCAGCTCTTTAAGGGTCATTAAATAGTCGTCACAACTATAGCTGGTACGACGTTCCATGAAAGTGGCAAAGTAACCGGCACCTTTATATTCTTCTTTGTTGAAGGCATTGGCATTGATATAGGCATCTTTATCAAAACAGAAAGGTATTGTTCCGTTCCATTCTCCCTGGTACCAGTAAACATCAAAGGAAGTGTTTTCCGGGGTGTATTCTTCACTGTAATAATTTTCTGCTTTATAGCCCACAAAGAAATTGTCCGATGCTTTGATGGCCCCCGGAAAGGATTTATCGCTGGCCCGGATAATGGGGGTATAAAATGCACCGTTATACCGGAATGCAATCAAAATCCCTTTATCGGAAATGATATGGTTTTCGCCGCTTTGGCAATCAGTCGGTTTTAATTCACTATCAAAACAGTCATTGACTTTATCGGTGGTAAAATACATTTCTCCCATCTTGCTCATATCGGCAAAATGGATGGGCAGACCTGCCGGGGTAAAGAAACTGGCTCCACCGGTTTGAACTGGAAATTCTTCTTTTTCCAGTTTGGTAATGGAATGGAAATCGATAATCGCCCCCTCTTCTTCGTCCTGCGCCCAAGCAAAAAGCATATTCTGCGGGTCGTGAATTAAATCCCACTGGTGTTTCCATTAACACCGAAAAAATAA
>NZ_AHZV01000027.1 GCF_000250735.1 Anaerophaga thermohalophila str. Valhall
TCCAGGACTGTGTAAAAGTATTCAGAACGCACATAAATACACGATTTCATTAAATCCGTTTCATTTTAGTCGGACAGCAGTGATAAAAAATATAAAATCCCATGGTTTTAAGAACCGTCGTGTACAGCCTGTTCCGTTTTATCGGGAAGTCCTGTATGGAAGGTTTATCTTTTGAAACAGGTTGATTTTACAGGAGGAATGTGAATGGTAATCCGGTGAGGCAATTGATTGAAGGTAGTTCTCATTTTAGATTTTCATTAATCTGTCTTTGCCAATTTTAAGTTTTATCATATTAAAATTATCTGGGTTGTTTATTTCTCCCCAAAATTTCTTGATGTAATTTGCTCTATCAAAGCTACCGTCTTCTTTTTCATAAATCCAAATTGATTCTTTGTCGCAAAGTATCAATAATGAAGCTTCTAATCTAACTGCATATGATCTGGCTTGTTTAAAAGTCTCTTCTAAATCTTTGTTTGTTTTTATGTAAAGTTTTGACTCTATAAGCATTTTAGCTTTTTCATATCCCTTTTCTACCGATGCTAAGAGAGCATAATCCGGATAATATCTTTCTCCACGTCCCATTCGAACAGGCATTTGTCTTATCCAATCATTTGAATTATAACCTAATTCTTTTAGTAGCGGCTCAATAAGATTTATTTCTACATCTCTCTCAGTTTTTAATTCAAAATCAAATGAAATCTCTGGTCTGTAAATTTGTGGTAGTTTTTCCGTATCAAAATTCCTGGCAGAAATTAAGGTGAGTAACCTTTTATAATCTCTGGATGAGAAGGAGTATCCGTTTATCCCTTGCAAATTCCTTCGCACTAAAGGATTTTTCGAAAAATATTCATCTGTCTTTAATTCGGATATATGTATCGGGGGTATTTTAATGCAATGTCCTATATAAATGCTGCCATAGAAATAAAAAAATGGATCTGCAATTCCATCTGAGATTGCACGCCAAACTGAGTGAATGTAACTTCTTGGAGCAAGACAATACATAATGATAATATCTCCGCGTTTCGTATCAACATTCCCTTGCCAAAAGAATGTTGAATTTATATTTGCGCTGTCAATAAAGCTAAAATCATCACCGAATTTATCACCGCCGACAATCCAAGCCTTTGTGGGAGGTGGTAGTTTTTTACTTGAGGATTCAGTGCCGGCAACATACTTTGGAGCAAAATCATACAAAAATGCACAGAATTCCTCATTCTTAAGGTTATTTTCATTTTGAAACTTTGAAAACAATTTGCATAACTCAAAGTAATATTTTACTCTTTCACGTTTGTTCCTTTTTGGGGGTACGTCAGGTAAATCAAATGAAAAGGCGTCTGAAATTCTGGTAAAGTCATAAAATTTACACCTGAAAAAATATGGCTTAAAATAATCAGGATATTTGGAATAAAGCCATAAGGAAATTAATGGAATATAGTCAAGTATAAACTCATAGTTTTGTTTGCCTTTAAAATATTTCCTACAAATTTCATTATCTATGAGTCTATCAAAAAATAATTCAGCTTGAACAAAGTTTAGAATCTCAGGAAATTCAGGTGATAATGATGAATTTAGATTTGCCAACTCTTTATTCGCGTTATGGGGTAAATATTTTTTTGCTAAAACCTGAATTGAATTGTAAGAACTATTCTTGAAAAGATTAATTATTACTTGTCCTGATTTTGTCTCTTTATAATTATTCCAAATAAACTGATTTATTTTCATGTGATGTATTTAGGGGTTGGTGAACAACACTTCTATAGTTTTATTTCATCCCGAAAATAAGCGGAAATCCAAAGGTCACAAAAATTGTCCAAAGAGCATAAACCGGTAAGTACCTGGCGATGATTAACTCCACTTTTTTAATATCATCACCTTTACAGCATACTCTGTACAACTCAATCATAATCCATACCAGATTACCAAAAATCAAAAGATTTGAGCCCAATACGGCTGTTCTGTTCGGGGAAAAGCCATATTCTCCTAACCTGTAGACAATGGCCGACAACGCAATTAAATCAACAATCAGGGTAATTATTGAAAGTACTAAAAGTGTCAGCTCGCTGAATTTCTGTTTTTCCCCTTCTGATGTTTCTGAAACAGAGAACACAATAATAGCCATAACTCCGATCAGCAAGAGATTAAAAACGATTAAAAAATCTCGGTCGCTGTATGGGTCCTTCCCTGTGAGTACAATACTTACCAGGTAAATTATGAGTGTTACTAAAACCAGGGGGCTGAAAATAGTTGCTATTACCGGAGCAATCTTAGTTGTTATTGATGGAAAACTATTGATGACAAAAGTTGCTACAATCGGGACGGAAACCAATCCGATGATAACGATATAATCGAAGTAAAACTTTTCAATATCCAAATCAATGGCCGAGAACAAGCCAAGGGTAACGACTGTTAATATTCCACCGGCAATTAAAATTATAGCTCCCAGTATGGCTAAATCTCCATTATATTTGATGTAATCGATTCGTTTTATCCTGTCGTTTGCATCGAAACCGATGAATATGAACCCGTATAAACACCAAAGAAACAGGGGCAAATGAATATAAGCCAGGTTAATCGAATGGCTGTCTCTGTCAGACGGCAACAGATTTATGTACATGGCTGATATAATAAACACAATTGCCGAAATAATCAGGAATTTGGTGTTAATCTGTTTTTTGGTTAAAATAACAAATGCCGATAAGCCCAGAAAAACAATTAATCCGGCATTTTTTTCATAGAATAAATAGGTGTTGATGTCCAGGTTGGTTAGCTGAGGAATTTTTATCATCAGGCCGGTCACCAGGCAGGTAATGATCAGATACAAAACATTTGTCTTCCATTTTTTTTCTTTGTCTTCGCCCGGGTTATCAAATTCTAACCTGGTCTTCCAGAAGTCAGCCGCGTTCTTGTCAGCAATTTCGGGGTAGATTTCGAAGAATGCATGTTCAAATCCTTTTTTATCGGCACGGTACAACTTTTCCAGTTGTACGGGGTTGTCTATGTGCTTTTTAATATCTG
>NZ_AHZV01000026.1 GCF_000250735.1 Anaerophaga thermohalophila str. Valhall
ATAATATCTAAATTTACTTTTAGAAAAACGCTGATCATTGGTTTGAGTATAACCCTTACGCACGAACTGTTGAGATACATAGATGATGGTATTCCCATAGATTCTTTTGACATTTTGTTTTCCTTATTTGGAGGACTTTGCTCTGTGCTGGTTTATGTCTGCTTGATTAAAATCTTTAGTAGAAAATAAATTAATCTAAAATTAGATGCGCTATGAACATATCTGAATTTGGAGTTAAGGAACTAAAAACTCACGAATTATTAATTGATGGAGGAGGCCGAATTGCCAGACTGGCAGGAATAATAAATAATATACCCAAAACACCCTCGAAGGAAACAGAATAATTCCAGCAGACCACATAAACAAAAAAGTAACAAAGAACCACTGCCCTAAAACTATCGCATGCCACACGTGCCAACCATAATCCCTGCAAAAGTCATAAAACATTTTCCTGCTTCTCGTTATTTTTGCTTTTTCGAAAAAAAGAGACCGGAAAGATGCCCCACCGAATAAAAGTTTTTGCTGCACTCACTGCCACTATGCTCTTTTGGGCTTTTTCATTTGTATGGACCAAAGTAGCATTTACCGTTTTTACACCTGTTTCCACGATATGGCTGCGACTGGTGATCAGTTCGCTGTTTATTTTCGGATACCTGTTTTTAACCAGACGTTTTCAGCCGCTGCGTAAGGACGATGTAAAATGGCTGCTGGCTCTCTCCTTTTTTCAGCCGTTCCTGTATTTTATGGGCGAAAGCAACGGATTGAATTATATTCCCTCCACCATGGGATCGGTTATAGTGAGTACCATCCCTCTTCTGGCTCCCATTCCTGGTGTATTGTTTATGAACGAGCGGTTTTCGTGGCTTAACCTGGCAGGGATAATCATTTCTTTTTCGGGGGTTGGTCTCATACTGTTTGAGAATGGTTTTGAGCTGACTGCTCCCATGGAAGGACTTCTTTTTATGGCTCTCGCTGTATTTTCAGCACTGGCATATTCGGTGGTGATCAAGCGAATGGGCAATCGTTACTCACCGGTTAATCTGACGGCATGGCAGAATTTATTTGGCATCGGATTCTTTTTCCCGTTTTTCTACATTAACGAATGGGAACGTTTTATCAGCACACCTGTAACGGCTGATGCACTGGGAGCACTTTTACTTCTGGCCATATTTGCATCGTCTTTTGCATTCATTTTCTTTGCCTACGGAATTTCTCGTATCGGAGTCACCCGTGCCAACGTTTTTGCCAATATGATTCCGGTTTTTACCGCTATCTTTGCATGGATTGTACTGGATGAAGCCCTGACCGTTAAGAAACTGGCCGGAATAGCCATTGTAATCGGAGGATTGTTTATCTCGCAGCTACGCAGGAACGGGATAACGCAACAATAGACTTTTAGATGAAATTAATTTAGTCCGTAGTTTTTAGTCAATAGTCAGTAGCAATATTTTAGAGGTACTGACATATTCAAGAAGCTAACAAAAGTGCATAAATGACATGTTTTGAGCGGTTTGTGGTTTTTGTTAAATAAAAGTAACCGACAGGAAGAAAGGAGAAATGGTAAATTTTATTGAAAAGGATTTTTCCTAAGACCACGGAAAGAGGTATTTCCCGTTAAATGTTTGGGTAAGCCGTTTCGGCAGTTAAGTTACTAACATCTTAAAATTCTTCTCAGCGTTTTAGCATCTTTGCGTTAAAGAACAAAAACATGGACTTAGATAAATTCAAAGAAGAAGCCTTTAACAAGTCAAAAGAGAACAAAGCGTTCCTGGAAAAACTGCGCCGGAAGAAGCCCAAAAACCTTGACGATGTGGTGCACCGGTTGCACGAAGAAGTCTTTGAAGAGATCAACTGCCTGGAATGTGCCAATTGCTGCAAAACTACCAGTCCAATTGTTATTGACCGCGACATCGACCGCATCGCCAGGCATCTGAAGATGAAACCATCGGAAATGATTGAGCAATATCTGAAGGAGGACGACGATGGCGATTATGTTTTCCGAGAAACTCCTTGTCCGTTTCTTATGCCCGACAACTACTGCATGATCTATGAAATTCGTCCCCGCGCCTGCCGTGAATATCCGCACACCAATCGAAGGCGGTTTCATCAGATACTGAAACTCACCTGGCGCAACACGCTCGTTTGCCCGGCAGTACTGGAAATTGTGGCGCGGCTGAAGCAAGAGTGTTGATGTTTAAACATGTATTCACCGTTTTATACTAACTTTGCCTGCAATAAAACCAAAGGCCGAAGCGTTAAAATATCAATTAAACCGAGCGATGCGACTTAGAAGAGTTATCTATATTTGCTTTATTTTACTGATGCCTTTATCAATCTTTGCCCAGCAGGGGGGCGAGTCTCTATTCGGCATCCTGCATCTCACCCCGTCGGCCCGGATGAATGCTTTGGGCGGCCATCAGGCGGCCCTTTACGACAATGACCCGGGAACGGCTTTATTTAACCCGGCCATGGCCGACTCTTCGTTTCATAAAAATGCTACCATCGGATTTTCTCCTTATGTTGCTGACATCAATTATGGTTATGCCGGATTTGCATGGCACATTCCCAAAACAGGCACTTTTTTTGGCGGTCTGAATCACCTGGGATACGGAAATATGATCATGGCCGACCAAAACGGTGAGATCAGCGGAACATTCAGTGCTGCCGAAACGGTTGTTTTCCTCGGTTATTCAAAAAAGCTATCACCGCTTTTATCTGCCGGTATTGCATTCAAGCCTGTTTTTAGTTCTATTGAAACGTATCATTCGTGGGGAATTGCAATTGATGCCGGCCTCCATTACCGTCACAGTAACAAAAGATTTCATGCCGGTCTTTTATTAAGAAATGCCGGACGTCAAATCAGGTCTTACAGTGAAAGTTCAGCAGAAACACTGCAACCCGATCTTCAAATTGGAGCATCTCTGAAACTGGAACATGCGCCATTCCGGTTCTCGTTAACCGCCCGGGATCTTTTGTCCGGGTCATTGGATTATGAGATTCCTGAAAACGAATATGGCATTACTGTTCCACAGCCCGAAAGTGCTGATGCCGGCTTTGGTGATTTGCTTTTAAGACATCTGGTTTTGGGGGTGGAATTTGTGCCTTCGGATAATTTCTATGTTGCCGGAGGATTGAATCCCCGAAGGCGACAGGAGCTTAAAGTCGATTCAAGAATATCAACAGTGGGATATTCCTGGGGATTTGGATTTCGCATTTATAAATTCCACTTTGCTTACAGTTCTGCCAGGTATCACTTGTCTTCCTCGTCCAATCATTTTTCCATCACCACCAATATTTCCGGTTTTTAGGCCGGAAAAATATGGATAAAAGAACGTTTCATTATCTTTGTGTACTATGCAAAAAGACATTGATTCCATAATTGTTGCCATTGACGGACATTCATCGTGCGGAAAAAGCACAGTTGCACGTGATTTAGCAAAGGTTCTCAACATAGCTTATATCGACACAGGTGCCATGTACCGGGCAGTTACCCTCTATGCTTTGCAAAACAACATTATCAAAGGCGGAGAAATAGATGAGAAGGCTCTGAAAAAAGTAATTGGAGACATTGACATACGTTTTCGGTCAAACCTAAGCAAAGGAAAAAGCGAAACTTACCTCAACGGTGAAAATGTTGAAGATGCGATACGAAGTCTGGAAGTAAGTAACAATGTGAGTCAGGTAAGTGCGTTAGGTTTTGTTCGAAAACGGTTGGTCGACCTTCAGCGCCTGATGGGTGAAAAAGGAGGAGTCGTTCTTGACGGACGTGATATCGGAACTGTTGTTTTTCCTGATGCCGATCTGAAAATATTCATGACCGCCTCGCCGGAGGTTAGAGCCCGTCGGCGTTACGACGAAATGGTTGCCAAAGGAGAAAGACCCTCTTTTGATGAGATTCTAAAAAACATAAAAGAACGGGATGAACGAGACAGCACACGCTCGGAAAGCCCTTTGAAAAAGGCCCGTGATGCAGTTGTGCTCGATAACAGTAACATGACCAGAACAGAGCAACTTGACTGGATTCTGGACAAGCTTGCCGAAAAAAGTATACTTTGATAAATGAGTTCTTCTGACAACAAAAACAGGCAAACCTTGCATGTAGAAATCGACGATCAGTCGGGTTTCTGCTTTGGAGTGGTACGCGCTATCAGCAAGGCCGAAGAGGAACTTGGTAAAAACGAAACCATATATTCACTGGGAGACATAGTCCACAATGATATGGAAGTGGAACGGCTGCAAAAAATGGGAATGAAAACCATTGATCACCATGACCTGGAACAATTGGAAGATGGCACCGTATTTTTCCGTGCTCATGGAGAACCGCCCGAATCTTACAAAACCATAAAAGAAAAGAAACTTAAATTGATTGACGCTACCTGTCCTGTAGTGCTACGACTGCAAAAAAAAGTTCAGGCTGCGTGGGAAGAGATGAAGAAAAAACGCGGACAAGTTGCCATTTTCGGGAAAATAGGCCATGCAGAGGTTAAGGGTCTTTCGGGGCAGACCAACCATGAAGCCATTATCCTGGAAAAAGAAGAAGATGTTCGTTTGGTAGACCCCAGCCGACCGGTAGTCTTGTTTTCACAAACCACAAAAAGCCCCGTAATATTCAACAACATAGCAGACGCGTTAAAAAGACGTGCCATGCCCGGAGTGGAAGTCAGGGTTCATGACACCATTTGCAGGCAGGTTTCGAACCGGGCTCCTCATCTTCGGGATTTCGCATCGAAACACGATGTGGTAATCTTTGTTGGCGGAGCAAAAAGCAGTAATGCCCGTGCACTTTATGACGCCTGTTTCTCAGTGAATCCGCAAACCCATTTCATCAGCAGCCCCGACGACCTGCAACCCCTGTGGTTTGCTGCAAGACCCACAAGTACCGGTGTTTGTGGAGCTACTTCGACGCCCCTGTGGCTGATGGAAAAAGTGGCTGAAAAAATCAGAACGTTTTGAGAAGACGGAAGCAGAAAGCGTGTGGCATGGGGCAGAGAGCATGGGGCAGAGAGATTTTCGTATGTTTTTTTGCAAAATACTTTCAATCAATAGCCCGTTAGATTTTTAGATATAAGTAATCGACAGGCAGAAGTTTGCCAGGCAGAAGGCAGAAGTGTTAAATTTTGCAGATAAGAATTTTACCGTTAGTACCGAAAATTGGCCTGATAAGCAAAAATCCAACTCCGCAAAACAAATGATTGATATAGAGTGTTTTGTAATTTGAGTTAGATAAAAGATGATTCATATAATATTGATATACTGCATTTTAACAAAAACAACCTTTTAATCGCAAGCAATTGGTTTGCAACGTATTGTAAAAGTTTAGCAAACTGTTGTTCAATGGTACGTTAAAATAGGGTCTAAACGCAGAGACGCCATGAGGCAAAGTTTTTTATGAGAGAGTTATGCTTTTTGTTATTGATTGTATAATCAATTAATTATCAGTTTTTTTGCAAAAATTGACAAAGTATTGTACTTTAAAACAATAGAAAATATGAGCACCCTAAAGAGTGTAGGTTTACTGACATCGGGAGGAGATGCTCCCGGGATGAATGCCGCCATCCGGGCAGTAGTCCGGGGATGTATCTATCACAATCTAAGAATTTTCGGGATCAGGCGCGGATACCAGGGAATGATTGACGATGACATAGAAGAAATGCAATCAAACTCGGTGAGTAATATTATTCAGACAGGAGGGACTATTTTAAAATCTGCCCGCAGCATGGAGTTCAAGACAGCCGAGGGACGAAAGAAAGCTTTTGAAAACCTCCGTAAAAGGGGGATTGATGCGCTGGTTGTTATAGGTGGTGACGGGACATTCACAGGGGCCCGGATTTTCGGTGAGGAATATGATATGCCCATTGTTGGTATTCCAGGCACTATCGACAACGATCTTTACGGAACCGATTATACCATTGGTTATGATACAGCCTTAAATACCGTGGTAGAGGCAGTAGATAAAATCAGGGACACTGCCACAGCCCACAGTCGCCTTTTCTTTATTGAAGTAATGGGACGCGATGCAGGATTTCTCGCATTGCGAAGCGGCATTGCTTCCGGGGCAGAAGCCATTTTGGTTCCCGAAGTAAAAACAGACTATACTCAGTTGAACCATTTTCTGGAGAACGGATTTAAGAAATCAAAAACCAGCAGCATTGTATTGGTTGCCGAGGGAGACGAAATAGGAGGGGCCATCAAAATCGCAGAAAAAGTAGGGAAGGCTCATCCCGAATACGATGTCAGGGTTACCATTTTAGGACATATTCAGCGTGGTGGCTCCCCCTCGGCATTCGACAGGGTAAGCGCCAGCCGGCTGGGGGTATCGGCTGTTGAAGCACTGCTGGCAGGGAAGAGAAGTATTATGGTTGGTCTTTCCAACAAAGAGGTCATTCACACACCGTTTAGTCAGGCATTAAAAAATAAGAAGGCGCTGAATCCTCAATTGCTGGAGTTAACGAATATTCTTTCAATCTAATGAGTGTCTGACCATAAAGTACCATTTGCTGTGTTACGCTCACCGCCAAAATACTCATTGACAAAAAGTAAACTCCGTTTTTGGCGGCATCGCAAGCCTTGCAACCGGCACTTTCTGAACAGACACACTTATTGTGAAAATATTTTTGTGAGTTTATAGACACGCACTAATGAACATCCCAATCCTGACGGATGTTCGTTATTGGAAAGGAACAGTATGAACTATCTGGCACATCTCTATTTATCAGGTGATGACGCGAAGCTGCTCGTGGGAAATTTTATTGGTGACTATGTAAAGGGCCGACGCTTTACACGATACTCGGGTGTCATGCAGACAGGGATTCTCCTGCACAGGCACATCGATTCCTTCACCGATAATCACCCTGTGTTTCAGCAAAGCAGCTCTGTTTTCAGAGACGGATACAGGCGTTATGCAGGGGTGGTTTGTGATATCATTTACGACCACTTTCTGGCCGCCAACTGGAGGGTGTATTCAGAAGTTGATCTGCACAGCTTTGTAGTACGGGCGCACCGGATTTTAATGCAGCATTATTTTAGTTTGCCGTCAAAAGTCAAGCAGTTTCTTCCGTTTTTAATCAAAAGCAGAAGATTGGAGAATTATCAACACATCGAAGGAGTGGAAAAAACACTGAACATTATGTCGGCCAACTCATCTCTTCCCGATAAAACATCATTTGCTCTGAAACAGCTTCAATCACATTATGACGAGCTTCAACAACAATTTTCGGAGTTTATGCCGGAAATAAAAGCTTCAGTCAGAGCTTTCATGGTTGCTCCGGACCGGTTTATCAGCTTTAACCATCCTGCAATTTCCTGAAAGGTCTTTCCGTAACTCAATATTTCTGAAGCCATAACCCGCAAGAAGTTTTCTAACCGGCTCTCCAAAATCACGATTTATTTCAAAAAAGAGTTTTCCGTTTTCATTAAGTGCCGTATCAGCATATTCGGCAATAGCTCTGAAAAAAAGCAGGGGGTCGGAATCACTGACAAAAAGAGCAACATGAGGTTCATAATTCAAAACATTGGATTGCATCAATTCTTTTTCAGACTCCCTCACATAGGGAGGATTGCTTACAATAACATCAAACGGTTTTATGTCAGAGGACGACAGATTCAAAACATTTTTCCTTTCTAAGTGGATTTTCACTTCGTTTATATGCGCATTCTCAGCAGCCGTGTTCAGAGCATCCTGAGAAATATCCCATGCTGAGACACAGGCCTTTGGCAGCATTTTAGCGAGGGCGATGGCAATACAGCCACTTCCGGTGCCGATATCCAAAATATCAACAGGTTTGCCCGGCGAAACACTTTGAATAATCCATTCCACCAATTCCTCAGTTTCGGGACGTGGCACCAGTACAGAAGGATTTACTTTTACAGGGAGACCAAAAAACTCCGTTTTACCCAGTATGTACTGTATGGGTTCATGGTTTATTAATTTTTCAAGGGCCTTTTGTACGAATAAGTGTTCCGAATCGTTTAATTTTGTGTGATCATTAAGCATCAATTCTGTCTTGGACCAGCCAAACAGATGCTCAAAAATAAGCCATGCAAACTGAAAGGCCTCATGTGGAGGATATACATCAGAAAGTTCCTGACGTATTTTTTGGATAAATTCTTTTACTGTTGGCTGCATAGGCGAATTATTAAAGGAGCAAAAATACAATAGATAAAAAGAACATGGTAAAATTGTCGTAATAGATCATTAGTTTTTCAGATATTAGATGAGCCCGGTCTAACCTGCATTATTCATAAATTATCTATTACGA
>NZ_AHZV01000025.1 GCF_000250735.1 Anaerophaga thermohalophila str. Valhall
GAAAATCCTATCCACCACAACCAAGTATGGTTATTATCTATAAAAATCTGTTTAACTGCGACAAATATGACAACAAGCGGTAATATATTTGCTAGAATATTTCTTGGAGAAGTGTAATATTCTTCAATAAAGAAAGATGAAACTAGCACCATGAAAATCCCAGAATAGAACCACAAATTATTATCGCTCGTGGAAGGAAAAAATTCACCAGTCAACCATTTAGAAAGTATCAATGTTATTCCTAACAATAATGAGAAAAGGACTAGTTTATTTTTTAATATTTTTACCATGGCTCATAGTTTAGTGGAATGTCTTTTAACCTTGTTGCCAACGTAATTACAAACACACCTCAGGTGCACTTATATTTCTTATATCTTGGTAAAAGGTGCATAATACACACCAAATTAGAGTATATTGTGCATCTTTTTATGTAAAGTAAATTACGCATCCTTCTTCCCAACCATTCCCATCAATTGATCTACTTTCTCTTGGAGATATTTTACTTCTTCTTTTAACATTTTATTTTCATCCTTCAGCACATTCATTTCCCCATCTTTT
Source organism: Anaerophaga thermohalophila str. Valhall (assembly GCF_000250735.1). Classification (GTDB taxonomy): domain Bacteria; phylum Bacteroidota; class Bacteroidia; order Bacteroidales; family Marinilabiliaceae; genus Anaerophaga; species Anaerophaga thermohalophila_A. Next base: position 559 of record NZ_AHZV01000025.1, read on the forward strand.
GCTTCCAGAAGTTTGTCTACTATTTCTTTTTCTACCCCATAATTATACGTGTTTTCATTTCGGAAACTTAAACCAAAGCCAGATCCATTCCCGCCTTCTTTGACTTCTTGATGGATGTAATATCCATCTTGTCTCAACAACTCCTCCATATTCGTTTCCAACACTTCAGCGATTCGTTCTAAGCGCTCAATGTCCAATTTGGTTTCCCCGCTTTCAAGACTCTGGTAGCTACGTAGGCTCATACTCAACTTATCGGCCATATCCTGCTGGCGGAGTCCCTTAATTTCGCGGTGCCGTTTAATATTCAGGCGTGCTGTATCCATTATATCCATGACTTGTAATGTTTTGATGATCAAAAGTTAGTAATATGCGGGGAATCCTCATGCTTTATGCGGAAAACCTGCGGTTATCATTGATTCCTAATACAATAAACCTTTCTATATTTGAATGATTAAAAATAGCAAATATTATTAAACAAAAACTCAAAACAATCCGGAAAATTCAGATTTTCCGATCTATGAAATAAACAGTAAATTTGCGAACGCTTACATAAAGTCATTTTTAGCATTCGCACTGATGTCTCACATCGAAAACTGGCAATTTTCAAAGAGAGAGACAGTAAGTGAAAGTGCTCACGTCATATCCCTACGGTATTGGCGTGGGCCTGTACTTATCTCTCTAAGGTATGCCAGTACCTCGATGTGGTAAGTCAGGTTCCACGCCATCTTTTTTGGTACCCGCCTCACTTACCGCACCGCAATGCTGCTTTCCGGAATCAGCCTGCCACACGAGACGCTTACTGTTTGTAAAACATTAGCGTTATGAAACTACTACTACACAACACATCTTTTTTGCGAAGACCGCCGCCGGAATAATCAATGAGAGAATGAAGGACTGAATGAGTGAATTGTGGTTGAGGATACAGAGAAGTCAGAAGCCTGTAGGTTGGAAGATAGAGAGGTTCACCATCACATTTCCTCCCCCGTACGTCCTTCCCGATCGATTAAGTTAATCGGAATTTCTGAAAGCCTTAATCAGAACTTGTGAAAGCCTTAATCAAAACTTACGGAAGCCTTAATCGCAAGAACAGATTAAGTTAATCGTATCCGGCGGAGGTGTTAACAGCTCGTAGCTGCGGGCACAGAGCATAGTGCATGGAGCAAAGACCCCGGGGCAGGGAGCATGGAGGCTGATGTTAAGGTTAAGGAAAGAAGGCAGAGGGGAATCAGGCAAGTAGGCAAGTAGGCAATAGAAAAAGAATTTATAATCTGTAAAAATCATCTTTTCAAAAGAATTCAACTATGAATAAACGAAACCGACAAGCAGAACAGTGCGGCCGGGTTCCCCCTTAAGGGGGTTAGGGGGTGCGGGAAGGAAAACACGAAACCGGAAACACAAAACACATCACCTCTGTGTACCTCCGTGTCTCCTCCGTGATCTCCGTGTAACAAAAAACACGAAACTCAAAGTCCCCCTTTTTAGTCCCCCTTGGGGGATTTAGGGGGTCGGATTTAGGGGGCCCACTTTTTTTCATAGATAGAGATTTCCGGGGAACAGGCCAACGGGCCAGGGTTCCCCGGATTAGAACTCTTATGCTCAAAAGTCAAATCCTCAAAACACAGGTATTCATTTACTAATCAAATCATTAACAGTAAAAAGTCTACAAATATGAGAAAAATAAAACATCCACTTGCCATGCAGCGATTGTGGCATATTGTTAAACATACTCTTCTGGCTCTGCTCATCATTTTTCTTGCCTTGGCATGCGACGACGACACACCGGATCCGCAGAGTAAGCGCGACCCTTCCCTTCCGGTTCAGCTCAATGCCTTTATGCCCGACAGCGGCGGCATCCGCACCAAATTTGTGGTCAAAGGCAGCAATTTCGGATCGGACATCTCAAAGATAAAAGTGCTCTTTTCCGATGATGAACGGGAGGCTACCGTGCTGGGTGCCGATAACGAAACCATCTACTGCCTGGTGCCGAAACAGAACGGGGGCGACAACACCATTAAAGTAGTGGTTGAAGACGACACCGCGAAGTTCGACGACACTTTCCGGTACCATGTCAGGCAGAACGTCTCTACCATTGCCGGTGTCCGTGGTGACAACTCGCTGGTGGACGGCAGCTTGTCGGAAGCCCGGTTCAATTACCTCTACGGGGTGGCAGCCGTGGCAGGAGGCGACATTATTGTAGCCGAGATGTATGCGGGCAATATTCGCTATGTGGCGGTCAACGACAATAAGGTAAGCACGCTTCAGACCAACTTCTATACAGCCATGCCGGCTGTTACACACGATCGCACCAAAGTTTATTTCGTGGGCAAAAGCAATCCGCATAAGATATACCTGTTCGACAAAAATAATCTTTGGGAACCCGAACTGTTTGTTTCATCCATTCCGGGGTTCAACGGCGACATCTGGTCGGCCTCCTTCGACAATACCGGGGAGTGGCTATACTTTTTCGACAGCACCGGCAAGTTCGGACGCCTCGAAATGAGCAATCCCAGCAATGTACAGGTGCTGGCCGAAGACCTTCCGCGGGGAAACGGCACACACAACAACCTTGCTTACAGCCCCTGGCACGACTGCTTTTTCTATACCATATATACCACCCAGGCCGTTTACCGGCTCAGCAAAGACGGCTCGGAACATGAACTCTGGATTGGCGGCAACGGTCAGGGAACATCTACCGGTCACCGCACCCAGGCTGCCCAGCTTTACTATCCAGGTGGTCTCACAGTTGACGAAGATGGCAACATCTACGTGGTCAACATCGACGGCAACACCATCCTGAAGTGCGATCGTAAGTCCGATTTCGTGAGCCTGCTTGCCGGAATTCCCCTCACCTCGGGACACAAGGACGGCGATCCGCTCGAAGCCATGTTCTATCTGCCCTATGGCATATCGATAGACGAAGACGGCAACTTCATCATCTGCGAATGCTGGAACTCCGGGATTATCAGGAAACTGGCGATAGAATGAGAGGGCATGGAGCCCTCCCGGTTCCCCGGTTGGTAGAACAAAAAACATGTTTGTACAATGAACCGGATTAAATACCTGGTCACTCCGTGAAGCTCTGTGTCTGCTCCCTGCACTCCGTGTAACCCCGAACCCCTAAACCCAAAACACAAAACAAGAAACAAGAAACACAAAACAAGAAACACAAAAAAACAAGCATGAAAAAAACTATCTACATAATCATACTGTGCCTGTTTACCGGTCTCTATAGGGTGGCGCAGGTGCAGAACGCAGGCCGGGGATACATCATTTCCGGAACTGTTATGGAAGAAAACGGGGAGCCTCTCCCGGGAGTAAATATTGCAGTAAATGGAGGCGTACACGGAACCATCAGCGATATGGATGGTCGCTTCAATCTGGAAAATATTCCCCCTGGCGATACGGTAGTGTTTTCGTTTATAGGTTTCAAGACTTACGAGATGGTGGTGAACGAGAACAAGACAAGGTTGAAAATAGCGCTTCAGCCCAACATCGATGAGCTCGACCAGGTGGTTGTAGTGGGACACGGCACCCAGCGCAAGATCACCACTACCGGGGCCATTACATCGGTCAATACTGCCGAGCTGCAGGTGCCGGCCGTGTCGGTGAGTAACATGATTGCCGGCCGCGTACCCGGAGTAATCGGCCTGAGCCGCAGCGGCGAACCGGGCAACGACTACTCGGAATTCTGGATCAGGGGCATCAGCACTTTTGGGGCCAACTCCAGTGCCTTGGTGCTCATCGACGGCGTTGAAGGCAACCTCAACGATGTAGACCCGGTAGACATCGAGTCGTTCTCGGTGCTCAAAGATGCGTCGGCCACCGCGGTGTACGGTGTGCGCGGAGCCAATGGTGTGGTATTGATCACCACCAAGAGGGGTAAGGCCGGTAAACTGAAGGTGAACATCAAAGCCAACCGCACTTATACGGAGTGTGCACGGCTGCCCGAATATGTCGATGCCGCCACCTATGCACGCCTGGCCAACGAGGCACGGGAGGTGCGAGGCCTCAAAAGGAAGTATTCCGATGTGGAGATTGAACTGTTCGAAACAGGTCTCGATCCCGATCTGTACCCCAACGTTAACTGGCGCGATGTAATACTGAAAGACCACTCATACTATGGTCAGTATAACCTGAATATATCGGGCGGCGGTACCAATGCACGGTACTATATAAGCCTGGGTTACCAGGATAAGGACGGCATTTTTAAGCAGGACGAGTCGGCCAACAAATACGACGTCAACGTCAACTACCACAAATACAACTTCCGGTCGAATGTCGATATGGACCTGGGGCCTGGTACCAAACTGTTGTTGAGTCTCGAGGATGTCATTGCCGAACAGAACTCGCCCGGCTATGGCGACGATAACAATGCTCTGTGGTCGGCACAGGCCAACCTGGCGCCGGTTACCGTCCCCGTAAGGTACTCCAACGGACAACTGGCGGCTTATGGAAGTACCGGGAAACAGATCAACCCTTATGTGTTGCTCAACTATACCGGATATAAACGTAACAGCCAAAATACGGTCAACCTGAAGCTGAAGCTCACACAGAAACTCGATTTCATCACCAAAGGACTCGATGCCTCAGGGCTCTTTTCGTGGACTTATTACGGCCAGCACCAGTCGGGTCGTAACAAGATGCCCGACCTTTATTATGCTACAGGACGCCAGAACGATGGAGCTTTAATTTCCCGTCGAACAGTTACCAGTACCGATGCCAGCTATTGGCAGTCGGCCTACATTGCCCGTTCTCTCTATTTCGAGGGGCAGATCAACTACAACCGGCTTTTTAACGATAAGCACCGCGTTACCGGACTGATACATGCCTACCGGCAGGATGAGCGCAACTCTGACGGCAATGGTTATGACGATGTGATACCTGTAAGGTACCAGGCCATCTCGGGACGGGCCACCTATTCTTACAACGACACCTACCTGGTAGAGCTCAACGGCGGTTATTCCGGTTCCGAAAATTTTAAACCGGGCGAACAATACGGTTTCTTTCCTGCCTTTTCGCTGGGATGGATACCCACCCAGTACCGGTGGATGAAAGGCAATATCCCGTTTTTGAACTACCTGAAGATAAGAGCTTCATGGGGAAAGGTGGGCAACGGTAGTACCGACGAGCGGTTCCCTTACCTCTCGCTGATGAATTATGGCGCCAATGACTGGGGACAAACCGTTACCGAAGGCAAAGTAGGTGTTGATAACCTGAAATGGGAGACCACCACCAAATATGACATTGGCCTGGATGCCAAATTCTACCGGGAGCGGTTCGACCTTACGGTAGACTGGTTTCTCACAGAGGCCGACGACATCTATCAGCAGCGCGTCACCATTCCCTACGAGGCAGGCGCCGCGCAGAGTCCCTGGGTTAATGCCGGGTCCATGCGTAGCTGGGGGGCCGACGGTAACCTGGCCTATATGCAGCCTTTCGGGAATGACGTCTCACTCACCGTCAGGGGTAATTTTACCTTCTCGCGCAACGAAGTCACTCACTGGGAACAAACGGGTATCAACTATCCGTATCAGTCATACACAGGCGTACCTTATGGCGTTCATCGTGGACTGATAGCCCTGGGACTTTTTAAAGACGAGGAAGATATTGCCGGCAGTCCGGTGCAAACTTTCATGTCGAACTATCGCCCGGGCGACATCAAATACAAGGACGTTAACGGCGATGGCATTATCGACAGCGACGATGAGGTGCCGCTCGATTATTCCAACGTACCCCGCCTGGAATACGGACTGGCGGCAGAATTCAACCTGTATCACTGGTCGTTCAGCGTATTTTTTACCGGGCAGGAGCAGGTGAGCTATTTCCTTGGCGGCGATGGCTACTACCCGTTTAATGGCGAGGAAGAAGGTAACATTCTGTCTATCGTGGCCAACCAGGAAAACCGGTGGACACCGGCCTCCTATTCGGGCACCACGGCCACCGAAAACCCCAATGCCCGGTTTCCACGCCTTACCTATGGTTGGAATGCCAACAACAACCGCAACTCCACCTTCTGGCTGGCCGATGCCTCGTTCATAAGGTTCAAAAATGCCGAAATAGCTTACCGTTTCGATCAGCCCTGGCTTGTCAGGTATGGCATATCATCGGCCATCCTCAGCTTTACGGCAGGCAACATCGCCGTATGGGACGATGTGGAACTTTGGGACCCCGAGCAGGCCAGCTCAAATGGTGCGGTGTATCCCCTGCAAAGGACTTACACGCTTCAGTTGAATGTATCGTTTTAGGGGGTAGGATGGTGGAAAGGTAGAAGGGCAGGATGGTGGATTTGGACATGGAGCAGGGAATAAGGTCAATAGGTCAATAGGTCAATAGGTCAGTAGGTTATTAGGATGGTAGGCCGGTAGGAGAGGTGATCACTCAGGGGAATTCCACCGAGGTTGTCTACAAAGTAATGATTTGGGAAAAATGAGTTCAAGCCTTGCTCACGCAAGTATTGTTTTTCAGTTCTTTACACAGAGCTCACAGAGTTTATCACAGAGGGACACAGAGACAAAACGGACTTTTTAGACAGCCCCAACCAATCCAACCTCAGCCCCAACCAATCCAACCTCAACAGCAACGCCTTGAGAAAAAAAGGACGAACGTTGGTTTTTGTCGAACTGAAAGCCCGCTTAACCTAAGCTCAACGGCAACGCCTTGAGAAAAGAATGTCGAATGTTAATCGTCGCCCTGAGAGGGCAGATGAAGAAAGGTAAAAGGGTGGAATAGTAGAATAATGAAAAAGTGCATTGCTTCGGTGGAAAGCCCGGAACCCGCAACCCGGAACACTAAACTAAAAACTCGAAACACAAAAAACCATGAAAAATAATATATTACAATTCCTTCAGTTCGCTGGTATTGCCCTGTTGTTAAGCATTGGCAACACCTCTTGCGACGACTACCTGAATGTCGATAAATATGTTTACGACATCACCGTGCTCGACAGCGTTTTTGTCGATGAAGACAAGCTTTTAAGTTACATCAATGGTATTGCGGATTATCTGCCACATGAAGACCGCCTTTGGACCAATGCCTGGTCGCCTTTCCAGGGCGCGTCGGATGAGAACTTTTTCTCATGGAACGACAACCGTCATGCAGCCGTCAAGTTCTTGCTGGATGAAATTACCCCGGCATCGGCCAACACCTATTACAACAATTACGCCACCTGGTACAAGGGCATCCGAAAGGCAAACACAGTGTTGGCCAGGATGGACGAATGCGACGACCTGTCGGTAAGTACCCAACGCACCTATACAGGCGAAATGTACTTCTTCAGGGGCTATTTCCTCTATCTACTGTTGCAACAATACGGTCCTGTGGCCATCCCGCCCGACGGGTTAATCGACTTTAATGACGAGGCTGAAAACCTGATGTGCGAACGCAATACCTACGACGAATGTGTTGATTACATCATCGAAAATATGGAGAAGGCTTATAGCTATTTGCCTTCCACCCGGGAGGGAGCCAATATTTACCGGCCTTCATCGGGAGCAGCCCTGGCGGTTCAGTCAAGGGTGTTGCTCGCGGCTGCCAGTCCGTTGTTCAACGGTAACACGGCCTATTCCGGCTGGACACGCTCCGACGGCACGCATTTTATTTCGCAAACTCTTGATAACAGCAAATGGGGCAAGGCAGCCGTGACCGCTAAACGGCTGATGGAAACCAACCTGTACAGTCTCAATGTTATTTACAAGGAAGCCACTACCGATGAGCTGCCCGACAATGTCCCCGATGCCGATTTCCCGGATGGCGCCGGCAATATAGACCCGTATCGTTCCTACAAGTCGCTGTTCGACGGTGACGTCACCATACGCAATTGTCCCGAATACATCTGGGCCTGCCAGGTAGACCCGCGTGGCGACGACAGTCCGCTGTGGATATCCTCCCCATCGCAACTGGGCGGCGGCAACGGGCTGAATCTTACCCAGTACCTTATAGATGCCTATAAAATGAAGGATGGTAATGACATTAACAACAGCAGCCCTGAATATCCCTATCCGGGGAGCAATGAAGCGCATGCTCAGACGGGGCAAAGTAAAAGTCTGGGCGGATATACTGTTTATACTTCCGCTACAGCCCGGATGTATGCCGGCAGGGAACCCCGCTTTTATGCCAGCATAGGTTTCTCCCATTCTTTCTGGCCCGGCACTTCTTATACCGGAGAAGACGGTTACAGCAATTACGAAGTGACCTATTATTCGGATGGTACCGCCGGGCCTTCCATCTCTTTTCCCGACGACTACAATCATACGGGGTATACCTGTATCAAATACAATCATCCTGAAGACAATATGCGAGCATCAGGCTCGGTTTATGCCAAATGGTTTCCTGTGTTTCGTTATGCCGAAATACTGCTCAACTATGCCGAAGCCCTTAACGAACTCGATGGTTCTTATACCGATGAGGCTTCAGGAATTACCGTTACCCGCGATATAGAGGAGATACGTCGGGCCTTTAACCAAATTCGTTTTCGTGCCGGATTGCCCGGCCTTTCCGATGCGGAACTGGCAAGCCGCGAAACCATAAGGGAGGCGATAAAACGTGAGCGACTGGTTGAATTTGCCTGCGAAGGACGCCGCTATCATGACCTGCGCCGCTGGATGGATGCTCCCGATGCTTACAACAGACCCATTGTGGGAATGAATGTGCGGGCAAAAAGCTCGGAAAGGGAGAAATACTATACACGAACGACCCTGAACAACAATCTGACACAGCGCACCTGGTCATTTAAAATGTATTTCTGGCCAATCCCCAAAAGTGCCCTGGATAAGAATTCCAGGCTGGTGCAAAATCCCGGATGGTGAAAGGGGAGTGGCAGGGAGTAAGAGGCATGGAATGAGGTTATTAGGTGGTTAGGCCAGTAGGTTATCAGGCGGGTAGGTCAATAGGTCTTAGGTTATTAAGCGAGTAGAAATATAGCCGCGGAGCGGCAACAGAATGGTAGCACTTCAACCCTCAACTCAAAGCATGAAACACGAAACCCTCAACCCCAAACAAGAAAAAAACAAAAAACAAAAACACAATGAAACGAACAATCCCATTTTTGTGCCTGCTTTATACAGTAACAGCAGGCTGCAGTCAGGACAGTCCGCTCGACAACGAACAATATTACAAACAGGTGTACATTGTAGGCGCCGACGAAACCACCAACATGGGCATGTCGGTGGCAGAGATCCCTTACCACGATACCGAAGAACAGAGAACCTTTATTTCGGTTGCAACGGGGGGAAGTTTAAACATCGACCGTGATATTACGGTTACCATTGAAGAAGCAGGCACCCTGCCTGTGGAAAACTATAACTTTAAATATCTCACTCAGGATAATGTGCAGTACCGTCTTCTTCCATCCGCTCATTACCGGATACCCGGTAACAAAGTAGTCATCAAAGCAGGCCAGGTGTACGGGCAACTGCCGGTTTTTATTAAGTCTGACGGGCTGCATTGCGACTCCCTCTATGCCCTGACATTTAAGATAAGGGAGGTCTCCGATCCGGATTACATCACCGTCAGGGAAAAGGATACTGTGCTTATACAGTCGTATACGTTTGTAAATAAGTATTCCGGCACCTATCAGTCCGAAGGATATAATTACCGTTTAAATGAAGGGGGATTGGTGAGTGATTCCACCACCATTTCAGCCACCAGAAACCTTAAGGCAGTTGATGCCCATACTGTACGGCTTTTTCATCTGGCCTACACCGAGTCGGACGAAAATATCGATGCTTATGCATTGACGCTTACCGTTGAAGAAGATAATACGCTTACCGTGCGAGCCTGGAACAATCTGAACATTACCGGCGGCGGAGGTACCTATTCGGCGGCAAATGGCACTTTTACCGTTTGGTACAATTATGAATCGGCCGGCAACCGGTATCGTTTTGCCGGCACTTTTATCAGGAGTGACACATAAATTCTATCAATCCGGTGGGCCTGGCAGTTCGGGTCTGCCGGATTATTTGGTGTCTGTCCATAAAGCACTATTTACTGTTTTACGCTCGTCCGAAAATTACTCATCCCGAAGTAGCTTTTGTATGGAAATTAAGCACAAACGTCCCCGAAAAATCTTTCCCGGGGACGTGTTCTTGCATATATTTTATATTCCGAACGATTACAACCGCTTTTTAATCGCTTCGGTTTCCTTTTCGAATCCCGGTTTACCGAGGAGGGCAAACATGTTCTTCTTGTAAGCTTCCACGCCCGGTTGATCGAAGGGATTAACACCAAGTATGTAACCGCTGATGCCGCAGGCTTTTTCGAAGAAGTAAAGCAGCTGTCCCAGGTAGTATTCATTGAGTTCGGGGAGTTCAATGCGGATGTTTGGAACCCCTCCGTCGGTATGAGCGATACGTGTTCCCAGTTCGGCCATTTTATTGACTTCATCGATACGCTTTCCGGCCAGGTAATTCAGGTTGTCGAGATTACCCTCATCGCGGGGGATCAATACCCGGTGACGTGCAGCGGCAATGCTGACAACGGTTTCGAAAATCGTTCTTTCACCTTCCTGTATCCATTGACCCATACTGTGCAAGTCGGTAGTGAAATCGACCGAGGCCGGGAAAATTCCTTTGTTTTCTTTGCCTTCACTTTCGCCGTACAGCTGTTTCCACCATTCGGAGATGTAATGCAGCTTAGGCTGATAATTTACCAGTATTTCTATCTTTTTCCCTTTTTTGTACAGCAGGTTGCGTGTAGCGGCATATAGCGATGCAGGGTTTTTCTCAAAGGGAACGTTTATAGCAGTAAGTTCCCGCATTTTTTTGGCGCCCCGTACCAGTTCGCTGATGCTGAAGCCTGCCACGGCAATCGGGAGGAGGCCAACAGGGGTTAGTACCGAATAGCGTCCGCCAACATCGTCGGGGATTATATAAGTTTCGTAACCTTCCTGATCGGCCAGTGTTCGCAGAGCTCCTTTTTTGGCGTCGGTAATGGCTACAATGCGTTCTTTTACTTCGTCTTTGTCGTATTTTGTTTCGAGAAGTTCTTTCAGCGCTCTGAAAGCAATGGCCGGTTCTGTGGTAGTTCCCGACTTGGAAATGACAATGATGCCAAACGATTTGTCTTTCAGCAGATCAAGTAGTTCGTAGGTGTAATCTTCTCCTATATTCTGACCGGCATACAGGATGAAAGGATTCTTTCGTCCCCCTTTCAGCTGGTCGAAGGAATCGTTCAGGGCATCGATAACGGCCCTGGCCCCGAGATAGCTTCCCCCTATCCCGGTTACTACCACGTAGTCGGCTTTTCCGCGCAGACGGGCTGCTGTTTTCTCAATAGACATCAGCTGGTCGGGCGATATTTCTTCAGGCAGATCGAGCCATCCGAGAAAATCGTTCCCCTTGCCTGTCTTATTGGTCAGCGTTTCAAGTTGTTTTTGTACATTCTCTTTTTCCGCGTTTATCATGTCCAAAGTCACATCCGGTGCAACATTCGACACATCAATGGTAAGGTCTTTCATAGTCTTATTTTGTTTTTAGGATTTATCAATGGTCTGTTTTGTTTTTTAATGTATGGGTGTGGTATAAAAAGACATATTTTTGTCAAAATCAAGACGTTTTAAATTTTTGTATCAGAGTTAACTCGTTGTTAATGAGGGCGCAAAAATTTAAAACAACACAGAGTTTGGCAATAAAGATGCTTTTTAGACTGCACTCATGTATAACGAATTAAGTTTTAAATAATGCGTTTATTGGTGAATGTTTTTATTCGGTTCAAAGTCCGGGTATTATGTCAGGCATTTGATGTTTAGCATGTGAGCTGGTGAGCTGATGAAGCTCTATACTCCATGCGATGCACCTTTTCACCATCCTGCGTTTCCATCCTTTTACCCTTCTTCATCTGCCCTTTCAGGGCGATGATTAACGTTCGATATTTTTTCTCAAGGCGTTGCCGTTGAGCTTAGGTTATGTGGGCTTTCAGCCCGATAAAATCAACGACCGGCTTTCTTTTTTTAAGGCGTTGCCATTGAGCTTAGGTTGCGTGGGCTTTCAGTTCGACAAAAAACAACGTTGGTTCTTTCTTCTCGCAAGGCGTTACCGTTGGGCTTGGAGTGGTTGGGGGTGTCTAAAAAGTCCGTTTTGTCTCTGTGTCCCTCTGTGATAAACTCTGTGAGCTCTGTGTAACTAATTGAAAAACAATACTTGCATGAACAAGGTTTGAACTCATTTTTTCCAAACCATTACTTTGTAGACAACCTCGGTGGAATGTTCCTGAGTGGTCATCTCTCCTACCAGCCTACCAACCTACTAACCTACTAACCCATTGACCTATTGACCTATTGACCTTATTCCCTGCTCCATGCTCTCTGCCCCATGCCCTCTGCTCTATCTCAACTGTTCTGTCAATAGCTTAATCTCAATAACCGGTGAAATCTTTTCATATATAATTCTGTAAACGGCTTCCGTAATGGGCAGGTTTACGTTATATTTTTTATTGATTTCAATAATGCTTTTCACGGCGTAATAGCCTTCGGCAATCATCAGCATTTCGAGCTGGGCACTTTTTACCGAATAGCCTTTGCCCAACATGTTACCGAACGTGCGGTTGCGCGAAAACTGAGAATAAGCTGTTACCAGCAGGTCGCCAAGGTAGGCCGAGCTTTTTATGTCGCGGGTTATCGGGTGTACCGTGTCGACAAAACGTTTGATCTCCTGTATCCCGTTGGAAATAAGCACGGCCTGAAAGTTGTCGCCGTATCCCAGTCCGTGACAGATGCCGGCTGCAATGGCCATCACGTTTTTCAGAACGGCAGCATATTCGGTTCCGTAAATGTCATCAATAACGGTGGTTTTAACATACGCACAGGCCAGGCGCGAAGCAACCATACGACCTTTCTTCATGTCCTGGCAGGCGATGGTAAGATATGACAGGCGTTCCAGGGCCACTTCTTCGGCGTGACAGGGCCCCGAGATCACTGCAATGGAATCGATGGGTACGTGGTAATGTTTGTTAAAGAAACTTGCAATGATAAGGTTCTCATCAGGAATAAGTCCTTTAATGGCCGAAACCACAAATTTGTCTTTAAGCGAAATATTGAGGGGCTTCAAAGCTTCTTTCAGAAATGCCGAAGGAATTGCAAATATCAGGATATCTGATTTCTCAACAATTTCATTCAGGTCGGTAGAAAAGAATATCTGTTCTACATCGAAATCCACCGATGTCAGGTAATTCGGGTTATGACCTATTTTTCTGAACTGTTTTAAGTGTTCTTCATTTCTAAAGTACCAGTTAAGCTTGTCTGAATTGTTCAGTACCATTTTAGCAATGGCGGTGGCCCAACTTCCACTGCCTATGATTCCAATGGTTGAAGATTCATCCATATCGTTAGATTTTGTTTTTTATTCTAAAATTAAGGAATATTTCCCGGCTTGGGCAACGATATTTGTCATTGAATTGGCCGGTAAGAACTATTGATTGCACCAGGCCTTTACTTCGTCGGGTTTGGGATTCTGTAGTCCCAGCTTATGTTTTTTGTTGAGACCGCACAATTCCTGATGCAGTTTGTTGGGATTGGCTTCCTTAAGGTCGTCTGTTTTCAGGTATCCGGCTTTATAAATAACAGGTACCCACTCTGCCGGTATACCGAGCTCTGTGAATTTTTCCTCGCTGTCGCGTTCCTGTTTTTTCTCCGGGCGCATCTGGGGGAAGAAAATGACTTCCTGTATGGTACTCTGATTGGTCATCAGCATAGTAAGGCGGTCGATGCCGATGCCCATGCCCGAGGTCGGGGGCATACCGTATTCCAGTGCTCTTATAAAATCCATGTCAATAAACATGGCCTCGTCATCACCTTTTTCGGAAAGACGCAACTGTTCTTTGAAGCGTTCCAGCTGATCGATGGGGTCGTTAAGCTCCGAATAGGCATTGGCTATTTCTTTGCCGTTTACCATGAGTTCAAAGCGCTCGGTCAGTTCCGGATTATCGCGGTGTTTTTTGCAAAGTGGCGACATCTCAACCGGATAATCGGTGATAAACGTGGGCTGGATATAATGAGGCTCGCATTTTTCACCGAAAATTTCATCTATCAGCTTTCCTTTGCCCATTGACTCATCGTGTTCAATACCAAGATCGTCACAAACTTTTCGCAGTTGTGCCTCGTCCATACCTGAAATATCGATACCGGTATGTTCTTTTATGGCATCCAGCATGCTTATGCGTTTGTACGGACGCTTAAAATCAATGACATTGTCGCCTGCCTGTACTTTTGTAGTTCCGTGGAGATCGAGAGCCACTTTTTCAACCATCCGCTCGGTGAAATCCATCATCCACTTGTAGTCTTTGTAAGCCACGTATATTTCCAATACGGTGAATTCGGGATTGTGATTGCGGTCCATTCCCTCGTTGCGGAAATCTTTTCCAAACTCATAAACGCCTTCAAAACCGCCGACAATCAGTCGCTTCAGGTAGAGCTCGTCGGCAATACGAAGATAGAGCGGCATATCGAGGGTGTTGTGATGTGTAATGAACGGTCTGGCAGCTGCACCACCGGGAATAGCCTGAAGAATGGGTGTTTCCACTTCCAGGTAGTCTTTTTCGTTGAAGAACTCGCGCATCGAATTGATAATCTGAGTTCTTTTACGAAAGGTTTCACGCACCCTGTCATTAACGATCAGGTCGACATAGCGCTGGCGGTATCGTTGCTCCGGGTCGGAGAAAGCATCATAAACTTTACCGTCTTTTTCCTTTACAACGGGAAGAGGGCGCAACGATTTGGCCAAAACAGTGAGTGATGTGACATGTATCGATATTTCTCCCATGTTGGTTTTGAATACAAAACCCTTTACCCCGATGATGTCACCGATATCGAGTAGCTTTTTAAAAACGGTGTTGTAAAGCGTTTTGTCGTCACCGGGACAAATATCATCGCGACGCAGGTATATTTGTATTCTGCCCTGTTTGTCCTTAATTTCGGCAAATGAGGCACTTCCCATGATACGGCGGCTCATGATACGGCCGGCCAGACTTACTTCCTTTTCCCTGAAGGCGTCAGGATGGTTGTCGAATTCCTTTTTAATGTCCTGGGAGTAATGACTCACCGGGTACTCCTCTGCCGGATAGGGATTGATCCCTGATTTTTGTAACTCTTTCAGACTCTCACGTCGAATTATTTCCTGTTCACTCAGTTCCAGATGGCTCATAAAATTGTGTTATTTTATTTTATAACAGCACAAAGATAATGATTACCCGAGAAAACCAATTCTCCGGTTTTGTTGTTATTTAAAATCATTTTAATTAAACTTGCAAAGTTACTAAATAATACCTGTTCATATACTCGTAAAAGTTTTCACAATATGCGTGTCTGTTCAGAAAGTGCCGGTTGAAACGAGCATGGCAAAGATTGCCACAATAAGAACATGTATATAAGTTCTTGCATGCGAGTTCCATCCGACCTTAATAAATAAATTTTATACGGATGAATAACTTTCGGACAAGCTAACACAGTAAATGGTACGTTATGGACAGACACTAAACAGACAAGGAGGAGAAGAAATGGATATTCTATCGGAGCGAAAAAGAAAACCGGCATGGTTAAAAATTCAATTACCCAACACGGGCGATTACAATTGGATGAACAAAACCATTCGCGATCATAAATTACATACCATCTGTACCAGCGGTAAATGCCCCAATGCAGCCGAATGCTGGGGAAATGGAACCGCTACGTTTATGATCCTCGGCGATGTTTGTACCCGCGCATGTAAGTTTTGTAACGTGAAGACCGGAAAACCAGGGGCGGTCGACTTCAAAGAGCCGTTTCGTATTGCCCGGTCAATTCAAATCATGAAACTGAAGCATGCGGTCATTACATCGGTCGATCGTGATGATCTGGAAGACGGAGGAGCAGGTGTATGGGCCAGGACCATCCGTAAAGTAAAAGAAATGAACCCGGGCATTACCCAGGAAGTTCTTATTCCCGATTTCAACGGACTGAAGCATTTAATTCAGCAGGTGATTGATGCCGGGCCCGAGGTGGTGAGTCACAATCTGGAAACTGTGCGTCGTCTCACTCCTCAGATTCGAAGCAAAGCCAAATATGATTTAAGTCTTAAAGTGCTTCAATATATTGCTTCTACCGATGTGGTACCTAAGTCGGGCATCATGGTCGGACTCGGCGAAACACCCGAAGAGGTGTTTGAAACAATGGACGATTTGGTTGAGGTCGGGGTGAAAGTTTTGACCATCGGGCAGTATCTGCAGCCCACGCCTAAACACTGGCCGGTATATGAATATGTGACACCGGGACAGTTTGAAATCTATAAGAAGGAAGGACTCAAAAGAGGATTCAAATATGTGGAAAGCGGTCCGTTGGTGCGTTCATCCTATCATGCCGAAAAACATATAAATGCTTTGAAAGAATGACAGCGGCCGATACTATATTTGAAGACCTCGGAGAAATTGACTATAAGCCAGCCTGGGATTATCAGGAAGAGCAATTCCGGCGCATTGTCGATGCCAAACTGTTTAACCGTGAGCATCCGGAAGAGAATAAACCGGTGGTTCATCATCTTATTTTTTGCGAACATCCGCACGTTTTTACCCTTGGGAAAAGCGGACAAGCCAATAACTTGTTGGTCCAGGATGATTTTTTGAAAAAAATCAATGCCTCTTTTTATAAGATAAACCGCGGCGGGGACATAACTTATCACGGGCCGGGACAGATTGTAGGTTATCCGATTTTTGACCTTGAGCAGATGAAACTGGGCGTGAAAGAATACATCTTTAAACTGGAAGAGGCCATAATTCTGACACTTGCCGCGTTTGGCATCGAGAGCGAAAGGCTTGATGGGGCTACCGGTGTCTGGCTCGAAACTAAAACCGCAAATGCCCGTAAAATATGCGCTATAGGAGTAAGAGCCAGCAGGTTTGTTTCCATGCACGGCTTTGCTTTGAATGTGAATACCAACCTGGATTATTTCAATTATATTAATCCTTGTGGTTTTGTCGATAAAGGGGTTACTTCGATGCAGAAAGAAAAAGGTGAAACCGTGGCGATGGAAGAGGTGAGAGCTGTTTTAAAACGGAATCTTCAAAAAGTGTTTGAATTGAGTTTTGTGTAGAAATGGGTTGTCACAGTAGTCTGTTAATAAGGATTAAACACAAAGACGCTTTGAGGCAAAGTTTTTTGATGATATAATTATTGTTAAGTCTGCTCCTTAACCTGCATTATTCATAAATTTTCGTCATGAGATGTTCAAGTATCCCCAAACACACGAAACCGCAGAAAAAATTGATGCAGGAAATAGTGAACTATTTTCAAATCAAATTTTTCGAGGACACTTGTGTTTTGCCGATAATTGGGCATCGTAATAAATTTATGAATAATGCAGGTTAAAGAGACTTTTAGGAGCAGCGAATTCTTTGGGTTGTAAAGTGGCAGAGCCGGGCGGCATCCGCCTTTTTTCACTTGTTGATAACTTTTTTAACCTAAACATCCCGGATTCTTTGGAAATAGGTATATTTTGAGAAATTTTAAGGTCTCAAAAGTGAGAGAGAAAAATGGAAAAACGATGGTGCATAAAAGAGAATCCCGATCCAGATGTTGAAGCCGAACTATCCGTTTTTGAAGATATAGGGCCGATCCTTGGGCGACTTTTGGCGCAACGCGGCATCAAAAGTCACGAAGAGGCCCGTGCTTTTTTCAATCCGCATATCAGTGATCTTAACGATCCTTTTTTGATGAAGGATATGCGGGAGGCCGTAGAGCGCATTGAAACAGCTATCAGAAAGAATGAAAATATCCTGATTTACGGCGATTATGATGTGGACGGCACGACAAGCGTAGCCCTGGTTTACTCGTTTCTTAAGGAGTTTCATTCGCGCATCGATTATTATATTCCCGACCGTTACGAAGAAGGATATGGAATTTCTTTAAAAAGTATCGACCAGGCTGAAGAAAACGGAGTTTCGCTGGTAATAGCCCTCGATTGTGGAATAAAGGCCGTTGCAAAGATAGAATATGCCAGAAAGAAGGGAATAGATTTTATTATTTGTGATCATCATACACCCGGAGAAGAGCTTCCAGGAGCAGTGGCCTGCCTCGATCCCAAAAGAGCCGATTGTACCTATCCTGAAAAAGACTTGTCGGGGTGCGGCGTTGGATTCAAGCTTCTTCAGGCTTTTGCCATGCATCGTGGAGTCCCCGAAGACCTTCTTTTCCGTTATATCGATCTTGTGGCTGTCAGTATTGCCTCCGATATTGTACCCATAACCGGAGAGAACCGCATACTGGCTGATATGGGTCTCAAAAAACTCAACGAAAACCCCGGAACAGGTTTGAAGAGCATCATCAGGGTGGCAGGTATTAAAGGACGTGAACTCAATATCAGCGATATCATATTCAGAATAGGTCCGCGCATTAATGCCGCAGGGCGGATTGAATCAGGCAAGGATGCTGTTAAATTGTTGGTCAGCGATGATGAGAACCTGGCCTATGGTATGAGCCGGACCATTAATCAGTGCAACGAGACACGGAAAGACCTGGATCGTAACATTACCAACGAGGCATTGCGGCTGATTGCTACCGATCAGGCCATGAAGAACCGGAAAACAACCGTTCTTTTTCAGCCCGAATGGCACAAAGGGGTGATTGGTATTGTGGCTTCGCGGCTTACCGAGACGTATTACCGCCCAACGGTGATCCTGACCAAATCGAAAGGGCTGATAACCGGGTCGGCCCGGTCGGTTGACGGGTATAATCTGTATCAGGCCATTGAGGCTTGCCAGGATTTACTCGAAAACTTCGGCGGGCATCCTTATGCTGCCGGACTTACGCTTAAGCCAGAAAATATTGAGGCTTTCGCCGAAAGATTCGAACAAGTGGTGTCCCAAACTATTCTGCCCGCCCAGATGATACCCAGAATTGAGGTAGATGCCGAAATCAGTCTGAAAGATATTACCCCTGAGTTTTTTTACCACCTGAAACGCTTCCATCCTTACGGGCCGGGTAACCTGAAACCCGTCTTTGTTACCCGCAACGTGTACGACTTTGGTACCACTAAAGTGGTGGGCAGAGAAAAAGAGCACCTGAAGCTCGAACTCATCGAAAGTACATCGCCCAAAATTCTTAAAGGAATTGCCTTTGGAAAAGGTCATCTGCTTAAGAAAATTAAATCATCACAACCATTCGATATCTGCTATACCATAGAGGAAAGTCTCTATGATACCCATCTGCCTTTGCAACTGATGGTGGTGGATATTAAATTTGGAAAGTAATAAGAATCGGAATATGCCGTTTTGTCACTATTTTTGCTCCGGCATCTATTTTGTTGGCAAATTGCTGTCTGTCACACTTTATTTTTCGCATTATTCATTTATATTTGTAAAAACAAAAATTAAACTGATTAACTATGAGAACGCTACGTAAACAAACACTGATTGCCGTTTTATTATCTGTGGCATTGGTGTTTCCTGCTTGTCAGTCGGGAAAGAAAAAGGAGAATGGTGACAAAGAACAAAAGACAGCTACCGAACCCAGAATAGAGAAGGAAAAGATAGAAAAAGATGTTAAAGAGTTTGTTTACCCGCTGCCTACATCTTTCGAGGTTACCGAAATGCTGAACAGGATTGGCGCTGCATATATTCTCACACTTTCCAATTCGGTTGATAATGTAGACAAATATCTGACAGAGAAAAAACAGGCATTGAATCTTGGTGTTTATGGTGCCGATTTGAGCTACGCCAGCACCTACAACCAGAAACAGCAAACCATGGACTACATGGAAGCTTCGCGAAAGCTGATTGATGCACTGAATATTTCAGGTGCATTACCTTCGGATATTATCGAACAGATTGAACAAAATCAGGATAATAAAGATAAGCTGGTAGAGATCATTACCAACACCTTTTATGATACTTATGAGTATCTGAATGTCAACAACCGTGGCGCCGTAAGCATGCTTGTCCTGGCCGGAAGCTGGGTTGAAGCACTTTATATTACAACCAATATTTCCGAAAACACTTACCAGAACAAAGAAATGGTAAGAATTATTATGAACCAGAAATCTTCCCTCAACAAGCTGCTCGAATTGATGAGTGCACATAAAGATGATCCGGCTGTTAAGGAAGTGATGGAACAACTCAAACCCCTGGCCGATGTATACAACATGGTAGAGGATAATGCCATTTCCGAAGAGCAGATGAATATTATTATTGAGGAGACCCGGAAAATAAGAGAGGACTTTGTAAAATAAATTTGTCAGAAAATATTATGCTGAAAAGGCCATCTCAGACAAGGGTGGTCTTTTTTTGTATATGACCGGATTTTGCACTGCCTGAGTCATTAATGGCAGATAACGGCAATTTCTAACTTTTCCGTGAATGTTTCGGGGTGAAATTTTTTATATCTTCACCCTTAGTTACTGAAAACAGATTATTAGATTTTTAGATATAAGATGTAGGATGGACCGTTTAAGTCTGAAAGTCTGCTTTTTGATACAAAGTTTTTTTAACCTGCATTATTCATAAATTATCACTATTATCCGACTAAAATGAAACGGATTTAATGAAATCCTGTATTTATGTGCGTTATGAATACTTTACATAGCTCAGA
>NZ_AHZV01000024.1 GCF_000250735.1 Anaerophaga thermohalophila str. Valhall
GGCTTTGAAGGTCAGTCAAAATATGAATCAAGCCATCGGCGAATTCAGCGGTTTTTTGCCGAGTTTGTCATTGACCGGCATTTGTTGGCAAAGCTGGTATTTTTTCTGTTACCTCATAAGCCTCCATATAAGTTAAGCTTAGATAGAACCAATTGGAAGTTCGGTAAAACTGATATCAACATATTAATGCTTAGCATTTGTTACAAAGGTGTAGCAATCCCTATTTTATGGAAAATGCTTCCTAAAAAAGGCAATTCCAATGCAGATGAACGTAAAGAGCTTCTAAATGAGTATATGAACTTATTTGGAGTAAAGTCTATATCGGCACTTTTAGCTGATAGAGAATTTATTGGGGAACAATGGTTTGATGAACTCATTAGAAATAAGGTACCTTTTTATATTCGTATTCGTGAGAATATGAAAGTCAAGGTTCCCGGAAAAGGGATAAAAAAAGCTTTTTGGCTGTTCAATCATCTAAAAACAGGGCAATGCCAACACATTGAAGGATTGGTATATTTAGGATGCAATCTTGTTTATTTGTCCGGCATAAAAACGTTTAATCCGGTTACCGGAAAAATTGAATTTGTTATTATCGCCTCGTTTAACAAGCAAGACCAGGCACTTATTAACTATAAAGACCGATGGCAAATTGAAACAATGTTTAAAGCCATGAAATCAAGTGGTTTCAATATTGAGGACACGCATTTGTCTGATTTGAGCAGAATTTCAAAGCTAATCGCGATATTGGCAATTGCATTTGTTTGGGCCTATTTGGCTGGGATTGATAAGCATGAGAATATAAGCCCGATAAAAATCAAAAAACATGGTAGGAAAGCTTACAGTTTCTTTAAATATGGCCTTATTAGAATTGCCCATGCAATATTAAACACATTGGATATCAAAGAGTTTAACGATTGCGTTAAAGTTTTGTCATGTACTTAGA
>NZ_AHZV01000023.1 GCF_000250735.1 Anaerophaga thermohalophila str. Valhall
GTTTGTGTCAATGCCGAACGCAGCAAAATTCAGCTATGCTAAAAAATAGCCGTCGCGCAAAGAAATTCCTAAAAATCAGATTGTTTTTCTAAAATCCGAAAACTCGCTTCGCTCAAACAATTCGGATTTACCTCATTATCGTGTTTGCTTTCAAAGGCATTCGGTGAACTCGCAGGCTCGTTTCTTAACGAAAAACAATCTGATTTTCTTAACGTAATTTCTTTGATGCGAACCTACCCCTGAACTATGTAAAAGTATTCGGAACGCACATAAAAACAGGATTTCATTAAATCCGTTTCATTTTAGTCGGACAGCAGTGTTTGTTTATATGTAGTTAAAATATAGTTTAAAGTAGCTTATATGTTGTATTTTGTTTTTTTCAACAATATTTCAACCACATTTATAAACTATATTTCTACAAATATTAACCACTAAAATAAGGGTAGTACCGAATATTTAAAAATTCTCATTAACCCTTAGCTTAGTTCTGTCAGCGAATGCTCAGCCAGACAACTCTGGCAAAAACAGGTTTTTTCAGGAACAGACTCATCATATGAAATTTTTAATAATCCATGGCGCCATCTTATCAATCGGCAAAACTTCGCGGGCAGCACCTAATTTAATAGCTTCCCTGGGCATACCAAACACCACCGATGAAGCTTCATCCTGTGCAATGGTAGTACCACCGGCTTCCTTCACTTCCAGTAGTCCCCTGGCACCGTCATTCCCCATACCGGTCAATAGTATTCCCATGGCATTTTGTCCGGCATAACGGGCGGCCGACCTGAAGAGAACATCAACCGAAGGTCGGTGTCTGTTGACCAGGGGTCCTTCTCTTACTTCAACGGAGTATTCTTTACCCGAGCGTTTAAGCAGCATGTGGTAGTTCCCGGGTGCAATCAACACCCTTCCCTGATAGAGTTTATCACCATTCTCAGCTTCTTTTACCTCGAGGTCACACAGAGTGTTGAGGCTTTTGGCAAATGAGCGGGTAAACCCTTCTGGCATGTGCTGTACGATAGCTATGCCGGGCATTTTTGCCGGAAGCCCTTTCAGAAAAGAACGGATGGCTTCGGTACCACCGGTTGACGCCCCCATCACAATAATTTTCTCTGTATTAATAATCTTTTTGTAGGAAAGGCTTTTTTGCAAAATAACATCTGCCGAAAATTTAGGGGCAATCCATTCTACCTGCGGGGTGTTGCTGATTTTAAGCCGGGTAAGCTTGGCCTGAGAAGCCGCTTTTACAGCATCACATAATAGAATTTTGGACTCATTAATAAACTGGGCCGCATTCATTGCCGGCTTTCCGATTATTTCGGAAGCGCCGTATTCGAGGGCTTTCATTGCAGTTTCGGTTCCCTCAGTGGTAAGCGAAGAAATTACAACAACGGGGATCGGATGCTGCGACATAATTTTTCTGAGGAAAGTGAGTCCGTCCATCCGGGGCATTTCTATATCCAGGGTAATAACGTCGGGGACCTCCTTCATAATCTTTTTGACAGCGATAAGAGGATCAGCCGCAGTTCCCATAACCTCAATGTAGGGATCCGATTCCAGTATGGCAGACAGACTTTGCCTTACAACTGCCGAATCGTCTACAATTAATACCCGGATCTTTTTGTCCATTCGTTCAGTTTTTATTCTTCAGAGTTGCAGAAATCAACCTCTTAAAAAGCAGGGCAGGAATAAAACATCGCCGGGGGAATAAACTTCGAACCGGGATTTTGATATCCTGAGCTACTGTTCCTTTTTGTCCAAAAATTTATGTCGCACCTCTCCGGTATCGGTAAAAAAAAGAATTTTCCGCCCTTTTCGTCCTCCTGTGCTGGAGGCTACCACCGGTATCTTTTTCTCCTCGAGGATCAAGCGAGCCACCCTTATGTTGCGTTCTCCAATCAATGTCCCGTTTGCTCCGCTCTCGATGAGTTCTCCTCCGCCAAAAATTTTGGCTTTCAGATTTTCACGTTTGGCTCCCAGATGCACCATGCGTTCAAGTAACTTATCAATGGCGATATTTCCATATTTCGGAGAGGCCAAATCGTTACCATTCCAGGTAGGGAGCATATAATGGTTGATCCCTCCTATCTTTGTATGCGGGTCCCACAGGCAGATAGCCACACACGACCCGAGGATGGTTTTCACCACATACGGCTCTTTACTGGCAAACAACGTGGATGGATATAAAAAATGTTGTGAATACTGTTGCTCCATTTAATAAAAACCTTAAAAAATCTCATCACCATCGTCAAAAAAGATGTCATTTCCTTCACCGCTAAAACCTTCAACAACATTTTTTGCCTCAGGCAGATGAATGGTAAAGGTCGATCCTTCACCTTTCTGACTTTCAATCTCAATATCTCCCCCCAAAACATCCAGGAGAGCTTTTGTAATAGAAAGTCCGAGCCCGTGACCACGGTTAATGGAGTTAATGCCGGTATCCAGCCGCTTGAAACGTTCGAATATGATTTTTTGGTTTTTATCTGATATGCCGGTACCAAAGTCCCGGACAGAAAAACTGAGCTTTTCTTCGTCGGCCCAAACCCTGATTATTACCTTGCTGTCTTTATAGCTGTATTTTAAAGCATTGTTAAGCAAGTTACTCAATATCAGTTTAATTTTCTCACTATCGGTTTTAAAGTAAAAATTCTTCCCAAAGCCATATTCAATTTCCCATTCAAACTCTATTACAATTCCCATTTTCCGGGCTACCAGGCTAAAAGCATCGATAATACTCTGAATAACACCCCTGATGTTAACTTTGGAGATATTCGGGACGACCTCGCCTGCTTCAATTTTGGCTGCCACAAAGATGTTCCTCAGCTGAAAATCCAGGTTGAAAGCTTCGCTATGGATAAGGGCTACCATAGAAACCACTTTCTTCCAATCGTTCTTTTCGACCGAAAGGATGGATTTAGACAACCCGAGAATGGAAGTAAACGGGTTTACAATTTCATTTGAAATATTAGAAATAAAATGGCTCTTCAAGGCCTCCGATTCTCTAAGTTTCTTGGTAACCTCCTGCAATTCCCTGGTGAGCATCTGCACCTCCTGCTCGTATTTTTTTCGCTCGTTAAGCCTTTCCCTTATTTCTTTTAAAAGCTGTCTGTCACTGATGTTTGTCATAATGCATTATTTAAAAAGCGTCATCATAGTTTTCTAACATCCTCAATACCCTGTCTCTAATCGGGCACAAATATATTGAAAATCATTAAATTCCGATATTCATCCCATTCGTCTGAAAATGGTCGGTTTCACGTGTTTAAGCGGCACATCCATGCCCGAAAGCGACTCGGAATGACCAATAAAAAAATAGCCGCCTGGCCTTAAGTGCCTGCACAGACGGTTGATAACTTTCTCCTGAGTAACCCTGTCGAAGTAAATCAGAACATTGCGGCAAAAAATAACATCAAAATCATCATCAACATTGTAAACCTGATCCATCAGGTTCAGATACCTCAGTCTCATGTTCTGTTGTAAATCGGGGATCACCCTCACCGTCGGGTTTGTTCTGTCTTTACTCCTTAAAAAGTACCGTTTTTTCAGCTCTACCGGAACCATTTCGATCTTCGATTCTTTGTAAACCCCTTTTGCCGCGGTTTCAAGCATCTGACTGGAGATATCGGTACCCAGAATTTCGTAACGAAACCCTGGGTTTGCCATCTTAAACTCATTCAGCGCAATTGCTATGGTATATCCTTCTTCGCCACTTGAGGCGCCTGCGCTCCAGACCTTGAAAATCCGTCCTGAACCTTCCTCTTCAACAAATGCGGGAAGAACATTATCCTTTAAAAAATTAAAGTGTACCGGTTCTCTGAAAAAATCGGTTTTATTGGTTGTTATTACATTCAAAAAATTCAGTAATTCCTGCTGCTGTCCTTCTTTACTGAAAAAGAAGTCGCGATACTCGGAATAAGAATTCATCTTCAGCTCCCGGATTCTTTTCAATAAGCGCCCCTGGAGCATTATCCTTTTTACCGGTGGCATCTTTATTCCATACTCCGAATAAATATACCTGCTGAAAGCCTGAAAATCTTTTTCAGACAATTCGGCTTTAAAACAATCGAACCCCTTATTTTCAGAACTTTTCTCTTCCGGCATTTTCAACAGCTCTCTACTTCTTTTTGGCTTTCGACAGAATTTTATCCATTTCAATGACTTCGTCACCGGTAAACACTTTGTCGGTATCGAGTACCAGCACAAATGTGCCTTCATAATTAAAAGTACCGGCAATATACCCGGGTTTGTATTCCTGACGAATGGGTTTCAATTTATCCCCGGGAATCTCGATAACATCGGAGACGGCATCTGTCATAATTCCAACCCTGAATGTTTGATCCTCTTCAGCCTTTTTCAAATCAAGAACCACAATTACCGCGTTCTGAGATGCTTCCACGGGTTTTAAGCTAAATTTGATCCCGGTGTTAATGAGCGGTATTACCTCATCACGAAACTCAATCAGCCCGGAAACAAACTCAATCTTTTGCGGAACAGGTTTGGGGCTCTCATATTCACGTATCTCCATTACTCTGGAAACATGTACCGCAAAAACATCTTCTGCAACCCTAAATGTCAGATATGAATCCATCTAAACAATTAATATTAAAGTTCAAAATTTTCTCCTGTCTTATATTTCGGCAGCCGTTACCAATTCCTCAATATCGATAACATGAACAAATTGATTGTCGAAAGAGAATGTTCCGTGAAAATTTTTCAGATGACTCTCTTCCATGTCTACGACTGTAGGTTTCATCTCTATTCCGTCTGCCTCTATTACCTCTTTTACCATGTCGACAATGAGGCCTAAACTGCTGTCCTGCTGATCGTCGGGTGTTATGACGATGATAGCAGTGTCGTTGTCGTATTCCGTTTCCGAAAAGCCCATTAATACGCGCAGATCGACTACGGGAATAATGTTGCCGTGAAGGTTAATCACTCCTTTCATAAAACGTGGGGTGTTAGGAACCCTTGTAATTTTAGGAATTTCAAGGATGTGATTGACTTTCATGGCATCAAGAGCAAAAAACTCATCATGCACTCTGAATGATAAAAGGGTCTTATCTTGTTGCTCGGACATAATAAATACCTTATTCTTTTGATGTTTTAGTTTTCCCACGAAACTTCCCGGTGGAAGTTAGCTGCAATACCCGGTTGGTATCAATGACCAGAGAAATGGAACCATCGCCCAAAATAGAGGCTCCTGAAACCACTTCATGACTTGTCAGATAACGTCCCATAGGTTTCACCACAGTTTGATGTTCCCCAAGCACTTCATCAACCATCAGCCCCAAACGACGCTCTTCATGCCTGACCAATACCATCTGAGGCGTTTCGGATTCTTTAACTTCTTCCTTAAATATTTCGCGCATATCGACATAAGGAAGCTGCTCATTGTCGATAATAACAACCCTGTTGAATGAGTCTTTCAGCTGACTCTTGTCCAGTGCAAATATTTTTTCGATAGAGGCGATGGGAACTACATACTGATTTTCTCCGATTTTTACCAGTAACCCGTCAATTATAGACAATGTCAATGGCAACCGCAACGTAACGGTAGTGCCTTGTCCTACTTCAGAGTCAATGGTTACTTCTCCGCGTATTTCAGAGATTTTCTTTCGAACCACGTCCATGCCAACGCCTCGACCGGAGACACCGGAAACCGTATCGCGGGTAGAAAACCCGCTCAGAAAAATAAGATTCAGAATCTCTTTGTGCGAGAGTTCCTCATTCTCCTCTATCATCCCTTTACTGACGGCTTTGGCTCTGATGCTTTCAACGTCGATACCCCGGCCATCGTCGGTGACTTCAATCAAAACACTGGCACCGGCATGATAAGCTTTAAAATAAATATTCCCTTTAGGTGATTTGCCTGCTGCAACACGTTCATCGGGCTTTTCAATTCCATGGTCGACCGAGTTCCTTAGAATATGCAGAAGAGGATCGGTTAAGTGTTCAATAATATTTTTATCAAGCTCGATATCCCCGCCTTCGATAACAAACTCTATCTCTTTACCGAGCTCTTTGGATAAATCACGGACAAGCCTCTGAAACCTCATCAATTCGCTCTGCATTGGAATAAGGCTTATTTCGAAGGCATTGTCTCTTAACTGGCGCGAAAGTTTCTGCACATTCTCTGCCAATTCCAATATATCGTTATCTCCCTTTTTTTCGGCATATACACTCAGTTGTGCCTGAGTAGTAACCAGTTCACTAACAAGATTGACCAGCTCGTCAATTTTTCTTGAAGCAACCCTGATGCTGGATATCTTGTGCTCTTTAAGTTGTGATTTTTTTCTGCCCTGGTCCGTTTCTGTATTTTCCTGCCCCTGTTCTGTCTTTTTTCCTTCAGTTTCATTCTTATTCAACAGGACTTTTAAATCCGAAACTTTGATAAGAGTGTTAGAATTGCGGGCATTTTCGATAAATTTTTCTACCGCAGGGGTCATTTCAAAACCGCCATTACCCAATTCTTCAACAGAAAGATCGCATTCGTCTTCAACAAATATGAAAACATCCTTTATTTCGTTGACAGACTCGTTTGTAGAAAGAATTATCTGCCACAAGCAATAATTATTCTCAGACTCAATGTTTTCGAAAGAGGGAATTTTGTGGGTGTAAACAATGCTGTGCCCTTTTCCTAAAGCATGAAGATCATCCAGTAAGAACAATGGATTTGTTCCGTTTTGTAACAAATCTTCTCCGGGAATAAAGGAGATGAGGTAAGTCTTTTCACCGGAATCGCCAGCAGGCGTGTTATCATCAGAGGCAGAAATACTTTCCTGGTTGCCAGGGCCACCTCCTTGCAGGAAGTTTTGAATCTGTCCCATCATCCGGTTGTATTCATCGAGATCGTCTTTGGCGGTCAAATCTCCTTTTTCGAGCAAATATTTAATCTCGTCAACAGCCGAAAAGGTGAGAGAGATCAAGTCGGGGGTAACTTCAATTTTGCTGTTGCGTACTTTGTCAAAAATATTTTCGAGATGGTGTGTAAAATCGCTCAGATGATTGAATCCAAACATGGCTCCACCACCTTTTAATGAATGCATAGCCCTGAAGATGCGCTCTATCAGGTCTTTACTCTGCATATCGTTCTCGAGCGCAAAAAGAGCCTCCTCCAGGTCGTTCACGTTATCCAGAGACTCTTCAACAAACTTGGCTTTAAATTTATCTATCATATTCTTACGCGGTTTCGCTCAATTATATATTGGCGCTTCTGTCTAATAGGCAATTTTTTCGGACTGGGCATGCAATTCGTCAAGAATGCTGTCAATCCCCCTTATGGCCTGAACATTAAGCTGCCCGGTGAATGTTTTCTCCCCTTTCCTGATCTTATCAAAAGCCATTTCCACCTTTCTGGAAACGGATGCTATACTATCAATCCCCACCATAGGAGCCGTACCGGTTATGCCGTGCATGAGCAAAAAGACCTCCTGTGCCAACTCCGTTTGGTCAACATCTTCGGGAGTTGTACTTTTTACCTTCACAAGCTTTTTCTTCAATTCCGAAAGCTCTTCAATGGTATTATTAATGAATGTCTTCTTTATTTCTTCAAGCTGACCTGTCATTGATAATGTATTTTATTGATCTGTAATTGCCGCCAGGCCCGGACGGACAGATAAAACAAATCAGACCAACCTTCTGCTTGTCTAGCGGAGAACTCTTGAAATTGCACTTAATAATTTTGCAGGTACAAATGGTTTAATAATCCAGCCGGTTGCTCCTGCCTGTTTGGCTTCCATCTTTTTGGCCGCCTGCGATTCCGTGGTCAGGAACAAAATAGGAATGTGCTTATAATCATCCATCTCCCTGACTCTTCGAATCAGTTCCAGTCCGTCCATATTTGGCATATGAAGGTCGGTAATGATAATATCTATGGGGCGGCCATCAAGAAACTGAAGTGCGTCGTCGCCATCGACGCCTACCAGAACATCGTATCCCTCATTTTGGAGTGTAAAATTCACCACCTCCCGGATACTTTCGGAATCATCAACAATAAGAACTGTTTTTGCCATGTGATTAACTATTTACAGGGTTACTATTTAACAAATCTGAAAATCCTGCGTTGGAGACAAGGCTGTCCAATTCATTAGGCAAATCAGCAGATACCGTAAACTTCCGTTTGTTTTTCTCTGTAGTTGCCTTCATCGATTGTAACAGCTGCAGGAAGGTAATGTCCAGGTTGTCAGGATTATCTACCCTGACAACAATATCTTTTGAAAAATTAACCTGCTCTCCAACTGCCTCTTTTACTTTTTGTATATAATTAATGGTCAGTTGGCCGGAAAAAAGCAGCTCAAGATTTTCACCGTTGTCTTTAACCTGAACCGTAAAATTATCGCTCTTCATAATTAAAAATATTAATTCCCCGTTATGCCGGGATCAGCCTGTTTTAATGCAAAGGGAGCTGCTGACTCCGTGTGCAACCCGAAAAAACCCGGAATACTCCAACAGGAATCGTTAAAATTTTTCATAATTATCAAGATCAAATTCTTTCCCCAGATTTCCGAGGTCGGGTTTCTTTGTTCCGGGTTCCTTTTTTGATCCTTGTTTCTCTTTATTTTTTCCCTGAGTTGTTTTAGCTTCGTCTGTTTGTTTATTTCCGTCAGCAGTTTTTCCTGCTTTCTGCTTTTGTGTTTGTCCGGTCTTATTCCCTTCAGCTTTTTGTTTAATTACCTCTTCTCCTATTTTGAAGATACTGACAGCCTTTTGTAAATTGGCCGCAAGCTCGGAAAGTTGTTCTGAAGACTGGGTCAGTTCATCGGAAGAGGAAGCATTCTCCTGTGTAATCATGTTTAATTGCTGCATGGCCTGATTGATCTGGTCGGCCCCGGTTTTTTGCTCCATGCTGGCTGCAGCGATCTCTTTTATCAGCTGAGTTGTTTTTTCAATATCGGGAACAAGCATTTTTGATTTCTCTCCTGCTTCTTTGGAAACCTTCAGCCCTCTTGAAACAAGATTAACAATTTCATCGGCAGCCACTTTACTCTTTTCTGCGAGTTTTCGCACTTCTGCGGCAACAACTGAAAAGCCCCTTCCGTGTTCACCGGCACGGGCAGCTTCAACAGCAGCGTTCAATGCCAGAATATTGGTTTGAAAAGCAATGTCGCTGATAACAGAAATCCGCTCCGATATTTCCTCCATTGCTTTAACGGCTTCTGACGATAACTCATTGGCAACATTGACTTCTTTCGCGGTATCAACAGTGATCTTTTCTGTTTGGATCGCATTGTCGGTATTCTGGTCTATGTTAGCAACCATCTCCTCTATCGATGTGGAAACCTCTTCGGCAGAAGCAGCCTGATCGGCCGATCCCCTGGAAAGTTGATGAGAACTATTTCGAAGATTTTCGCTGGAATGAACCAAATCGAGTGCATTGCGTTTGATGGAGACCACAATCTCTTTAAGGTTATGGGCCATTGAACTCAATTCCCTGGCGAGGATTCCAATCTCATCATCCTGGCTTATCTCGACACGTGCTGTTAAATCACCCTTTCCAAATGCCTGGGCAAACTGAACGCCTTTCAGAAGCGGCTTAACAATGGTAGAATAAAGAATATAACCAATGATTAATGAGGCAGCTATCAATATAATACTCATGATAGTCGTAAACCAGGTAAATGATGAAAAGTTAGAATTCATATTACTGAGAGAGGCCTCATAATTGGCCAAATATTTCTTTTCAAGTGAAGAAACCTCTTCGATGATCTCGTCACTCAGTTTCATCACATCACCGCCTTCTACCACCATAGGCTCTACTTCGAACAAAACCATAGGATCATCATAGGCTTCGAAAGTATTTAAGACAGCCATGATTTGCTTGTGCATGGCAAACAATGAATCGATCTTATGAAATATGTTCTCAAGCTGCTCTCGTTCGCTTTCGTTATTCCACTGTTGCGAAAGTTGCATAAGCTCTTCCTTAATCGCAGGTAATTCGGTTTCATGGATTTCCTGCAATCTGACTTTGTCCGGGGTATCCGATTGACGGTCTATATACACCCAGTTCTTTATAAGCATTTTGGTCTGGGTTATTGTCATACCCAGGTCACCCAACTCTTCGACACTGGGCGAATAAACACTTGTGACATCATTTGTCAGATTTTTACTGCGCGTTAGTGTTCCCAAAGTCAGCACAGTATTGACTATGATGACTATGAGTATCAACCCGAAACCGACGATCAACTTTTGGGCGATGTTAAATTTATATTTCAATCTCATCAGTATAAAATTAGTCTAAGTTATTGGTCTGACGGAACTGGTTCCGATTACCCGGAGCCGTTTCATCTTAAATCTTATATCTAAAAATCTAATAACCTATTATGGCAATCTTTCTCATGCTCGTTTGATTTGAGCCAGGCGGGCTGAATTCTGTTAAAAAAAATCCCGGAGGCGGTTGTTATCCCCTGACCGGGTACTTTGTCTACAGAAACGGTTTGTCTTTTATAAAACAATAGCTGAAGACATATTTTCCAGGCGTGAACTTATCTGAAGCCCTTTCTGTGACGCATTTCCTTTATGAATTTCAAACTTAAGAACTTCATCTCTAATCACAAAATTTATCATTGCCCCGTGGTCAGTGGCTCCTTCCTCTTCAGCAACTATCAGGGAACTGCTTCCCAGTTTTTGATTTATCTGAGCGGCAATTCTTGAGAAGTGAGCCCTTGAAGATACATAAAGCACCTGGCAATTCTCTACTTCATCGGCAGACCGGTACTCTTTCACCACCACATCCTGAAAACCAAACTTTTTCCCTGCTGACTGTTCCTGAATCCTTCGGGCAATACCGGGATCGCCCAATACCCCGATTACAAAATCACCCTGACGGGCATCATCGGGCCAGCCAATATAGCGGATAAAATTGAGGGTAAAAACTGCTTTGTACT
The DNA here is from genome assembly GCF_000250735.1 of Anaerophaga thermohalophila str. Valhall. Lineage (GTDB taxonomy): Bacteria > Bacteroidota > Bacteroidia > Bacteroidales > Marinilabiliaceae > Anaerophaga > Anaerophaga thermohalophila_A. Next base: position 10,884 of record NZ_AHZV01000023.1, read on the forward strand.
TCTCTACCTGCCCTTCTAACATAAACGGCACCAAAAGGAACAGTGCCAGAATCAAGTAAATCTTTCTCATTTGTTTTTTTATTGTTAATATTTCAAATAACCCATTATTTGCTCTGCTAGTCCTTACTATAAACCGTTAGTTTCTTAAGTACCTGCCTTCCGGCAGGCCTGTTCGATGCAGGATAAATTATATTACGCTGAAACACACTGGTAAAAGCAGTGTATGTCTGTAAATTCGCAAAAATTCTCACAATATGTGATCTGTTCAGAAAGTACCAGTTGCAAGGTTTGCGAACCCGCCAAAAACGCAGTTTACTCATCGTAAATGAGTATTTTGGCGGCAAGTGTAACACGGTAAATGGTACTTTATGGACAGACACAAATTAAACCCTGTCTTGTAATTGGCATTATTTATATCCCTTTGCTACGAAAACAATTAACTTTGGTTTCCTTTTAAATCCCAATTTTTTTAAAAAGTCTCTAAACTCGCAAAATTTTGCACAATATGTGTGTCTGTTCAGAAAGTGCCATTTACAAGGCTTGCGAAGTCCGAAAATACGGAGTTTACTCATCGTAAATGAGTAATTTTCGGACGAGCGTAACACAGTAAATGGCACTTTATGGACCGACACTTCTAAATAAGGATGATCCAATTCAGATTTAAAGAAATAAAATTCTACAAAGATGTTACCGGCTAAGATAATAACCCCGGATGCGGAGATTTCCGTATACTCACGAAACCATAGAACACCCCTGCAATTAGTCTTCGGGAGTTCCCGAAACCTTGAAACACCCCTGCAACACACTTTCGGGAGTTCCCGAAACCTTGTTGCACCCCCGCAGCAAACTTTCGGGAGTTCCCGAAACCTTGTCGCACCCCTGCAACACACTTTCGGGGATCCCCGAAACCTCGTTGCACTCCTGCAGCAAACTTTCGGGAATTCCCGGAACAATTAAAATCAATCGGAAAGTGAAAGGGCGAGTAGAGCCTTCACAAGTCAGGAAAGCGTTATCTCAACCAAATAGCCGGAAAATCTCCGAACATTTAATATTTTCTGATTATCGAAAAAGAGATACTGCCCGCGGACACCGGTCAGTTTTCCTTTAACCGAAGTTTCTTTGTCAAAATTTACCTGTTTTGGATGTTGTGGCCACTCAAGCACGGGATAATGAATTTGAAATATCTCTTCATCATTATTTAAAACATATCTCTTCAATTCTTCGGGGAGTAAATCCACAGCTTCTCTTTTCCGGGCTTTAAGATCAAAGTCCGGTAGCTCTTCATTGGTCACCATTCTTTTCCAGTTGGTTTTATCACGAAACGACTGCATAAGGAACGTTTCAATAACACCTGCAATGTGTCTGTTTGGTACCTGACATACTTTAATAGCGCTTGTGGCTCCCTGGTCAATCCATCGGGCAGGTACCTGAGATAATCTTGTTACGCCAACTTTCAGTCCGCCACTAACAGCCAGATAAACAATATGAGGTTGCAGGCAGTGCGCCTCCGACCACTCTGTGTCGCGCGAAATACCCAAATGAGCCATGCAACGATCGGGATGAAGAATGCATTCATCGGCTTCCGGAGCAGTCGTAAAGCATTGGTAACAAAAACCCTGTCCGAAAGATTTCCGGGTCTCTTTGCCACAAGCGATACAATTAATTCTGCCCTTGAAATTTATCTGTACAGATTTGCCCAACAATGCATTTATATTCAATTCACTATTGCCTAAATGAAGCTCATAAACCGCTTCGCCATTTTGAAGCAGGCTCTTCATTTTTATTAAATTCCCCTCGTAGGTCATGTTTATTATCATTTCTTTCCGACAAAAATGTCATTATCCAAAAAAGAGATACCCCAATAATATGGCTGCAACAATTCCTGCGAAATCAGCAATCAGTCCACAGGTAACTGCATGGCGCGTTTTGCGGATACCGACCGATCCGAAATAGACGGCAATTACATAAAAAGTGGTATCGGTGGCACCCTGAACGGTACTGGCAATACGTCCCACGAAAGAATCGGCTCCGTAAAGGTTCATGGCATCGACCATCAATCCACGGGCGCCACTGCCACTAAGGGGTTTCATTAATGCCGTAGGAAGAGCGCCCACGAAATCGGTGTTCAACCCGGCAGCGGCAACAACCCATTCAATCCCGCTGATAAGTATCTCCATTGCACCCGCAGCCCTGAAAACACCAATACCAACAAGGATGGCAATCAGGTAAGGGATGATCTTGACGGCAATAAAAAATCCGTCTTTCGCCCCTTCAATAAACGTTTCGTACACATTTACTTTTCTCACCACAGCCATAACTATAAAGGTGATGATGATAGAGAAAAGAATAATATTGGCTGTCAGCAAGGATACGATTCTTATCTCATCCCTGTCGAGTAAAGACAATCCGTAAATAACCGCTGCGATAAAGACCGACAAACCTCCGAGATAACCAATTACGACCCGGTTGAAAAGATTAATTTTTTGTACAATGGCTACTGCAATCAACCCCACAACTGTACTAAAAAAAGTAGCCAGAAGTATGGGCAGAAAGATATCGGCCGGATTGGCAGCTCCCATTTCGGCTCTGTACACCATTATTGAAACAGGAATGATGGTCAGCCCCGAAGTATTCAATACCAGAAACATAATCTGGGCATTCGAAGCCGTGTCTTTCTTATCATTGGCCGATTGCAACTCCTTCATGGCCTTAAGGCCCATTGGTGTGGCGGCATTATCGAGTCCAAGCATATTGGCAGCTATGTTCATCATCATTGACCCGTAGGCCGGATGATCTTTGGGCAATGTCGGGAAAATACGCCTGAAAAACGGCCCGATAACTTTCGACATGGCCGTAACCATTCCGCCTTTCTCTCCGATGCGCATCAGTCCAAGCCAGAGTGTGAGAACGCCGGTAAGTCCCAAAGATATTTCAAAGCCTGTCCCGGCATAATCGAATGTGGCATTCATCAGGTTGGAAAAAACTTCCATATCCTGAAAAAAAATAAGCTTAATTAATGCCACAACAAAGGCAATCAGAAAAAAAGCAATCCAGATGTAGTTTAGTACCATGAATTATTTTTTATAGGCATCATGCCGGGCGCCAAATTCCTTACATCCAATATTATCGACATCAACACGCCATATCTTCACATTTTTTACGGCCGGGTCGCCGTAATTAAAAGACTTATCGCTGTATTGTGCCATTATATAATCGAGCGCCTGCCGCTTTAATTCCATATCTTCGATAAAAGTGACCCTGCCCTCCGCCACCACACTTTTTGCCTTCATCTGGTAACTGCATGCCACATCGGCATTTTGCCAGGCCAGTTCTTCACCCGAGCTGAAGGTCAGACATATATGATTATTCTTTTCAAGAGACCTGATAGCACGGCCTTCTGGTGCACTGTGAAGAAAAAAGACCCCTTTGTGATAACCAAAATTCATAGGTATAACGTAAGGAAGACCGTTTTCATCGATCACGCCGGCAAAGCAGATTTTGCATTCGGAAATAACAGCATCGATAAACTGCCTGTCAGTGTGTTTATAGGTTCTCATATATCAGATGGTTAGATTTAAAACTACACTACCGTTCTTTCGCCAAGCTCTTTCGAAATATAAATAAACGCCTGCTGGAGACCGTTGATTTCCTGCAGGAGTTCCATAAACTTTTCCTGATCGCCTGCTTCTTCGGCGGTCTTTAGTTGTTTCCGTTTGTCTTCAAGGAGGATTTTAACCTTTTTCCACTTTAGTTCAGTAACAACTTTTGGTACCAGTTCATCCAACCGGTCACTCTCTTTTGCAACCTGTCCGTTTTTTGTGTGTATCCGGCTCAGTGGATATTCTCTTGCAATAAGATCACTGGCCAGACTGCTGATCCGGCTGTCGGTACTGGAAACAAAAAACTGAGACGATTTAAACCCCTGATTCCGGAAGTTCTCCTCATACAACTTCATAATTTGATTGTAAAGGGGATTCACACTCACAAGATCGTCCTGTCTTAGTTCTGAAATAATATATTCTCCAACAGTAACGCTCCGGGTTCCTTCCTCAAAATCGAATTCGCCAAGATCAAGATCACCGTATTTCATTAAAAACCGCAATACTTCTCTTTCTTCCGTTTCAAAAGGATTGGAAGAGATAACTGCTGCCTTCTCAACAACATTTCCCGAAGAAGGTGTTCTTTCATTATTCCTGCCATAATAGCTGTTGTTTCTGGTTGCCTCCTTCTCCGTTTTTTTTCGGCGAAGTTTTCCAATCTCCATGAAAAGTACCTGCTCTTCCACTTTCATCAGGTTACTGCAATCTTTTACATACTCGGTGCGGGTAATGGAGTCGGGAATCACCGAAATAGAATGGACAATATCCTGAATGAGCCTGGCACGCTGCACCGGATCGTTTTTTGCTTCTTCCATCAGCAGGCCGGTCTTGAACCTAATAAAATCGGTTTCGTGCTTTTTGATGTATTCGCGAAGTGCTTCGCCACCAAGTTTTTTGGCAAAAGAGTCGGGGTCTTCTCCATCGGGGAGCAAAAGTACTTTTACATTAAGGCCCTCTTCGAGAACGAGGTCAATCCCTCTCAAAGAAGCCTTAATCCCGGCTGCATCACCATCAAAAATAATGGTCAGATTTTTCGAAAAACGGGCAATGAGCCGTATCTGTCCGGGCGTCAGCGCGGTGCCGGAAGAAGCTACAACATTGCTGATACCGGCCTGATGGAAAGCCAGAACATCGGTGTAGCCTTCAACAAGGATGCATCGATCCTGGCGGGCAATCTCCTGGCGGGCCTGATAAATCCCGTAAAGAATATGGCTTTTATGATATATTTCCGATTCGGGAGAATTCAGGTACTTGGCTGTTTTCGCATCGGTACGAAGAACACGGCCACCAAATCCGATTACTTTACCTGCCAGACTGTGTATCGGGAAAATGACCCGTCCCCTGAAACGATCGGCTTTATAGTCGTCCCTGACAATCGTAAGTCCGGTTTTCTCAAGAAAATCGAGTTTAAATCCTTTTTGAAGAGCTTCTCTGGTAAAAGCATCCTTTGAATCGGGAGAATATCCCAACTGAAATTTTTTAATGGTATCATCGCGGAAGCCCCGTTCTCTGAAATAACTCAATCCGACAGATTTTCCTTCGTCGGAATTGTGCAACCTTTCTTCGAAATATTTGGCTGCAAAGCCGGTGACCACCAGCATACTCTCTCTGTCGTTTTGATGGGCCACCTCTTCAGGTGTCAGTTCTTTCTCTTCAATGGGAATATGAAATTTCTTGCCGAGGATTTTAATGGCTTCGACAAAAGAAATCTGCTCATGATCCATCAGGAAGTTTACCGCATTGCCCCCCTTTCCGCAACCAAAACATTTAAAAATTCCTTTGTGTGGAGAGACAATAAAAGAAGGTGTTTTCTCATTATGAAAAGGGCATAACCCGATATAATTGACCCCTCTGCGCTTAAGATTCACAAACTCCGAAACTACCTCGACAATCTGGCTCTGCGCGGTCTCCATCACACGGTCTATTGTGCCCTTATCAATCATACCTGCTTGTCACTTTTAAAACCCTTTTTTTAATATACCTTGCAATGCTCGTTTCATTAGTATAAAATTTGATTTTTATGGCCTAATGGAACTCGACCCGATTACCGGGGACTCGTTTCAAAGGTAGAAAATTTTGCCCATTTTTGAAGTTGAAATGATCTTCAATCGCAAAGCAGTATTATGAAAAAATTAGTTATTCTTTCGGGCTCAGGCATAAGTGCTGAAAGCGGAATAAAAACTTTTCGCGATATGGGCGGAGTGTGGGATCAATATGATGTTACCGAGGTAGCCTCGCCCGAAGCCTGGAAAAACAACAGGAAACTGGTTCTGGAATTCTACAATCAGCGCAGGAAGCAATTATTCGAGACCGAACCGAACGATGCTCATAAGATCATTGCAGAACTTGAGCAATTTTTCGAGGTAAAAATAGTAACCCAAAATGTAGATGATCTGCACGAACGTGCCGGCAGCTCTCATGTATTGCATCTGCACGGCGAATTAAAAAAAGCCAGAAGTACGGTCGACCCGAATCTGATATATGAGCTTAAACACTGGGAACTTAGAGAAGGTGATCTCTGCGAAAAAGGCTCGCAATTGCGTCCCCATGTTGTATGGTTCGGGGAACCTGTTCCGGCCATTGAAGAAGCTGCTGAGATAGTCTCCGCAGCAGACATCTTCATTGTTATCGGAACGTCTCTGTCTGTATATCCGGCAGCCGGCCTTTTGCATTATGCCGGAAAAAATGTTCCGGTTTACATTGTTGATCCCGGATCGCCGCAATATATATCATCTCCCCGGATTCTTGTAATAAAAGACAAAGCAACTAACGGGATGAAAAAGTTAAAGGAGATTTTGCTGAAAAATAG
>NZ_AHZV01000022.1 GCF_000250735.1 Anaerophaga thermohalophila str. Valhall
ATTTTTAGGAGTTGTTCAGAATTTCAACAGACACCAGGTAGTGCTTGTCCATAAACTCGCAAAAATTTTTACAATAAGTGTGTCTCTTCAAAAAGTGTCAGTTGCATGGCTTGTGAAGTTCGAAAATACGGAGTTTACTCATCGTAAATGAGTAATTTTCGGGCGAGCGTAAGTAACGCAGCAAATGGTACTTTATGGACAGCCACTAAGTATGAGCAGAAGCAGCTCTAAATATCCCACCGTCTTCTGTTTTTCTTTTCAGAATGTTTTCTTTTTGTTTCAAGCCTTTTTTCTTTGACTGTTTTTGAGGGTTTAGTGGGTATTCTTCTTTTCACCGGTCGCAGGCCCCACCTTATCAGCGAATAAAAACGTTTGACAGCTTCTTCTTTGTTTTTTAACTGCGACCGGTGATTATCGGCTGTGATAACCAGTTCGTTTTTTGAGGTGAGTTTTCCAGAAAGTCTTGAAATAAGCAGTTCTTTTTCTCTGTCTGACAGAATTGAAGATTCCGGGATTGAAAAACGCAATTCTACCTTTGTATTAACTTTGTTCACATTCTGCCCGCCTGCACCTCCACTTCGTGATGCCGAAAAGCGAAATTCTGATGAAAAATCCCTTTTGTAGCCATTGTATGACATAGTTCTTTTTAACAAATTGAATTTTGGTTGTTATTTTTCCATTATCTGAAGATTGGAAATATAACAAAAATGTATACTTTAGATAATCTTAAAATACTTGATTTGTCAAAAAAGAGTCGTTAATGCTCTATTTTATAAAATATATTGAAGCTGTTTTTGTTTTAATGGGAGTTTTAGTTATCTCTTTTTTGTTTTTTAAGAGAAGAAAGAAACAGAGAGGAGCTGCGACTTCTTTTTATGAATCTGAAGGTGAATTGCTTCCGGGATGGTTTAGTCAATGGGGGGCTTCTCTTATTGTTTTGCTGATAATTTTGGTTGGTTGGCTGGCGACCAATGATGTTTTGCGCTCACAGGAAACTGCCATGAAGCAGTCTCTGATGGATTTATCAATAAATCTGACCAATTCATTTCATCCGGAACATATAGAGTATCTGTCATTTACGAAGAAAGATGAATCATCTGTTTATTATACGAGGATTAGCGATCAGTTAAAAAGTTATTCGAGACTCACTGGAATAAAGGATATCTATACGCTTAAAAAAAGAGATGGCAGGTTCTATTTCGGACCGATGAGTAAAGGCCCGGAAGATGATTTCTACGCTGCACCGGGGGATGAATATTCAGGCCGAGAAGAAATACTGAATAAGGTTTTAACCGACAGAAGTATACAGTTTATTGGTCCGGAGAATGATACATTCGGAAGAAATGTAACATGCTATGTTCCTCTCTTCAATCTTGAAAAGAATGGCGTGTTGATGATTGTCGGCATCAGTATTCCTGCTGACGAATGGAATTGGCACCTTCATCGTGTAAAATTATTGCCTCTTGCTCTTACTCTTTCTTTATTAATTATTGTGATTTGGGGTATTCGTTTGTCCCAACGAAAAAAAGTGCAACAAAGGGGATTTTTTAGCAAAGAAAACTTTCGATATTGGGAAGGAATCCTTGTTTTTATTGTTGGTTTGATAATCACATTGTATTCAGCCAAAATTTCTCAGAAGGAAGGGGTCAGATATCAGCAGGCAGTCTTTTCCCATTCGGCTTACTCCAGAGGGGTAACTGTTGCCCGAACAATGGATATGATTCGTCATTCATTGTCGGGAATGGCTAAATTGTTTTCAGTCAGTGAGGAGGTAAAACGCGAGGAATATGCGGATTATGTTCATCAAATGGTCAATTATTCGTTTATTAATAGTGCCGGATGGGTTCGTCAGGTACCGAATGATGGCTTCAGGGTTGAATATAAGGTACCCGATTCAGCAGAAATTATGAATTTTGGACCTCTTGCATTGGAAGAAGATCCACTCAGACTTACCCCGGTTCTTGAAACACTTTACACCGGATTTATATCTGCAACAAACACTTATACAATTAATGAACACCGGCATGTGGAGTTGTTTTTGCGAACGCAGAATAATAAGCATATAACTAATGGTTTTGTGTTTCTGTCGTTGGATTTGAATAAGTTGGTCGAGAGTATTTCCGTAGAAAATTCGGGTGCCGATAATTATTTCCGAATTGCTCTGTATCAGGTCGATAACGATGAAATGGTAAATAAGGGGCAAAATTCTTTTTCCCAGATTTTTTATCAGAGGCAGAATGAATTGTCGTATGAGTTTCTTGATTTCTTTTTTGGCAAGGTATATAAGATAACTATTGTTCCTGGTCCCGGTTTTTTAGATGTTTACAGCAATAATGGCTTCCTTTCGGCTTTTATTGTCGGTATATTGCTGACGCTTGTTGTTTCGGCTTTCTTTGTGTTTATGATTAATCGTCGTTATCTGCTCGAGAAACAGATAGAAAAGTACTCGTTTCAACTCAAAGAAAGTCAGGAGCGGTTCCTGTCTCTTTTTTCCACCATGTTGGAGGGTGTTGCATTTCATGAAATGTTATACGACGATGCCGGTAATGCCATAAATTACCGGATTCTCGAGGTAAATGATGCTTTTGTACCTCTGACAGGGGTTTCCGGGAAGAATGTTGTCGGCACAGATGCGAAAGCATTATTCGGAAAGGCTCTTTACATAGAAGATTTTCAGAAGGTTGTGGAAGAAAAAGAACCACATATCTTTCAAACGTATTTTGAGCAAACAGACCGTTATTTTGAAATTTCTGTTGCTCCCTGGGGGGCACACGGTTTTGCAACTATTTTTTCCGATACTACAAAACGTGTAAATGCCGAAAAGAAACTAAAGAAAAGTGAAGAAAGGTACAGACTTATTTCTGAGAATGCCGGTGATCTAATATGGTTATACGACCCTGTCAAAGAACGACTCAATTATATCAGTCCTTCTGTGAAAAGGATTTCGGGTTATTCTTACAATGAAGTAATAAGGAAAGGCCTTAAAGAGGTACTCACAGAAGAATCTTTTGAAGAGATTAAGTCGTTGATACCACTAAGGATTACTCGTTTTGGCATGGGAGATGAATCTATGCGGGTGAAGAAAACAAGAGTGAATGTACGTAAAAAGGAGGGCGGTTCAGTACCCATGGAAATTGTTACGACTTTGTTGACCGATGACAGGCAAAGGGTAACCGGTTTGTTGGGAGTTGGAAGGGATATCACCGACCGTTTAAAAGCCGAGGAGGCACTGAAAAAGAGTGAAGAGAAATACCGGCTGCTGGTTGAGAACCAAAACGACCTTGTTGTGAAAGTGGATAAAGAAGGGTATTTTTTGTATGTCAGTCCGTCGTATTGCAAACTTTTTGGAAAAACGGAAGAGGAATTGTTAAATAAGAAGTTTCTTCCACTCGTGCATCCGGAGGACAGGGAAAAAACTACCGAAGCTATGAAAAAATTGTTACAGCCTCCCTATCAGGTAACCATTGAACAACGAGCAATGACCCGCGATGGTTGGAAATGGATTTCCTGGAACGATACCGCAATTGTTGATGAAGAAACAGGAGAAATTAATGAAATTATTGGTGTAGGCCGGGATGTAACCGAACAAAAACTGGCTGAAAAGGCCCTTCAGGAAAGCAGGGAATTGTTGGAGCGACAAAATGAAGAGTATGCTTCACTGAATGAAGAATATCTTACGATGAATGAAGAGTTGACAAGCATCAATGAGGATCTGAGTGCAGCCATTGAAAGAGCTGAAGAAAGTGAAAAGTTAAAAACTGCATTTCTTCAGAATATGTCGCACGAAATAAGGACGCCGCTGAATGCCATTATTGGTTTTTCAGAAATGCTGGGGATGGATTATCTGACCGAGACTGACCGTAAGGAGTTTACTTCGATTATTGTTAACAGCGGACGTCAGTTGCTAGAACTTGTAAACGATATTTTAACCATTTCGGCCATTGAAACACGTCAGGATAAGATCAATATTGCCCCGGTTAACCTTAATGAGGTATTGTCGGAGTTGTATACCATTTTTAAATCCCGGGCTAAAGAAAAGAACCTCACGCTAAAATTGGCAAAACCAATTCCGGATGACCTGCTTCTGCAAACGGACGAACTGAAATTGAGACAGATATTCATTAATTTGCTTGGTAACGCTTTCAAGTTTACTGCCGAAGGAGAAATTGAGTTTGGTTACGACCTTGAAGATGACGGAAATATCCGGTTTTTTGTCAGAGATACAGGTGTTGGTATACCCAAAGCCAAGCAGGAAAAAATATTTGAACGGTTTATGCAGGCCGACAACAGTATTAAAAGCACCTACGGAGGTACAGGTTTAGGACTTGCCATCTGCAAGGGACATGTGGAAATGATGGGGGGAAAAATTTGGCTCGAATCCACTCCCGGTGTTGGTTCTGTGTTCTATTTTTCTTTGCCCCGGCTTGATGACAGTTTTAATTTTTAGAAGTCAGATATTGTAATCTGAATGCGGATGTCCCGTCCCGGGTTCAGTCTTCCTGTGCCTCTGGTATAGCATTGTTTACTTCGTTGTTGTTAGTTTCATTGTCCGCATCCCGGTTATTTACAGGATTGTCTATAACAGGTGCTTCTTCTATTTCATCTATGATGGCATCATCTTCCTCAGGAAGCGGTTTTTCAAAGAATTCCATGAATCTTTTGAGGCGATTATTGTTTCCGATTTGGAACACATAATTATCCTGACCGAGACCTGTCTTCATTTTTCTTTCTTCAATATCCAATGTTTGTATTCCTGTGTTAAATGTTTCGGATGAGGAAAGAATCAGCATTTTTTCATTATTGTAGCTGAAAAAGAACCAGTTATCATTATCTGCCTGAATGTGTATTTCGAAGGAATTGCCACCTCTGCTTCTTGATATTAAGGCTTTAACATCGACTTCTTTGGCAATAGCCTGGTCTTTAATCCATCCGAGTGTTGCTTTTCCATCAGAATAATAGGATCGCGACGGTGTATCCCACTTGAAGTGAATGTCGGTAAAACAGAGGGTATGCTTGATGTGTTCCGGCAGTACTTCAGTAAGTTCGGTAGTTGGCTGCAAAAGGTCAGCTATCTCTTTTGCTTTTTTACTGTTGGTCCATTCTCGTAATCTTTTTTCCAATTTTTCTTTATCCGGTTTTGCATCAGTTGCTTTTGAACCCCGGATGGCATTGGCCATTGTTTGAATGCTGTTGTTATCCAGCATGAAAGATGCCCCAAATAATGCATCGAGTTCAATTATATTGGAGTTTCTGTCATCTTTGATGGTACCGGATGCGTGGAGCTTTACCTGTTCCAGATCGAGTCCCGGATCAAGTTTTCCGCTACCGCTGACAATGCAATCTTCACTATGGAACCGCAAAATATTGCCGGAAGAATCGGGCTGAGCGAGTTTTTCTTTTCGGGCTATTTCGAAGCTTCTTATCTCTTCGTTGTATCTTAGTAAGCCGTGTGCTTCGATGACAGGCAAATTATTCATGCGCTTGCTTTTTTCAAGAAAGGCACTGTAAACATGGGTTGAATCCAGTTGAAGGTAAATATGATGGCTTAATTCTTCGATATCAGTGTTTAGCGTTCTTTCCTCAATGGGGATTTGTATGTCAAAAGGATTGATTTGAGCTTCAAATCTTACGAAATCCTGCGGTCCTTTCTGACTGCATGAGTGTAACAGCTGGGTACCACCGTCAAAGGTCAGGTATTGATCGGTTGCAAGTAAGCTAACATCTCCTTTAAAGGCAAAATGACGGTCAAAAGTAAAGAGTTTGTCTTCGGAAATTTTTCCTTCTGCAACAGTGTGATGATCATCATTTACTGCGATGTTATGAAAGTTAATGGTATAGGTTTTATTATCTCCGTTTATAAAATCGTATTCTCCATATCCCTGGTAGTCGTATTTTCCTTCAATAGTAACATGCGCATTATTGAATTTGTGCCGGGAATCGTTGATTAGAATAAGCGTGGAATCGAGGGGGTCCATTTCGGCATCTTCATGGATGTTGATAATGCCATCGTTTAGAATAATGTTGGCATCAGCAACTTTCAGGTTTGAAACCTCGCTGGCTTTAATGGTTTTCGATTCCATATCGTATACAGCAAGCGGGGCAATAAAATCGAGAGAGTCCTGCCGGCGGTCTGTTGACACAAAGCGGTTGCCCTCAGAACCACTGGCTCCCATGTATATGTCATTGTTATCCATATCCCATGAAAATTCACTAATGTAGGCAATATAGCGGTTATCTGTAAATTCTACTATATTACCAATATCTCTCGATCTGAAACGGCCCTGTCTTTCTTCAAAATTCAGCTGAGCAGCAAGGTTATTGGTTTTAAATGAAACGCCTTCTATATCTTCACCACCAATAAGATTGAAGTCTGCACTATCGGCCATCAGGGCATGGTGTGTCAAATCCATCTTGTCGGATATCAGGTTCGCGTCAGGCATATGCAATTTTCCTTTGGCTTGCAAACCATTAGGGGTATAAGTTAAACCACCTTCAAGAGAAGTCTCTTGCTGGAAAATGTTAAAATGATCGTCAATTTGCCTGGCAAGAAGCTTATCTTCATCCGGCAGATAATTGATTTGTACATTTTTCCCCTGTACATCCGGATATTCAACTCCTGTAGTTTGGGGCTCAATATTAAAGGTATGAGCTACCCCTTTTGTTTCATGGGGTAGGAAGGTAAATTCTTTTGACTCGGAAGAAGTATTCTGGTAATCGAGCCGGCCTTCGCCTTTAAGCCCCTTGTTACTTAAATCGATGTTATGAGTAAAGGTAGCCTTGTTTTGATAGATAGGATAACCGTTGGGCGGCGATTGCTTAACAAAGCCAAGAGAATAATCATTTCTTACCAGGAGCTGGTCTTCAATTACAGGGAATATGTTGCTTTTCAGCTTTCCGTTAAAGACAATGTTTTTACGGTTGAGTTCGTTCAGACTGTCTATTTCAAATGGTTCCAGTTCAAAATAAAAGTCTTCCTTATTATATGCACCATTTTGAATATCAGGTTTGTCATAATACACGTACGAATTTTTATTACTGACCAGCACCGGGAAATGGGGGTAATCTATCAAACCCGATTTGTTATTGGCGGTATCAATTTTCAAATATCCTGAAAGTCCGGCGATTGTATTATCAATTGGTCGTAGCATTGGGCGACCATACTCATCCAGTTTGTCGCTGCCAATATTCATACGCATAGAGTCTATGGTGGTCATATCGATACGGAAATCGTCATAGGAGAAGAAAAATCCGTCACCGAACAATTCAATCATCCCGGCAAGAATGTGACCGTTGAAACTAAAATTTCGGTTGTACTTAAGGGTCACTTGCTGGTTTCTTGGCCGGAAAACAACATTCTGATGATCGCTGATAGATATGCTTTCAACCCCGTTCAGGGCCAGGTCATAATTTCTAAGGTCGAAACGGGCATTTGGCGTGTTTCCCGGAGTTACCGATTTAAAGCGAATGACATCATAGTCCTTTTTACCCATCCTGAACTGAATATAGTCTGTAAGCCTCTCTTGTATCCTTATCGTATCTGTATTCGGATTATAGTCGACAAATCCGTGAAACGATAATTGAAGCACTTGCTGCCGAACCTGGCTCAGGGGCATGTTCAGGAAACGGGCATATTGGTCGGCCGTGAAAGGTTGTTGATCATTATTGTAAAAACAATTTCTCAGCCCGAATAGCGGATGCACGGCATCCATCCCTTGCAGTTTATTGAAAAAGGCTTCACGGTAATATTTCAACGATTCAAAAAATGAATAATTTTGCGCCGAGCCTGGAAGCATACGTAATTCCATATAATTGGAAGAACGGTTCCAGTAAATCACTTCTGAATCAATACTTACTTTGTGATAAGTGTCGAAGAAGGGACTCTTAGAGATTCCTTCCCCGCTTCGAATAAGGTATAGTTCTTCGCCGGGAACCATATATTTAAATTCCAGTCCCGGATGATGAATCTGCCCTGTATCGAGATGAATGGTTGTTTCGGTTTTGCGGCTCAATATTTCATCTTCGCGAAGTGAGAAAACGAGGGATTTAGCACTGATAAACAGTGTATCATTTCTGTAAATGCTTATGGTAGCCGGATTTTCATTTGTTCCTGAACCAAGAAATTTGGCGCCGTGCTGGGAAAAACCTCCTTTGTAATGAATGTCCGGATGAATGTTATTGATCTGAAAAAGCTGTTCGTATGATGTAAAGCGGGGGTAATTACTGGCTGAAGGTTCAGGGATAAACATCACTTTGTGTTTTAAATCTCCTTTAAGCGGGCCGTTAAAGTAATAAGTGTTGTAAAAAGTAACGTTATCAATGGTGAAGTCTGCCCCATTCATATCAATAGTGTACTCATTAAATGTTGCATAAACCTTGTTTTCCGGGAATCCACTTCTTTCCCATGTTATTTTACCCGATTTCCCGTACCACATCCCGGAAAGGATGTTTAATTCTCCGCCGGTATTGAAAACCTCAATACTGTCGTTTCTGGAATGACAGGCCAGTTTTGTCGATTCAATTTCCAGATAAAGCGTATCTTCCGAGAATCTGAATGCATACTTTGGATTTCTTGAGTACCAATCGGTGCCTGAAGTGCTGAAGATTTTGCGTTCATCAATTATGCCTTTTGTTGTTTTCAGCAGTTCAACAAAGTGGCGTGTATAATACCTGGGTTGATTCAATAATGTAACGGCAGCTTCTTTCCAGGTCAGGAAATTCCGGTCGGGCTGGTCTTTTTCAACAAAGGATTGGATTGTGGTGAGAAACAAATGGTAATCGGGGAAAGCTCTTGCCTTTTTTTCGTATAACAGGTCGGATATTTCGATAATTGTTTCTTTGACTTCTTCGTGGGTTGAGGGTGACTGCCAGAATTCTTCAAATTGGTCCAAAAAGTCGTCGGCTCTTTTACGTTCTGATGAAGCTTTGAAAATGGTTTCTATTTTTTCAAAATATCCTGCCTGGCCTGCAGGAGAGAAGTGTTTTTCCTGGGCTCCGGAGGAAAAACTTAGTATAAAAGAAATGAAAGCAAGAAAAACAAAACGGTATTTGTCACGTGGAATTATCTGCTGGAAGTGGTAAAATTGCTTCATATTTTAATAACGATACACCGATAAACTTTTACTTTTTTCTATACGATACAGCCATCCAATTGTTCTGTTCTTTTGTCAAAAGATGTTCCCATTTCAGCGACCGGGCTATATTATCGATTTTTTCAAAATCTTCTTTATAGAAACCACTCAGAAGTACATAACCCTTGTTTTTCAGGGCATGGTTATAATGCGGCATATCTTCCATGAGAATATTCCTGTTGATATTTGCCAAAATGATGTTAAAGGAAGATTTTGTTTTGAGAAGCGAAGCGTCCCCCAATTCTATTTCCATGTTTCGGATGTTGTTGAGTTCAAGATTATCCCTCGCATTATCAACAGCCCAATGGTCCGTATCGATGCCGGTAACTTTGGATGCACCAAGCATAGAGGCAAGAATGCCAAGAATTCCTGTTCCACACCCCATGTCCAGAACATTTTGTCCTTCTATTTTCATTTCCAGCAAATGCTCCATCATGAGGCTTGTGGTTTGATGATAACCGGTGCCAAAAGCCATTCGGGGTTCAATCAGTATTTCAAATTGTGTTTTTTGAGACGGTCTGTCATGAAAAGGAGAACGAACAAGACATTTTTTGCCGATAATGATGGGCTTGAAATAGTTTTTTTCCCATTCTTCATTCCAGTTTTTTTCTTCCAGTTCTTCGGCTGAAATGTTAAAGCGGTAGCTGGAATTGCTGAGAAAGGGCAGAACTTCAGGCGTGAGGGGAAAATATTTTTCCGATGGAATATAAGCTTCAATTCCTTCGTCTGTTTCCATGAAGCTGTCGTATCCCAGTTCGCTTAACCCGGCAATCAGTATCTCACATGCTACAGAGTCGACAGGCTGGATGCTGATGGTCGTTTTGATATAATTCATTCGTATAACATTTGATTTTTAAGACTTAATAGAACTGGCATGTTAAGATTTAAACATATATTTAGGAAGACTCTGTCACATTCGTTTCATCTTACATCTTTTATCTAAAAATCTAAGTATCTATTATGGCAAACTTTGCCATGCTCGTTTCATCTGGAGATATAAATGGGGAGAACCGGAAATTTTGGCTTTCGCGGGGAGCCAGGTTTAAGCGGACCAGACCTTTTTGGTTCCTTTTTTGGGGCAATGTCAATAAAGAACAATGGAAAATAAATTTGAAATAGAGGTTGCTGACTTTTTCAGCAACCTCTAATTAGTCTTTGTCTATAAACTCGCAAAAAATTTTTCCAATAAGTGTGTCTGTTCAGAAAGTGTCATTTACAAGGCTTGCGAAGTCCGAAAATACGCAGTTTACTCATCGTAAATGAGTAATTTTCGGACGAGCGTAACAGAGTAAATGGCACTTTATGGACAGACACTAATTAACTGTTTATTTAATTTATGGCATAAACTACAACTATCTCATCATTAAGTCTTTGCACTGTTTTATCTCTGCATTTAGACTTTTCTGACAGACAATTGTTGTGTTATTCTCTGTCTAAAAGGCAGCAATAATACCACGGAAATCATCGGCTTTCAGAGAAGCCCCGCCAATAAGTCCGCCGTCAACATCAGGATTGGCAAACAACTCTCTGGCATTGGACGGCTTACAGCTTCCGCCGTAAAGAATGGATATCTCATTAGCCACTTCCTGTCCGTATTTTCCGGCCAGCGTTTTGCGTATGAAAGCATGCATTTCCTGAGCCTGTTCCGGTGTTGCTGTTTTGCCGGTTCCGATGGCCCATACAGGTTCATAAGCGATAACAATCTTTTTAAAGTCATCGGCCGACAGGTGGAACAATGATTCCTCGATTTGAGATTTTACTATCTCAAAATGTTTGTTGGCTTCTCTTTCTTCCAAAACTTCTCCGATGCAAAAAATTGGTGTTAAACCGTTTTTCAAAGCAAGATCGGTTTTGGTTTTTAACATGGCATTATCCTCATGGTAATAAGCCCTTCTTTCGCTGTGGCCGAGGATGACATACCCGGCTCCGGTTGATTTTACCATTTCGGCAGAAACTTCGCCGGTATAGGCACCCGATTCGTGATGGGCACAGTTTTGAGCAGAAACCCCTATCAATTCCGGGTCAACTATTTTGCAAACTTCGCTCAGATGAATAAAAGGAGTTCCTATAATTACTCTGCAATTGGGTTTTTCAGCCTGCAAAGCATTTTGGAGTTCTTTTGCCAGTTCTACTCCCTCCCGGAGTGTTTTGTTCATTTTCCAGTTTCCGGCTACAATGTTTTGTCTCATTGGTTTTTATTGTTTTATTGTTTTACTTGATTTTAATATAAGCATAGCCAGCAGAACAAGCAATACTGCATGGCCGAAAATTATTAAACTGTCTTTCTTGTTTTGCTGTTGCGTCAAAGCAAAACTTAATGGTTGTTCAATCTCCGCGGCAGGAGGCAGGTCATTGTAATGCCATTTGCCTGCTACTGTTCCGTCTATAATCAGCAACAAACCCGGATTTGAACGGATAATAGTTTTCAGGTTTGTTTCGTCTCCCTGAAGAAACTCAAAGTTGGTTTTATAAAGCGCATTTATTTTTTCAGCATCATCCAGTGTTGATGCTGTTACCACATAAAAATCCGATTGGTTTTCTCTGGCTGTTTGCTGTATTTCGGCTAACCTGATGGCTGTTTTTTCCTTGAGTTCAGTAATTGAAGGAGAAATAACAAGAAAAAGCGGTTTTTCCATTTCCATCAGGCGGTCGGTTATATTGCCCTCTTCAGTATGTTGCAGAACGAAATCATAGATAGGGGGCCGATAGCCTTCACTAACAAGTTTTGTTTTACTCTCGATAAATGTCCATGTAGTGTCTTCATACGGATAATTATCTTCTGTAAATTCTTTTTTAACACCTTCTTTTTCCAGGATGAAAGTGGTTTTATATTCTGGCTGGGGAGCATCTTCGGGAATTTCCATTCCTGAAGGAATGTGGCTTCCTATTGCGTAGGGTCTGAAATCGAGCAGTGGAAGGTGGCGCAGGCCGTAGAAGGAAATGCCTGATATATAAATGACCATTAATGCAAAGAAAAGTCTTTGAATATTAATAGAATAAGGGGAGACCAGCTCATTTCTTTTCCAGAATAAATAAGAGGCAAACACCAGGATGATAATGTTTTTCCAGAATGTCTGCCAGTTGGTCAGCTTAATAGCATCGCCAAAACAGCCACAATCCGAAACAGGATTGAAAACGGCAAGCACAAGCGTAAGTAAAGTGAAGAATACCAGGAAAATAAACGAAACAATGGTGGTTTTTCGCGGAAAAACATTGAAAACCAGTAAAATGCCAATAGTAAATTCAAGTGAAGCCAGTCCAATACTAAAGGGCATGTTTAACGGCATGAGCCATTCCATGTGAAATGCCTGGAAATAATCGTGAAATTTGACAGCTCCGCCTACCGGGTCTACTGCTTTAACAAATCCTGAGAATATGAAAGTAGCTCCCACAAAAATACGGCTGAAGAATCGTAATACATTCCACATTTTTATGTTGTTTTTTAAAAGTTCGGTTAGATTTACAATATATC
>NZ_AHZV01000021.1 GCF_000250735.1 Anaerophaga thermohalophila str. Valhall
CAGGTTAGGCTTAATTAGTGCTTGTCTATAAATTACGTAAAACTTGTTTCTGGTCATGTGTCTGTTCAGAAAGTACCAGTTGCAAGGCTTGCGAAGCCGCCAAAACCGGAGTTTACTAATCGTAAATGAGGATTTTGGCGGCGAGCGTAACACAGCAAATGGTATTTTATGGACAGACACTAATTATATCAATAGTTTGCTAAACTCATGCAATACGCTGCAATCCAATTGTTTGTTATTTTTTAAAAAGAATATTTACTAAAATGCAGTATATCAATGTTATATGGATTATCGTATATCTGAAAATCTAACCGTCTAATCTTCTAACCACTATTGAATACCTTGGCTTAATGGATATTATATGACTAAAAGACTGATAAATATTGACAAGAGCAGGGGAGAAGCTCAATACCGTCAGATTATTAATTCGGTGGTACAAGCCATCCGTCTGGGAAAACTGAGACAACAGGAAAAACTGCCATCGGTAAATGATATTGCCGGAACCTTTAATTTATCACGCGACACTGTTCTGATGGCCTACAATGAGTTAAAAGCCAGGGGGATAATTCAAAGTGTTCCAGGAAAAGGCTATTATGTAGACACAACAAGAGTTGAACATGATCAGAAGATTTTATTGTTGTTTGATGAGTTTAATGCCTTTAAAGAAGATTTATATAATGCCTTTATTAAAGAGTTGGAGGGCAGGGCGACGGTGGACATTTTTTTCCATCACTTTAATCCCGAAGTGTTTGCTTCATTAGTTCTCGAAAGAAAAGAACGGTATACATCTTATGTAATTATGCCGGCAAATCTTCCTAATCTGCTGGAGGTGTTGGGCAAATTGCCTGAGGAAAGGGTTTACATGCTTGACAGAAATCCGGACTATCTGAACAACCGGTTTCCCTGTGTATACCAGGATTTTCATCAGGATATGTACGACGGGTTACTGGATGGCCTTGATCTGTTAAAAAAATATGACCGTTTGGTTTTACTTTTTCCCGGAGGTAAAGAGCCTGAAGGTTTTCTGACCGGATTTAAAGATTTCTGTAAACGTCATAACTTTTCTTATGAAATTAATTCTTCTTTTCATCCGCCTGCATTAAAGGGGAGCGTTTACATTATTCCAAATGACCGTGATCTCGTCAATCTGGTACGCGATATTTCCCGGAAAAATATGATTGCAGGAAAAGATGTAGGTATTATTTCGCTAAACGATACCGGGCTGAAAGAAATTGTAGCGGGTGGTATTACTACACTGTCTACCGATTTTGACGAGATGGGGAAAAATCTTGCACGTTTGATTTTATCGGGGAAATATGCGTGCATAAAGAATCCTTCACGATTGAATATCAGGCGTTCGTTGTAATTGAAACCGATCGAATAATGGCAAGTGCCTAAATTTTATTTTGAGGGGCTGTGACTTTTGTCTATGGTTTATTCCACCCCGGTAATGCAAAATTAAAGAAAGACTAAAATCGCAAAAGGAAGATTTGATGCATGAAACGAGCCTGGCAATTTTTTAAGTCTAAAACTTTCTTTTGTTAGCGGTTATTTTATATATTTGCCCACCAGTACCCACCAGTTGGATAAAAATTTTAAAATATGAATTTAAAAGTATTGAAATCGGATTTCGAAAAGTTATATGGAAAGCCGGCTGATGCTGTATTTTTCTCACCAGGAAGGGTGAATCTCATCGGTGAACATACCGATTACAATGGCGGATATGTTTTTCCATGTGCTTTAAGTTATGGTACCTATTTATTTGTTCGGAAGAATAACGAGCACTTATTGCGGTTTGCTTCTGCCAATCTTGACAGAAGAGAGGATGTTACTACAGACAAAATTAGTCAGCCCCTGGAGGGGGATGCCTGGATGAATTATCCTTTGGGTGTGATGGATCAGTTTAAGAAGAAGGGGATAAATGTCGAAGGACTTGATTTGCTCTATAGTGGTAATATTCCCAACGGAGCCGGGCTGTCTTCATCAGCTTCCATTGAGTTGGTAACAGCCGTGATGATTAATGATCTTTTTGGCGGAAACCTGCCAATGATGGAAATGGTTAAAATGTCGCAGGATGCCGAGAATCAGTTTGTGGGAGTGAATTGCGGCATTATGGATCAGTTTGCCGTAGGAATGGGCAAAAAAGATCATGCACTTGCCCTGAAATGTGATACACTGGAATGGAGTGCTGTTCCGTTGAAACTTGATGGTTACAAAATAATAATCAGTAACTCCAATAAGCGCCGTGGCCTTGCCGATTCGAAATATAATGAAAGGCGGTCGGAATGTGAGCAAGCCCTGAAAGAGCTTAATAAGGAAGGCAGGTATCAAACACTAAGTGATATTGACTTCGATACATTCAATCAGATATTTGAAAGGTTGTCGTCTGATGTTCTTCTTCGGCGTGCACGTCATGTTATCACTGAAAATCGACGTGTACTGGATGCCATGAAAGCATTGGAGAACGACAATATTCAGGAGTTTGGGCAACTGATGAATGCCTCTCATGTTTCGTTACGCGACGATTATGAAGTAACGGGGGACGAGTTGGATGCTTTGGCCGAAGAAGCCTGGAAGACCGAAGGTGTTATCGGTTCCAGGATGACCGGTGCCGGATTTGGCGGATGCACGGTTTCTCTGGTACGGGAAGACAAGGTGGATAATTTCATTAATCAGGTAGGTACTGCTTATAATAAAAGAACAGGCTTGAAACCATTATTTTACATTGCTGATGTAGGCGACGGAGCTCGTCGACTGGAATAACACCCTGACAATCCTTATAATTTAACATTCCTAACAATCAAGCAATATTATGCAAACTTTTAATATGGAAGAACACCCGCATCGTCGGTTTAATGCTTTAACCGGCGAATGGGTACTGGTTTCTCCACATCGTGCAAAAAGGCCATGGCAGGGGCAGGTAGAAAAAGGTCAACAGGAGAAACGTCCCGGGTACGATCCCAAATGTTATTTATGTCCAGGAAATGAAAGAGCTGGAGGTATAAAGAATCCGGATTATTCCGGGACTTATACTTTTATCAACGACTTTTCTGCTCTTTTAGCCGATATGCCCGAGGGAGAAGAGAATGACGGGGAATTGTTCCGTGCCGAAAGTGAAAAGGGAATATGCAAAGTTATTTGTTTTTCTCCGCGCCACGATTTAACCATTCCGGAAATGTCGCATGAAGAAGTATGCGGCGTTGTTGATGTTTGGCAAAAGGAGTTTTGTGAACTTGGTGAAGAAGACTTCATCGGTTACGTTCAGATTTTTGAAAATAAAGGGGCGGTTATGGGATGCAGCAATCCGCATCCCCACGGACAGATATGGTCGAGCCGTTCAATTCCAGTTGAGCCCATGAAAGAACAGGAGCGACAAAAAGCCTATTACAACAAACATGGTCGCACCCTGTTAGCTGATTATCTCAATAAAGAACTAGAAAAAGATAAGCGGATCATATATAAAAATGACCATTTCGTTGTGTTATCACCTTACTGGGCTGTCTGGCCTTTCGAAGCGATGATTGTAAGCCGTCGCCCGGTACCTGATCTTTCCGGACTTTCTGAATATGAAAGGTCCGGTTTGGCTGATGCTTACCGTCAGCTCACCATCCGGTATGATAATCTTTTCGAAACTTCTTTTCCCTATTCCGCTGGATTACATCAGGCCCCGACCGATGGGAAGCAACATCCCGAATGGCATCTTCACATGCATTTTTATCCGCCATTGTTGCGTTCTGCTACTGTCAAAAAGTTTATGGTAGGCTACGAAATGCTGGCCAATCCACAGCGTGATATAACCCCTGAGACAAGTACGCAAAGACTAAAGGAACAACCGGCGCTGCATTACAAATCAAGATGAAAGTGATTTAGGCAAAATGTAGAAGGTATGGGGCAGGGAGCATGGGGCAGAGGGTGAGAAGGGAGGAAAGGTTGGATGTTAAGCTATTTTCTATACGAATGAAACCAGCATGGAGCTTTGATTTCTCCCTCGGCTGTGTCGCTTGGGTTACAAAGAAATTCGCCACAAAAGGACATATATAAATGTCGTGAGTTCCATTAGACCAATAACTTAAGTCAATTATATAGTAATGAAACCATTACAACAACTTACAACTGAAGCTTACCGCCAAAAGCGTCGTCTGGTGAGCCCATTGATGGGCTTTCCCGGTTTATCGCTTACGCATAGCACCATAAAACTGGCACAGCAAAATGTTGATGAACATTTTAAGGTTCTGAAAGCCCTGGCCGAAAGGTTTCATCCCGATCTTATTTTTCCGTTAATGGATCTCTCTGTTGAGGCAAATGCGCTTGGGAGATACACTGTTTTTCCATGTCGTGAATCGGCAACAGTTCCCAAAGATGATTTCAATATTGAGGATTTGGAATTGCTCCGTAATATAAATATTGCTTTTGATACCCGACTTAGAGGTGTTGTAGAAACAGTTCGGTTGATGAGCAAAAAATTACCTGCCGATATCATGAAAGGTGCGTATGTTACCGGACCTTATTCTCTGGCTGCTTTAATTATGGGAGCTGAGGATGCGGCCATGGCAGCCGTTATGGATACTGACAAGTTGAATAAACTGTGCAACTTCGCAAAAGAGAAAATTCAGCAATACATAAGACTTCTTGTGGATGCCGGAGCAGAAGCTGTGTGTTTGCTTGAACCCACTGCTGTTATGCTGAGCCCTGAAGATTTTGAGCAATACTCGGCAGCTTTCATCCGGGAAATTTGTAATGAATACAAAAATTCAGATATTGCCATCATTTATCACACCTGCGGTAACACCATGCATCTTGTCGAAAAGATGGCCGGTTCAGGAGTTGATGCCGTTAGCCTTGACTCTCCCGAGGCCGGAGTCGACCTGCCGGGGGTGGCTGATATAATATCTTCTGATGTGGTAATAATAGGTAACATTAATCCAACAGGGACAATACTAAGCGGAACTTCGGATATGGTTCGTGAAGAAGTTAGTTCGCTTCTCCGGTCAATGGATTCGTATCCGAATTTTGTGTTGAGTACCGGGTGCGATCTGCCTGAGGATGTTCCCCTGGAAAACATTGCAGCTTTTATGCAAACCGGTAGGGAGTACAGGATTTCCTGAATTGCCAGAAGAAGGTGCAATAATTCCCCCAAATATGTTAATTTTGCACTTTTAAAGTACTAACTGCATAAAAACTGAAGATCAAATGGTCCTTTTCTTTCAGGGGGAAAACCGAAAAGTGTTGGCTGTAGGTTGTAAAAATGCCCTGTCTCAATCCGATTTAGAAAAATTAAACTGGCTTTTCGAAGGTGCTCTGTTGATTAATAGTCAAAAAATTGATGGTTTTTTCGTGGGACCACGTCAGGAGATGATTACTCCGTGGAGTACCAATGCTGTCGAAATAACCCAGAATATGGGGATAACAGGAATTGAACGTATTGAAGAGTTCTTTGAGACGGACAGTGAACAGCCTGATTATGATCCAATGCTTCAATCTCTTTACAAAGGACTTAATCAGCAATTATTTCATATCGAAAAAGAACCTGAGCCTGTAATCTATATTGATGATATTGAGGACTACAATGAGAAGGAGGGCCTTGCTCTCAGCCCCGAAGAGATTCAGTACCTGAAAGATCTTAGCAAACGTTTGGGCAGAAAGCTGACCGACAGCGAAGTATTCGGGTTTTCCCAGGTTAACTCGGAACATTGTCGTCATAAAATTTTTAATGGTGTTTTTGTTATTGATGGAGAAGAGAAGCAAAGCTCTTTGTTTCAATTAATAAAACGAACTTCGAAAGAGAACCCCAACTACCTGATATCGGCTTATAAAGACAATGTAGCGTTTATTCAGGGCCCGGTTGCCAGACAATTTGCTCCTGTAAGACAGGATATCGCTGATTTTTTTGCTGAAAAGGAGATCGAAACCGTTTTATCATTGAAAGCCGAAACACATAACTTTCCTACCACTGTTGAACCTTTTAACGGGGCTGCGACGGGCTCGGGTGGAGAAATACGCGACCGGCTTGGTGGCGGAAAAGGAAGTCTTCCTCTGGCAGGAACCGCTGTTTATATGACCAGCTATTCGCGACTTGAAAAGGGACGTGCCTGGGAGGAAAAATATAAGGCACGTCCGTGGTTGTATCAAACACCTCAGCAAATTTTGATAAAAGCCTCCAATGGGGCCAGTGATTTCGGGAATAAATTTGGTCAACCACTGATTTGCGGATCTGTACTTACATTCGAGTATTTTGAGAATTATCACAGCTTTGCTTACGATAAAGTAATTATGTTGGCGGGGGGTATTGGTTTTGCCAAAAAAGAGGATAGTCTCAAAGATACACCTGTTAAAGGAGATAAAATTGTTGTTCTTGGTGGAGATAACTACCGTATCGGCATGGGAGGCGGTGCTGTTTCTTCGGTGGCAACCGGTGAATATGCCAATGCCATCGAACTGAATGCTGTTCAGCGTTCAAACCCCGAGATGCAGAAACGTGTTATGAATGCCATTCGCGCCATGGTGGAAGACGAGCATAATCCCATTATTTCCATTCATGATCATGGTGCCGGGGGGCATCTCAACTGTCTTTCAGAACTGGTCGAGGAGACCGGAGGAACCATTCATATTGATAAATTACCTGTGGGCGATCCTACATTGTCTGCCCGGGAAATCGTTGGCAATGAATCTCAGGAGCGGATGGGACTGGTTCTTCATGAAAAGAATGTGGAAATATTGAAAAAGGTGGCCGACCGTGAGCGTTCTCCTATCTACGTGGTGGGAGAAACCACCGGTGATATGCAATTCAGGTTTATAGATGACAAAGGGAATAAACCGATTGACCTGCAGCTGGCCGATATGTTTGGAAATCCTCCCAGGACGGTGATGGAGGATACTTCTGTCGATCGGAAATTTGAAGAAATTCATTATACTATTGATGATGTCGAAAAACATCTTGAGTCGGTTTTACAGCTCGAAGCGGTTGCCTGCAAAGACTGGCTGACCAATAAGGTTGACAGGTCGGTTACCGGAAAAGTTGCCCGCCAGCAGTGCGTGGGCGAGCTTCAACTGCCATTAAGCGATTTGGGTGCAACCACGATTGATTATTCAGGAATTAAGGGATTAGCAACATCGATAGGACATGCCCCGGGAATCGGACTCGTGGATTCAGGCGCGGGCGCCGTGGTTTCTGTGGCCGAAGCCCTGACCAATATTGTTTGGGCACCATTAACTCATGGTATCAGGAGTATTAGCTTAAGTGCCAACTGGATGTGGCCATGCCGGAATAAAGGCGAAGATGCCCGATTGTATGAAGCCGTAGAAGCCGTTAGTGATTTTGTCTGCGACCTGGGTATTAATATTCCTACAGGTAAGGATTCCTTATCGATGACACAAAAATATCCTGACGGTGAGTCGGTAATGTCTCCGGGTACTGTTATTATCAGCGCTGCCGGCGAAGTTGAGGATGTACGAAAAATTGTTACTCCGCTTCTTAAGAAAGACGTCAACACCTACCTGGTGCATATAGATTTATCTTTTGATGCTCTCAAGCTTGGCGGTAGCAGCTTTGCCCAGGTGATCAACAGGGTGGGCAATGAAGTTCCGACGGTTACTGATGCCGATTATTTCAGAAAAGGTTTTGAGGCCGTTCAGCAGTTGATTCGTGAAGGTCTGGTTCTTTCAGGTCACGATATTTCGGCGGGTGGTTTGGTGACTACTCTGCTTGAGATGTGTTTTGCTAACAAAGATTATGGTATGGATGTCGATCTTTCAAAGATGGAAGAGAAGGATGTGTTGAAACTTTTGTTTAGTGAAAATCCGGCAGTCGTAATTCAGGTGGCAGAAATGGATAGGGTTGGCAGAATCCTTCAGAAAATGGGGATTCAGTATTCTGTCATCGGGCATCCTGTTGTTGAAAGAAAACTAAATGTAAAAACGGATCTAAAGGATTTCAGTTTCGATATTGATCATCTTCGGGATATCTGGTACCGTACTTCATATCTGCTCGACAGAGATCAGAGTGGACAGCAGAAAGCAGAAGAACGCTTCGTGAACTATAAAAAGCAACCATTGGAATTTAGATTTCCGGAGCACTTCGAAGGCACAATCAGAGACTTGAATCCGGATAATCCCCGTCGTACCGCCCGGGCTGCAATTATTCGCGAAAAAGGGGTCAATGGTGATCGTGAAATGGCCTATTCGCTTTACAAGGCCGGTTTTGCCGTTAAGGATGTTCACATGACCGATCTTATTTCGGGACGTGAGACGCTGAAAGATATAGATATGATCGTCTTTGTAGGTGGTTTTTCCAATTCGGATGTATTAGGATCGGCCAAAGGCTGGGCGGGTGCATTTCTTCACAATCAAGAAGCTAAAAAAGCGCTGGATGATTTCTATTCCCGGCCGGATACATTGAGTCTTGGCATTTGTAATGGTTGCCAGTTAATGATACACCTTGATCTGGTAAATCCCGGGCATGAAAAGAAAGCCAGAATGCTTCATAACGATTCTCATAAATTCGAGTCGGCTTTTGTGACAATGAAGATTCAGGAGAACAACTCAGTTATGCTGAAATCGCTTGCCGGTTCGGAAATTGGCGTCTGGGTCGCACATGGCGAAGGAAAATTCAGTCTGCCAATGGAAGAGAGTGCCTACCACATACCGGGAAAATACGGATACGATGCGTACCCTGCCAATCCCAACGGTAGTGATTACAATGCTGCAGCAATCTGTTCCAATGACGGACGCCATCTGGCCATGATGCCACACCTCGAAAGATCGGTGTTTCCCTGGCAATGGGCATATTATCCTGACGATCGCAGCAACGATGAGGTTACGCCATGGATGGAAGCTTTTGTAAATGCCCGGAAATGGATTGAGAAGAAAAAGTAAATCCGAATTTTATTTTACCAGTTAAAAATATACCTCTGCATGAATTTTTTCTGTGGGGACTCCCTGTAATTCAAGAATGTCATAGACATCATGAATCATACTGCTGTTGCCACATAAATAGCAACGTACATTACCTTTTACAGGGTGTTCTTCAAGGTAATTGGTAACTCTTCCGAAATAAGTATTATCGCTTTTTTGACGCGATGTGCAGGCTATATACCGTTTCGGGTCGTAAAAATCGGCCTCATATTGTTCCGAGGTATAGCGTATCCCGTGCAGAAGCTGATAATTAAGCCCGGGGAAAGATTTAATAAAGCTGTGAAATGGTGAAATACCAGTACCACTGGCAATGAACAGAAGTTTTTCTTCGGGATCTGGCTTAGGCGGCAGGGAAAAGTACCCTACAGGTTCTTCTACTATCAGCATATTACCTGGCTTTTGTTTTTTCAATACCGGTGAAATAAAGCCGTCTGTGATTTCCTTTACAAGAATTTCCAGGTAAGGATCATGCTCTGAACTATAAACAGAGTATTCTCTTGTATGGATACTATTGGCCGGACCAACGTTAATATGTTGACCGGCCTTAAATTCGACATTATTTCGTTCCAGGCGGATAATAAATGTAGAATCGTTAAGATGCCTGACTTCAAGAATTTCATGTAGCTTTGTCGAAATTTTATTGGCTTCGGATACGTTATTCATGCTCGAATGATTTTATGTAATAATGAGTGCGGTA
>NZ_AHZV01000020.1 GCF_000250735.1 Anaerophaga thermohalophila str. Valhall
AAAAAGCATCTCTATTGCCAAACTCTTTGTTGTTTTAATTTTTTGCATCCTCTTTAACAACAAGTTAACTTCGATAAAAAAATTTCAAAACGCCTTGATTTTGACAAAAATATGCTTTTTATGCCACACTCATTTTTATCAGCAACAGCAAATCACCACTATTGACTATTGACTATTGACTATTGACTATTGACTATATTCCCTTATAATGGAATATTCCCATGCTTGCGTGGTACTTTCTCCTCGTATTTATTTTCCAGAAGGCCAAAGGCCGAGATCAGAACCCGCCGGGTATCTACAGGATCAATCACTTCATCAATAAATCCCTTCTCTTCAGCAATAAAAGGATTGGCAGTTTGCTCTTTGTAATCCTGTACCAGTTTCTTCTTCAGGGCTTCGGGGTCATCGGCATCAGCCAATTCTCTGCGATTCAGAATTTTCACTGCCCCTTCGGGCCCCATTACAGCCACTTCGGCTGTCGGCCAGGCAAAATTGAAATCACCTCCCATGTTTTTGCTGTTCATGACGATATATGCCCCACCATAAGCTTTGCGTAGAATCACGGTAATTTTAGGCACGGTTGCTTCCGAAAAAGCATAAAGCAATTTTGCACCATGCATGATAATTGCATTGTGTTCCTGATTGGTCCCGGGCATAAATCCGGGAACATCTTCCAATACCAAAAGGGGAATATTGTAGGCATCACAAAACCTGACAAAGCGGGCTGCCTTGCGCGAAGCATTAATATCAAGAGTTCCGGCCATCACTTTGGGTTGGTTGGCAATAATACCTATTACCTGATTATCCAGGCGACCAAAACCAGTCACGATATTTTGGGCGTGATTTTCGGCCACTTCAAAAAAGCTGTTTCTGTCGACGATGCGATTAATAATATCTGTTACATCGTAAGGTTTGCCCGAATCTTCGGGAAGCACCAGTGAAATATTATTCATTTTAAGCGGCTCTATCTCTTCCATACTGCTCACAGGCGGATGCTCCATGTTGTTTGAAGGCAGATAGGTAAATAATTTCTTTACTCCCAGAAGACAATGCTCTTCATCTGAATAAACAAAATCGGCCACTCCCGAGGTGGTAGAATGCACATCGGCTCCACCAAGCTCTTCAAATGAGACCTCTTCATTAAGCACTTCTTTCACAATTTGAGGACCGGTAACAAACATGTGAGAAGTATTTTTAACCATAAACCGAAAATCTGTCAGTGCAGGAGAATATACTGCTCCCCCGGCTGCCGGCCCTAAAATCACTGAAATCTGAGGCACTACACCTGAAGAGGCAACATTGCGTTTAAATATTCCTGCATAGCCTGCCAGACTTGCAATGCCTTCCTGTATGCGGGCACCCCCCGAATCGATTAACCCGATAATGGGATGTCCCATTTTCAGTGCCAAATCCTGTACTTTCTGAATCTTTGTGGCATGCACATATCCCAATGAACCACCCAGAAAATTAAAATCCTGTACATAAATAAGCACTTTGCGTCCGCTGATAGTACCATAGCCGCAGATCACACCATCCCCAAAAATATCTTTACTCTGATCCAACGGCTTAACAAAAGCATCGATTTCATGAAAGCTATCTTCGTCCAAAAGTAACTCAATTCTTTCCCTGGCCGTCAGTTTGCCTTTGGAATGCTGTTTGGTAGAATAGTCGCCCCCATATTGTTGTTCCAGTTTTTCCTTTCTGGAATAAAACTTCCGGTAAGGCAATCTGTTGTCCTGCATAATTTCCATAATTTTAATTTATGAGTTCGCTCCTAAAAGTTTCGGTCAGGAGCATCATTTATCATCCCCATCATTTAAGGGTGCATAATGAGTATCAAGATTATATGGTTCATCTCATTTCTAAAAACCTAACGGTTTATTTTCTTATGGTTCCCGGTTTTTAATAACCAATTTAGCGGTTTAATGTTTATTTACAAAATCGGAAGAAGTATGAAAACGAAGCTGCAATAAAATAAACCGGTAAGGATGAACAAAGACAATATGAAACCAACACATAAATGATGCCTTGAACACCCATTTGTTTCGACATGTATTTTAACCTAATTATTTTATCCGGCAGCTTCGTTTTGCAGGAAGGGAAGGATTAATAAAAGCTCATTCTCTTATTCGTGGCAGACAAATCCCGCTTTGCTATAAAGCATTTTCTGCTTCAGATGCAAAAGGCCGGTGAGAATGAGCTTCACGCACTTCTTTAGCTGCCTTAATCATGTTGACCAAAGCAGGCTTCACTTCGTTCCATTTACGGGTTTTCAATCCACAATCGGGATTGACCCACAAATTTTTTGCAGGAATAAGTTTCATTGCTTTTTCAATAAGTTCTCTCATTTCTTTAACCGATGGTATCCTTGGCGAATGAATATCATAAACCCCGGGCCCTATTTGATTGGGATATTTAAACTCAGTGAAAGCATTTAGCAGTTCCATCTGCGAACGGGAAGTTTCAATAGATCGGTAACTAAAAATGGCTCATCTATCTGAACGTACAGGCACCCCTGATTTTGTAATTCCTTTAAAACAGAAATATAAAGTGGAAGCAGTTGATCAATAAGCGCCAGACGATGAAAGCCCTCTTCTTTTTCCTTGCCCAACAAAAGATAGCTCACAGGGCCGATAAGAACAGGCTTGGGATGTTTTACGCCCGCTTGAATTGCTTCATTAAATTCATCTACAACGTGCGAATTTTGCAATTCAAACTTTTGGTTTTTAGTGAATTCAGGAACCAGATAATGATAGTTCGTATCGAACCATTTGGTCATTTCCATGGCGATAATGTCGAATCCGTCTTTCTGGTATCCTCTGCACATCGCAAAATAAAGGTCTGTTTCAGAGAGGATTTCTTTTAGCGGGTCAAAACGTTCCGGAATTGCACCAAACATAAGTGAATGATCCAGCACCTGATCGTAAAATGAAAAATCGTTACAGGGAATAAGATCAATCCCGCAGGTCTGTTGAAGCGTCCAGTTTTTGATCTTTTCTTTTTTGCCGGCATGGAAAAGTTCCTGTAAATTGATCCGGCCTGCCCAATAATTTTCACGGGCCTTTTTCAGTTCTCTGCCGGCCCCGATACGCGGATAGCCTAAATTTTGTGTAAGCATACGTCAATTAATTAAGTGATTAAAAAAGTATGCTCACGCGGTCATACAGCCAAACAGCTGCCTAGTAATTGTGAAGGAGAGATTCCTTGATAATTGCTTTGTGCCGCGAAAGCAAAAATTATCCAACAGCATTAAGACAGGCCTCCTGGCTTGTCCCCCCCTGCAACGCCTTCCCATTCTTTTAA
>NZ_AHZV01000019.1 GCF_000250735.1 Anaerophaga thermohalophila str. Valhall
CTGCAGAAAAAATTGATGCAGGGAATAGTGAACTATTTTCAAATCAAATTTTTCGAGGACGCTTGTGTTTTGCCGATAATTGGGCATCGTAATAGATAATTTATGAATAATGCAGGTTACATCTTAAATCTAAAAATCTGACAATCTATTAATGTTTGGCAGGTACAAGCTATTGAATAATTACAGGGAAAGCATTAAATTATTGGGGTAAAATAATAAAACATCGACAATATGGACCTTAAAAAATCATTCGGTTTTACTGAAAAAGGGACAAATGAAGTTCCCAAACCTAAGCGGATTATTGAGTACATCAATCTCAAGCTGGCCGCGATGGGACAGCCATATTACAGATCGGGGTCAAGAATGGCTTTTCTTGAGTTGGCCAACGACCTGATCAAAAATTACAAAGAGAAAAACCGATTGCTCACTTCATATCTGTGTCCGGCTGATCAGCGTATCCAGAACTTTCTGGACAATTATCTGGCCGATTACAAGGATAAGGTGGATTTCCGGTTACCTGCCAACACGTTCATTGTGGATAACCATGGTGTGGCAAGAGCTTTGTCGCTTCCGCCGGACAAACCGGAGTTTGAATCGGATATCATAAAAAGTTATCGTCTGAAACAGGGAATACTTAATAACCCTAAAAGTGACAGACGAACCACGAAGGGGGTTTTTCACGTTGCAGAAGGAGGTTTGCCGATTCCGAATGATAAAAAGGCAGTCCCCAAAATTGCTTTTGCAAAGCTTTTGGAAGCAGCGTTACAACCTCCCCGTGAATTGCTTCAACTTCCTTTCACATCGACACAGGAGCTAAAGGCAGCGACTTTTGTTTCGCTACTTTTGAAGCCCGTTGTTGAACCTTGCATTAAAGAGGGGTGCAAAGAAAAGAGAATGGAGATACGGTTTTTTGCACCCGGAAACCTGGTAAGTAATCTTGATTTTGTGGAATCAATTTTCGGTAATGCGGGAGATCCGTATTTGCCTGAAAATGATTCGGCTCTGGATGTGGAAGGATGGACCGGCCATACCGGTTGTGTTATTCTTGCCCCCCATCTTACAAAACTGAAGAAAAAAGAACTGGGACTGCCGCATGTAAGCGAAGCAACTGAAAGGCAAAAACGTGACGGCATGTGTTGGGAAAAAGAGAATGAACTATATAATGACGGGGGAGCCTTCAAAATAACGGCACGTAATGCCGAAGGTGTCATCGTTACGCTTATCGCCGATAATTATTACGGTTATTCCAAAAAAGAAGTAAAAACCCAGATTGGCTACGCGGCTAATCTTCTTGGAAATGTGGAAGAAGAACATGCCGGTGGCGCCATTGCATTTCCTACATATAATCTGGGGGATGAGTTTTCCGATCGCAATCAGTTTGCCGGGAATGATCTTACATATGACAAAATGGTAAAATTGTACGGCGATATTATGGAGGCAAAACCCGAAGGATACGCCGTAGACAAAAAGTATAAAGATATCATCTATGTGCCTGAAAATGCTGCATTCAGCCTGATAGAACAAAAGGTCAAATGGATCAGGGATAATAAGGAGCAAAGTATCAGGCTTAATCCTAAAAATACTTACATTTTGCCCGCAGGATATAAGGTGAGAATGGATAAGAATCCTTATGTGCCTTCGTGGCGACTGATTGGCTCTGTTGCCGAAGGAACCTTTTGTCACAAACCATGTACGGTTTCAGGAGGTGGAAAATCCGAAATATCAAAGTCTATCGAAGATGCCATAATCTATGGGCCTTTCTTTACAGCCGATTTTGAAAATGATTTCAAAAAAGTAGAAGAGATCATCAATAAAGATTATTCGGATGTTTATCTGGATCATATCAAAACCGACCGTGATCGTCCCATTCTGAGTCCCAAACGTTCGCTGGGGTCGGTTATTAAGTTGCTGACACCTGCCCCCAATCGCTATAAGCCTGAATACAATGAATGGTTGCGAAGCATCCCGCATCATATCAAAGGACTGGTATATCTTGTTAAACGGTTTTACAAACAGGAGTGGGGCGACGACTGGAGAAAATATTTCTCCGTTGATATCATCGATGGCCGTTATGGTAATGAGCTTAAATTTAAAGATCGAAAGCTGGTTGCCAGTTATCTAAGGGTCGGCCTTACCAATGAAGGAGCCTGGCGAACATTCAAACTAAGACAGGATTACATCGCTTCGGATAAGTTACAGATGGAAGATGATATAACAGCTTCAACAGTAGTTCCTGTATCACGGCTGGAATACCTTTCTCCTGATTTTCATTATCCGGCTGCCAAGTTTACCTATAACTGCGAGTTCAGGTTTTTCCAGAGACCCGACGAAGCCATTCACAGGGGATACGACAAACAGGCAGAAACAGACCTTGCAACCCCCAATACCTTTATTTCAAACTTTGAACCGCTCACGGTGCAGGATGCCAGGGAAATAATGGATAATGCCATTGAGTTTGATAAGTATACCAGGCCGATGAAAGAGCTGATCAAGGAAGTGGTGAAGAAAAAGGATTGTACCTATTTTGTTTCATCTTCTCATCCCCGAATTGTTGACGGGAAGCCATCGGCCAATGTTCGGTACCTCCAAAACCGTCCCGGACTTATCAAGCATCGCGATAATTATATTGCAGAAATGGGTACACGCCTGTTCCGGAAAATACCTCTTGATAAGCCGGTATTGTATCCGGTAAATGCTGTATTGGGCGGACGTAGGAATAATCCCCCTCAGCCGGGCATTCGTTCCCTTGCAGTATATAATCCCATTCATTATCAGGAACTGCCCGAACTGTTCATGGATTTCGTGTGCAGTCTTACCGGAAAATCTCCTTCAACTACCGGAGCCGGCTCCGAAGGAGCTCTCACAAAAGGCCCGTTTAATGCATTAAGTCCGATTACTGACCTCAACAATGCCCTGGTGTCATTTATTCTTACCGGTTATCCGGGATTTACTTCCGCAGCAGGGTATGTTGGACCTCACTACCGGGTCGACCACGATATCAGCTTGCTGGTACCTGAAATATGGAGTCGCCTTCATTCTGAAGAGACACAACCGAAATTTCTGATGGAGCATGGTTACCTGGAAAAACTGGAGGACTTTGAATACAACGGACAAAAAGTTCTTGCTTCAAGACTGGGTTACAGGATCACAGCAAAATTTGCCAGAACATTTTTAGGCAGGATTTTTGAAAATCCCGATTCCGTTTTTAATGATGAAATGCTGAAGCCGGAAACTCAGGATTTGGATGTTTTTGTGGATGGCATAAACAACATCGTAGAAGCACAGCAATGGGTGGCTGAAAGCTATTTTAAAGATGGAAGTATTGAGGGGGCCGTTCCTCCGCTTAAAGCTGTTCTTCATATTATGGCTTATGGTAATTACAACGGTAAAGGAATTGAAGATCCCGAAATTCGCCGGTTGTTTGATCGCGATAATATGCTTGCCAGCGATTGGTATCATGAACGCCTTACGAACAAACAGCTTGGTGATATTACTCTGTGGCAG
Source organism: Anaerophaga thermohalophila str. Valhall (assembly GCF_000250735.1). Taxonomy (GTDB): domain Bacteria; phylum Bacteroidota; class Bacteroidia; order Bacteroidales; family Marinilabiliaceae; genus Anaerophaga; species Anaerophaga thermohalophila_A. The sequence continues at coordinate 3,505 of NZ_AHZV01000019.1, forward strand.
AAGCACCTGAAATACTTACGGGAATATCTGAATAAATGGCCCAACCTTGAAGATGATGTCGTGCAAAAAGTTAAGGCAAGTATTGAACTGGCAGAATCGAATATTAAATATTTTAAATCTGCCGATTATCTTAAATCGCTCGAGGGCTACATCGGTCTCGATACTTTTGTGAAATAATGCCTGTCTATGGAACCACTCTTTGGAAAAACATTAAACGAACTGAAAATTATAGTCGCAGAAAGTAATCTTCCTGCTTTTGCTGCCAGACAGATAGCTCAGTGGCTGTACCAGAAGGGAGTGACCAATATTGATCAGATGACCAACCTCTCAAAAAACGGGCGGGCCAGGCTGAAAGAAAAATATGAAGTGGGGCGGGTTGAGCCTTCAAAAGTGCAGGTTTCATCGGACGGTACCAGGAAATACCTTTATCCGGCACATAAAGGTTTGTTCATAGAATCGGCTTATATTCCTGAAGATGATCGCCATACCCTCTGCATTTCGTCGCAGGTGGGTTGTAAAATGGGATGTCTTTTCTGTATGACAGGGAAGCAGGGGTTTCAGGGACAATTATCAGCAGGCGAGATTGTTAATCAGGTGTTAAGTCTGCCTGAAAGTGAACTATTGACCAACGTGGTTTACATGGGAATGGGAGAACCAATGGATAATATCGACAATGTTCTGAAAAGCCTGGAAATATTTACCTCCGATTGGGGGCTGGCCTGGAGCCCCCGGAGGATAAATGTTTCAACCATTGGTATTGAACCGGCCATGCGGCGTTTCATAGAGGAGAGCGAGGCACACCTTGCCATAAGTCTGCATACGCCTTTTAACGAAGAACGGCGACAGCTAATGCCGGTCGAACAAGTCTATCCGATCGAGACCATTATTGAAACGCTTCGGGAATACGATTTTGGTCGTCAACGACGCATCTCTTTCGAGTATATCATGTTCGACGGGGTAAATGATACGCCGGCTCATGTCAGAGGGTTAACAAAACTTCTAAACGGTCTCCGGTGTCGAATTAACCTGATACGTTTCCATCCCATACCGGATTCTCCGTTACGAGGGGCTTCGGACTCTAAGATGAAATGGTTTGCCGACCAACTCAAAAAAAAGGGACTGATCACTACCATTCGCCGTTCAAGGGGAGAAGATATTTTTGCCGCTTGCGGGTTGTTGTCCACAAAAAATATGGTCAAACAAGATACAGATGTAGATTACTAAGCTCTTTTGAAACTTTTGTTTTTGCCTGACTCGGAGTTCAAAAAAACGCTATATCAATCATTTTTTATGCATAGCTAAATGTTTGTTTAGCAGGAGAGTTTTAGTAACAAACTAAAAAATAAGTGTTTAAGAGATATTTTTTGCATAAATTTAACTTCTCTCTGTCAATTTTCTGCAGGTTGGCTGTTTTTATCTGTCTATTTCCTACTTCTGCCAGGCTTTTGTTTCTGATTTCCGGCCATTGCGCAAGGCTATGAACGTCGCCCGTTTTGGCTTCCCTCCATCCGCCGGTCAGGGAAGCTGACAGGTCACCGCGCCTTTTAAATAGTGCTTGTCTATAAACTCGCATAAACTCTTACAATATGTGTGTCTGTTCAGAAAGTGCCAGTTGCAAGGCTTGCGAAGTCCGAAAATACGGAGTTTACTTCTCGTAAATGAGTAATTTTCGGACGAGCGTAACACAGTAAATGGCACTTTATGGACAGATACTAAATAGTTAAAGTCTGTCAATATCATGACATTCTTTTGAAAAGCAATAAGGTGACAATTTACATTTAACTTAATTCTGCCTGTTGCATTGTTTGCGCAAATGCAATTTAAGCGTTTCAATGAATTCCTTTCGTGGCGACACAAGAATATCTTTTACATTGGGTTCGGGGAGTTTCATCAATAAACTCTGTAAATAGAGACTTTTTGATATGATAAAATCCAATTCCATAGTAGAATTATTGTTCATAAGCGTAGCTGTTAAAAAGTTTGTAGAATTAAGAAGTTCCCGGGAACATATTGAAAACGAAATTTGGAAGAAAAAATTATACAAATAATCAGTATAAATTAAATAATAAAGGCGGGAGATAAGTTGATGAAAATTTCCCATTTTTGTATTGTCAAAGAAACCTGATCAGGTGTTATATGCTCAAAAAAACAATAAATCTTTTTAAGTCGAATGGTTCCATCAGTCAGAAAGTACTTGGCGGATATCTTATCAATCTGTTTTTGTTGATATTCGTTGCAGGTGCCAGTCTGCTGGGTATTTCCCGTTTGAAAGATTGGGTAAGAAGCACTGAAAAGGTTAATCAACTCTTGAATCAGATATATATTTCCAGGATTCAGGCTGAAAATCTGACGCTTAAAAGTGACACCACTACTACGTTGGTTGTTGACAGCCTCACTCAAGAGATCGAGAGTCTCCTTCAGGATGCCCGTCAAAGTCATCTTAATAATAAAAGCCGTGATGAACTGGCTTCCATCGATAGCTGGCTGGAAAAATATAAGGAATACTGGCTTTTGGTCATGGCTTTGAAAGAACAGCGCAGTGATGCGGAACAGCGCATGGATTCTCTTTTTCAGGACGTTTTTGCTGCGGCAAGAGAACCGTTTCCCCGCCGGCTGACATGGGACAAAAAATTGGAGGGAAGCGAGCGTGAAGAATCTGAGTTGTATAATGACCTTATGTTTCAATTGCTTCACCTGAAGGAAATTGAGAAACAACTATGGAATTATCCGGAAGATAAGATTTCCCGGGAGACTGTGGATGCTGTCTTTAAAAGGATTTTAAGTCTGATACCTCCCGAAGGAGTTGTCCCACCCAATTCCTCATCGTATAAGCCTTTGCTGCGCATGCGCCGTGGTCTTGCCGCTTATCAAACCGAGATGCGTGAGCTCGTAAGTGCACTTGAGAATATTGGAAGAGCACAGGAGTTAATGGATCAGAGTTCCCGCAACATTCAACACGCCGGGGAGCAGGCCAGCCATCATCAGACTCATGCCATGGAACGCTGGGTAATTATTGGTTTTGTTGCGCTTTGGGTCTTTATGTCCCTTGCCATTATTGTGGGGGTATGGCTGGCTGTTATTTTTTACAGGAAAATCAAACATGATGAGGAGACTCGTGAACACGCCAACAGGCAGCTTCAAACCAACCGGCAATTACTGAATGATATCATTAACAACAGTTCTTCACTCATATATGTAAAAGACCTGGAGGGACATTACTCCCTGATTAATCAGCCTATGGAGGAGACACTCGGACTTGAGGCTCATCGATTGATCGGTCGCAGGGATGAAGAAATTTTTCCTGAAGACATTGCTGCCTTACATAGAAAAAATGATGAAGAAGTATTAAAAGCCGGCCGTTCCATTCAGAAAGAAGAGTTCTTTCCATCGGGAAATTCGCGACGTATTTTTCTTTCCAATAAGTTTCCCATCAGGGATCGTGACGGGAAGATCACTTCGGTTTGTGGTGTTTCAACCGATATTACTGAGCTTCGCCAGGCCTTGCGTGATCTGGAACGCAGCCGTGAAAATTATCGTAACATCGTTACCAATGTACCGGGTATTGTTTATCATTGCCGAAACGATAACAAACGTACCATGCTCTTTATTAGCGGAGGCGTTGAGAAAATAATTGGCCTGGGAATTAATGCTTTTATCCAGGAAGGGCAATCTATCGTTCCGTTTATTGAGAAGGAAGATGTTCCGAAAGTAATGGAAGCGCTCAATAAAGCCATTCGGAGTCAGCGATCATTCGAGATGGAGTACCGCATCCGCGATCTGTTTGGAAATCGCAAATGGGTTTATGAGAAAGGGCTTCCCGTAACCGATAAAATAACAGGCGAGACCACTTTTCAAGGGGTTATCATAGATACTACAGCTCAGAAAGAAGCTGTAAATGAGATTATGGTACGCGACCGTCTTCTGGAAGGCGTTTCCGAAGCATTAAAAGAACTCATAGCCAGTTCTAACTTTAAAGAGGCCCTTCAGCGAGCTCTCAGGGTTTTGGGGGAAGGAGCCGGCGTTGACCGTGCTTTTGCATTCAGGAATTACCGTAATGAGCCGGGCAACCTTCTGTTTAAGCATTTTGTTGAGTGGGAGCGTTCTTCTGTAGAGCCCGTTCGCCGGGATGATATGGTTGATCTCTCATACGAGAATATTAATCCCGTTTGGTTTTTCCGGCTGAGTGCACAAAAGGAACTTGAAATTGCATCAAATGCCGCTTCGCCACGTGAAAAATCTTTTCTGCGTAAGATGGGGGCTTCATCGGTGCTGATTGTACCTGTTTTTGTTCACGATGTATTCTGGGGATTTATTGGCTTTGCCATGGAATTTAAATCGGGCGGCTGGAGTGAGTCACAAAAAACACTTTTTAAGGCATTTGCAGTAACCATGGGACTAATGATTGCCCGTTATGAAAGCGGCAGGGAACTACAAAAGGCCAAAGAGGCAGCCGAAGCTGCTACCCGGGCAAAAAGTGATTTTCTGGCAAGGATGAGTCATGAGATACGCACACCGCTCAATGCCATTATCGGCTGGACTCACCTGGCACTCGAAAAACCGGGTATGCAGGGACAGAACGATTATCTGAAACGTATTCAGTCCTCCTCACGTTCATTGTTGGGAATTATCAACGATATTCTCGACTTCTCAAAAATTGAGGCAGGCCGGCTTGAACTTGAGTATATTGATTTTGATCTTGAACAGGTGCTTCAGAATCTGGCCGATATGGTGCTTTTCAGAGCCAATGAGAAAGGACTTGAACTGGTTTTTGACATTGCACCTGATGTGCCTTTAAGTCTGGTCGGTGATCCGTTGAGACTGGAACAGGTTCTGGTTAATCTTGTAAACAATGCCGTGAAATTTACCGATAAGGGATATGTCAATGTTAAGATAAGGGTGAAGGCCACGAAGAGTGAAAAAACCGAATTACTTTTTGCGGTTGAGGATACAGGAATAGGACTGAAGGAGGAACAGAAGAATAACCTGTTCAAGGCCTTTTCCCAGGCCGATGTTTCTACCACACGAAAATACGGCGGTTCCGGGTTGGGGCTTGCCATCTGTAAGCGAATTACGCAAATGATGAATGGCGAAATATGGGTAGAAAGTGAATATGGTAAAGGGAGTACATTCTTCTTTACCGCCACAATCGACCGGCAACTTATCCAGAAAAAAGACCAGATGCGGCATGCCTTTGAAGTAGCCGGAGATGATGCCATGATTGCCTGCCACAACGCCAAAACAGCTGCGAGCATTAAGGGAATGCTCTGTGACTTTGGTTTTAAAGTGCTGCGAACCTGTTCCTACAGCACCCTTGTTAGCAAATTAAAAGATATTAGCCCCGATGACCCTCTTTGGTTGTTGTTTATAGATTGGCTGCTGATAGAGAATAACAGTAAGCAGGTTATTAAAGATTTGATAAAGTATAACGATCGTTTTGAACACCTGATTATCATGTCGTCTCCTTTTCATGAGGAAGATTTTCAAAAACAATGGGAGGGAGCTGGCCTTTCTTATGTGGTAATGCATAAGCCTGTCAATTATTCGATACTGTTTGATGCATTAATGGATGCAATGGGCGGTATTGATATGCCCGAACAGTCAACTGGTCAGAAAATCAGGAATTACCGTGACTATCTTGTAAAAGAGAGACCACTAAAACTATTGATGGTTGAAGATAATGATACCAATCGCCAGCTGACTGTGGAATTACTGTCCATGGCAAATATTAAAACCGACGTTGCTCCCAGCGGCCAGGATGCCTTGGATCTGGCCGCACAGCACAAGGGGAAATGTCCTTATGATATTATTCTGATGGATATTCACATGCCCGGAATGAACGGGTATACAGCAACACGCCGGATTAAAAGAATAGAGGGATGGGAGGAAGTGCCGGTGGTTGCCATGACTGCAGAAGCCCTTGGTGACGTGGAATCACAATGTCTTCAGGCCGGAATGACCGGTTTGGTAGGTAAACCCATTGATCCCGATGATCTTTTCAGGGTTATTTACCGGCTGGTTTTCGGAGAGCCCGAGGACTCCGGAAAAGCCCTGACTCATTCGGAAAAGGGACGGGAGTACAAATTTCCTAAAATTGAAGGATTGGATGTTCAGGCTGGTATCCGCCGTATGGGTGGGCGTTCCGACTTGTATAGCAGACTGCTAAAAGGTTTTTGCCACGATTATTCTGATTTTGAGACGAAGATTAATCAATTGTCCGAAAAAGAAGATGATGAGGAAATTGCACGGATACTACACTCTCTGAAAGGTATTGTAGGCACTATGGAAGCCACTGGTCTTTATGATCTTGCACAAAACACCGAAAAGGCCTTTAAAGAAAAGACAACAAACTATAACAAATTAAAAGAAAAACTCGTAAAAGAAGTTAATCGTCAAATTAAACAAATCAACAAAAAAATTTAACGTTTGGAAATTTGTGTTTTTTTTTGTTATTTCGGCGATGTATGATTGCGGTATAAAGAGCATATTTTTGTGAAAATCAAGGCGTTTTAAATTTTTGCACCGAAGTTAACTCGTTGTTAATGAGGATGCAAGAATTTAAAACAACAAAGGGTTTGGTAATAAAGATGCTTTTTAGACCCGGTTCATGTATTTAAAGATATTTTGATTGTTAACCTTCAAACTAAGAGCCTATTGAACAGTTTTACAAGCTAATTCTAAACTATTGATTATGACAGATTTGAAAATACTGTCTGATGAAGAGCTTGTAAAAAAGTTTATCTCAGGCGATACCCGGTGTATTGATTTATTAATTGACCGGCATCATCAGAGAATTTATTCATTCATTTTTTTAATGGTTCGTCAGCGCGATCTGGCGGAGGACATCTTTCAGGATGTATTTGTAAAGGTGATTCATTCGCTTCGGTCAGGCAAGTATGCCGAAAACGGCCGTTTTACATCCTGGGTAATGCGCATTGCTCACAACCTGGTCATTGATTATTTTCGCAAACAGAAGAACCAGCAAATGATATCCAATGACCAGTATTCGTATGATATTTTTAATCACACCAGGTTTTCGGAACACACTATTGAAGACAAGATGGTGCACGAACAGTTATTGTCCGAAGTTGCTTCGCTGGTAGAAATGCTTCCCAATTCTCAGAAAGAAGTCATTAAACTCCGTCACTATTTCGGGCTCTCCTTCAAAGAAATTGCGGAAGAAACCAACGTCAGTATCAACACTGCGCTTGGCAGAATGCGCTACGCATTGATCAATATTCGAAAAATGATGGAAGAGCGAAAAATGTCTTTGACCATCTGAGAAAAAAATTTGAGTTTTCCATACGTGTTTCTTCTCTTTCGGTTGTCATATTAATAAACCAACCAAAAGAGAGTTGTTATATGGATGCAAAAGAGATTAGAAGAAATCTTTACAAGGTTTTCAGGCAGACAGGTATTCCCCGGGATGTGATTGATGAAAAGGCCTCTTTAAAAGATGATTTGTTTATGGACGATGTGGACATGGCATGTTTTCTTTTTTACCTGGAGACACGTTTTAAGGTTGAGGTAAAGAATGAAGAGTTGCCAAAGCTTAACTCTGTTGGTTCAACAATTAATTATCTTCAACAACATTGCGCATAACCACTATCGTTGTTGCATTTTTTTGAATTTACAACAGTAGGATTACGTCCGGAAGGTTCATCTTGTTAATCTTTTTGTTGGAGGGAGTTTATATCGAAGTGCGTTTAAAGGTGTGAACGCATCATTGAATTGCAGACAGTTAATTTGGTTTTAAAACAACACGCACCAAAGAACCGGCCGGTAAGCTTGACTTAAGAAGAGTTTTCCGGCTTTGTTTATTTCTCCGGCCTGTCTTCTTCGGGTTTATCATTTCTGAATATTTTTTCAATCGATTCGTCCGGACTAATAATATTGTATCGTGACCAAAAATCAGGATCGTAAGTTTCTATCTGATCGGAAAGGATATAATCTTCCCTGAAGGCTTCAGACCATCTGAGTTCCTTTCTTTCGCCGGGCCGTAAGTCGGTGATCAGCATTTCGGAGACAGTATTGAAAACCGTTCTTACTTTTTTTTCACGGTCAATAATCTTCATACTTACTTCTCCCTTTACACTATTCAACACCCATTTGTCTTCCCATGGGCGGTAGTCGATATGATAGCGGGCAAAGAAAGGACGTGTGCGGTATCGTCTGCTGTCTCTTCTAATCAGATACTCCCGGCTTTTGCGGATGGTTTTTCTCGTCATTTCAAAGTCTGCACCGACGATTGCAAAGGTTTCTTCATCAACTCTTATTTCTCCTTCATACAATAATTCGCCCGTGTCGTTAACCGGCTCAAAACCAATTACGAAAATATTACGACCATGTTCATAGTCCATCCTTTTGAATGAATATTCGTATCGGGAGTTACCTTCCTGGTCGGGTAAAAATCCGCCTTGTCTTACAATATCCACCCGGCTGAACAGCAAGGGGCCACCCTGAAGTTTGAAGTTGATCACTTCCATATCACCTTCGGCTTTCCCTTTCCTGCCTTTGACGAATCGAACTCTCTCAAGGGCATAATCCCTGGAATAAGGCGGTTTGTAGATTTCAATTACTGCTTCTGAAACATCTACATATATGTCATCCTGTTGAATACTTTCCCTGAAAAAGGCCGTCAGAATGACCGGCTCGGAAGAATAATTAAAAGGTTTTTGCCTGACAACCTCTTCCATAATACGGTCGGCCCTTACATGTCTTACCAGCACTTCAGGCAATTGGACGGAGGTTTCCTTAAGTGTCACAGTAACCAGAGTATCATTAGGCGGTATGGTGATATATTTTCTTAAATATCCGAGATTGGAAAAAACCAGCTTTTCACCAATGTACCCGGGTGGCAGATATATGCTGAATCGTCCTTCACTGTTGGTGGCTGTTCCGATGGTTTTACCCTCCACTCCGATATTGACCATTGCCATAGGTTCCCGATCCAGTGAGTCAATTACCATTCCTTCGATCTGAACAGATTGCTTTGGCAGACGAGCAGGTTCAAATGAAAGAATAATCTGTTTTTCCATCTCATGTACCCGCAATTGATCATTTTTCAGGTGCTCCAACAGAAACTTGTCCAGATAAACCGAGTCTGCTATGGCAAAGATAATACTGTCTCCATCAATGACAGAGGCATCGTAAGAAAAGGAGATGTCAAAATCGGCCGAGAGAGAGTCAAGAAATGCTGAGAAACTGAGACTGTCGTATGAGAAGGAATATTTTTGTGACAAAATACTGTTCTTCTCCTGGGAAAAACTATTCGGTATTTCCCATGCAGACAGCAATATCAGGCAGATAAGAGCTCTTAGAATCCGGCCTTTTATTGATGTTTTTGTGTATTTTAAATAGTACAGCATATCTCAAATCGCCTGGTCTGGAAACTGTGTGTTGTATCCGGGATGGGTGAGCCTTTGCCGTGCTGATATTTTTGCCGATTCATATCCGGAACAGCGATCGGTCAAAAGGCTTAGTCCTTATGTTGCTCAGGCATCATGGGGTTGCTCTGGACAAAAACACGGTGTCTCCCTCTCTTTTTGATTGCAGATTAAAGGTAACACAAACCACCTCAAGAACAAAATCCAGGGAGTTTTGACTAAACCGTGCCGTGAGTTTCTCGTCGGTAAGAGTAGTATCTGAAATTTGAATATTTACTCCGTAAACTCGCTCTAAAGTTTCGGCGACGACAGGTAACGGTGTTTCATCAAAGCTCATCTTCCCTGTGAGCCATGCCAGTATGTTAGGATCTGTAGATGGTTTTATCACCAGTTCTCCGGATTTTTTATCAAAAAGAGCTGTTTGCCCTTTTTTTAATATTTCAGCGGCAGATTTCGCAGAAGCTGATACTTCAACTTCTCCTTCCAACACCGCTACTTCGGTGACATTCAGATTGGGATAGGCTCTTACATTAAACCGTGTCCCGGTCACTTTAATGGTCATGCCGCCAGCATGGACAATAAATGGCCATTCTTTGTCGCCTTTTACCTGAAAATATCCTTCCCCATCGATTTCAACGATTCTTTGATCGTCATCAAATGGTTGATTGCAACTGAATCTTGAGTCCTTGTTTAAAGTGATAACGCTGCCGTCGTTAAGCACAATTTCTTCCTGAGTATTGTTCGCAACAATCAGTGATGATTTGTGATTTTCCGCACCGGGTATAATAAACCACAGGAGTCCCACCAGCAACACCAGCGATGCAGCCACTGATAACCACAATCTGATACGGGGGGATGGTTTTCCGGCCATCGATGCGGATTCATCCACAGTGAAATGCCGTACCTTCTCCCATGCTGCATTGGTGTCGATTGTTTTCATTACCAAAGCATCTTCACCTTTTTCCCAGCTTTGTTTGATTTGCTGCCATTCTTCGCGGTTTTCTTTACCGGCTTTCAGCCATTCTTCAAATAAGCCGCGGTCTATTTCATCAGCTTCACTGCTGAGTATCCTGGCAGCAAGTTCCCAGTCAATATGGTATTTTCTATCGGTCATCACTTTGTGTTAATTTTCTTAAACTATTATACTACAATAGATCGTTAGATTTTAAGATATCAGATGCAGTCAGAAGGCAGAAAATGCAATGTCTTTGGCACATTATGTCATCTTTAGCGAGTTTTACCTGGTCATTGTTAAGATTCTTTGTCGTGCCTCCTTCCCGATTAAAATCGGTACCAGTCGCATGCTCCTTGCAGAATGATATAAGGCGATCTGACATTCTGAGCAAAGCGAAGAATCTCTTATTTCTAAAAATCTAATCATCTAACATCCTGTAAAAATTCTTTGCGAGTTTGTAGACAAACATCTAATAATTAGTGCTTATCTATAAATTACGCAAAACTTGTTTCTGATCATGTGTCTGTTCAGAAAGTGCCAGTTGCAAGGCTTGCGAAGCCGCTAAAACCGGAGTTTACTAATCGTAAATGAGGATTTTGGCGGCGAGCGTAACACAGCAAATAGTACTTTATGGACAGACACAAATTAATATGTCATTGAAAAATCTTTGTAAATCTGTGATGCAATCTCAACCTCAAACTTAGCCTTAACCTCAACCTTAGCCTTAACCTTAGTTCTGGACTCAACCTCTAATCCGTCTTTATCAGACCAGCTTGTGTTTCCTCTTTTCAGGGCTAAAGGCTTCACGCAATGTTTTTAGTGCTTTTCCCATCTGAACTTCCACTGTCTTTGGTGAAATTCCAAGTGCAGCAGCAATTTCTTTATATTTCAGACCGTCGAAACGGCTCATTTTAAATATTTTTTGCCGTTGAGGGGGCATCTCATTAATGGTTTTGTCTATTTTTTCCAGTAATTCTTCCTTCATTCCGGGTTCTTCATCTTCGACCATTGGAAGTTGAAACTGCTCTTCAACAGATAAATGATATCGGGTTCGTTTTATTTCATTGATACAACTGTTACGTACAGCCATCATCAAATAAGCATTCAGAGATTCAATTTTCAGTTCCTTTCTCTTTTCCCATAGTTTTATGAATACCATCTGAACCACATTTTCCGCTTCCATACGGTCGGGAATGAATTTCAAGGCAAATACGACCAACCGGGCATACCACGAACGGAACAATTGTTCAAAAACCTGTTCATCCCCCATGGCTATGAGTCGAAGTATTTCTTTTTCCGTTCGTGGTTTTTTCATCCGTATAATATTTAGTTATTAAGGTCGGATGGAACTCGCGATTTCTTTATACATGCCCTTTTGTGGCAGTTTTCTTTGTAAACAAAGCGGCAAAGCCGAAGGAGAAATCAAAGCTCCATGCTCGTTTCATTCGTATATAATAAATCTAAATCATTGGCCGAATGAAACTCGCATGCAGGTACTTATACATGTTCTTATTGTGTCAAACTCTGCCATGTTCGTTTCATTATTAAAATCTGATCTTTAAGGTCGAATAAAACCTGTCCCGGGTAATACGGGGCTTGTTTCATTTTCAGCCCGGTTTTTTACGGCAAATCCTGAACCTCATGGTGCGGAACTATGTTCTGTCATTAGTATGACACAAAGATGAGAATAAACCCTTATTCGCAAGTTATAATTTTATTCGTATATAATTTATTTTTTTAGGTCGAATGGAACTCGCATGCAGGATTTATACATGTTCTTTTGTGACAATCTTTGCAATGCTCGTTTCGTTCTTTTTGACTAAAAAGGTTAATTTTGAAGAGCCTTAGCACCATAGTCCGTTCGAAGATGTCTAAACGCTGAGACGCAATGACGCAAAGTATTCATTATTAGAAAGTTATTATTTCACTTTCAATTATATAAATAATTAGTGCTTGTCTATAAACTCACAAAAATATTTTCACAATATGTGTGTCTGTTCAGAAAGTGCCAGTTGCAAGGCTTGCGAAGTCGCCAAAACGTAGTTCACTTTTCGTAAATGAGTATTTTGGCGGCAAGGGTAACACAGCAAATGGTACTTTATGTAGAGGTTGCTGAAAAAGTCAGCAATCTATTTCATTTTTGGCATTGCCCTAAAAAGAACCAAAAAGGTCTGGTCCGCTTAAACCTGGCTCCCCGCGAAAGCCAAAATTTCCGGCCATTGCGAAAGGCCATGAACGTCGCCCATTTTGGCTTCCCGCCATCCGCGGCCCCGGAAAGCGGACAGGCCATCGTGCCTTTAAAATAGTGATATGTTGACAATTAACATTTGATTAATACTTCGTTAAATTTTGCAATCTACTATAGGTCAATTGTTTGTATCTAAGGAGGTTTGATTATTTAAATGCAGTATATTAATGTTGTAAAAATCATCTTACATCTTATATCTAAAAAATCTCATGATCTATTGATTTACAGGGGCAAACATTTTTAAAGAATTGCATGAAAAACCTTGCACCTTAAATGGAGCTATGCGATGTAAGTAATTTATTATTAATTATTTAAGTTTTATTCAGCAAGCCCTATGTACAAGCACTAATAGAAATCAAAAAACACTAGTAATATGTTTTTTAATTTTTCTGGTTATTGCTTTGTGCATGTTAGTCTTTGTAATTCACACTACTAATTATTGACTAAAAACTATTGACTAAATTACTTATATCTAAAAATCTAATGATCTATTAATCTAAAATACATGGCACTAAATATCAAAGCCTGGATTATTTCTTTACGATTGCGGACATTACCGCTGGCCCTTTCCACTGTTTTCATGGGTTCTATACTTGCAGCGGGAGCGGGTTGCTTTGAATGGGGGGTGTTAATATGGGCATCACTCACGACACTGTTTTTGCAGATTTTGTCGAACCTGGCCAATGATTACGGAGATGCCCTGTCGGGCGCCGACAATGAAGAAAGACAAGGGCCGAGGAGGATGATACAAAGCGGTGTTATTACCCTGAAGCAGATGAAAAAAGCGGTTATCATTACAGCAACTCTTGCCCTTATTTCAGGCATAGTCCTTATTTTAGTTTCATTAAAGGGCAGACAACTGGCAGCTTTTGCGTTTTTTGTAATGGGCCTTTTTGCCATTGCTGCTGCAATACGATATACTGTCGGGCGAAATCCTTATGGATACAGAGGATTTGGTGATTTTTATGTATTTCTCTTTTTCGGACTGATGGGAGTGGGGGGTACATTTTTTCTTCATGCCGGCACATGGGAATGGCCGGTTTTACTCCCTGCCTCAGCAGTCGGGTTGTTCAGTGCCGGAGTGCTGAATCTGAATAATATAAGGGATATAGAGAGTGACAAAAAAAGCGGTAAGAAGACTTTACCGGTTATGATGGGCAGAAAACCGGCAGCATTTTACCACCTTGCGCTTCTTGTAATGGGTTGGGGCGCATTTCTTTTGTGGTTGATAATTTTCCAGGATGATAATGTTGGTGCCTGGTTGTCGTTGATTGTTTTGCCGGTTTTCGTTCTGAACGCCATTTCGGTATTTCGTTTTCGGGCACCTTTGTCAGAACTCGATTCTCAATTGCGAAACCTTTCTCTGGGTACGCTTTTTCTGGTTATTCTTTACGTAACAGGTTCATTGTTTGTTGTATGTTGAAAGCTGATTTCCGACCATATAAATTGAAGTTCAAAACCCCGGGAGGAACTTCAAGGGGGGTGCTTACCGAAAAGCAGAGTTGGTTTCTTACCATTTATGATGATGCTGCTCCCGGGAAGCAAGGAACAGGAGAATGCTCGGTTTTGCCAAAGCTAAGTTACGATGACCGGCCAGGGCTTGAAAAAAAGATTGAGTTTGTTTGCAAAAATGCTGATGCGCTCAGGTATAACTTTCATGATGAATTACGTGACTGGCCATCATTGCGCTTTGCCGTTGAAACCGCACTGATTGATTTGTCAACTCCCGGCAGTGACATCCTGTTTCCTTCGGCCTTTACCCGCGGTGAGCGTGGTATTCCGATCAACGGGTTGATCTGGATGGGAGATCCCGAATATATGTTGCACCAGATAGAAGAGAAGATATTGGCGGGCTTCACTTGTTTGAAGATGAAGATAGGTGCGATCGATTTTGATGAGGAATATCGTATTCTCGAGGCTCTAAGAAAGAGTTTTTCGCGAGACCAACTGGAGCTTAGAGTGGATGCCAACGGGGCATTTTCACCCGCTCAGGTGCCAGAGATACTCGATAAACTGGCACGAATGGATATTCATTCCATAGAGCAGCCCATAAGAGCCGGCCGCTGGGAAGAGATGGCTGCTTTGTGCGAGTCGTCGCCCATCCCAATTGCGCTCGATGAAGAACTTATCGGTATCCACGAAATTGAAGAGAAGAAGCAAATGATGAACACCATCAGACCACATTACATTATATTGAAACCCAGTATGGTTGGGGGTTTTAAGGCCTCCGAAGAGTGGATTCAAATAGCTGCTGATAACGGCACAGGATGGTGGATAACATCGGCTCTCGAAAGTAATATTGGTCTTAATGCCATTGCACAGTGGACCTATACTCTCGATAATAGTATGCCTCAGGGGCTTGGCACCGGACAGGTTTTTTCTAATAACGTACCATCGCGCCTTTATACCGATAAAGGTCATTTATGGATGACTGAATGATGCTACACAAGTACAGAAAATACGGACAGCTTACTATTGCCGGACAAACTTACAGTCCTGATGCACTATTTCATCTATCGGTAGAAAAACTTGCCGATGAAAAAGCACCTGCCTGGGAAAAAGAAATGTTTCGGTTTATTTCAGAATGGCTGAGTGACGAAGACACCATTTTAGTGCAAACATCCGGCTCTACTGGGCCGCCAAGGAAGATGTCAGTTAGGAAAGATGCCATGCTCCAATCGGCCTTTAACACGATTGATTTTTTTGGTCTGACTCCCGGGATGTCTGTCCTTCTTTGCCTTCCGGCCAATTATATTGCGGGCAGGATGATGATCGTACGGGCTTTTGCGGGTGGACTCGATCTTGTTCCTGTTCCGGTAACCGGCAGGCCTCTGCAACATCTTTCCAGGCCGGTAGATTTTGCAGCAATGACACCGTTGCAGATGATGAATGAGCTTTCTGCCGAAACATCGCGCCTTCATCTTCTGAGAACCGTGATACTGGGCGGGAGTGCTGTTAGCAATGAATTGGCCCGGAAATTGAAAAACCGGCCTTTTCGTGTGTGGGAAACTTATGGCATGACAGAGACATTATCGCATATAGCATTGAAACCTGTTAACGGGAATGAAAAGAGTCCCGATTACTCGCCGATAAATCGGGGCAGGCTATCAGACATTAAAAATAAGCTTTATACGAATGAAAAAAACAGTTTTTTCACGCCTTTGAAAAATGTTCACGTTTTCACGGATGAGCGTAACTGCCTGGTAGTGGATGCCGCCGGTATAACCAATCAACCGGTTGTTACCAACGATATTGCTGAAATCAAAGAAAACGGAACATTCAGAATTAAAGGGAGAATTGATAATATAATTAACACAGGCGGCATTAAGGTTTCTCCCGAGGAAATAGAACAACGTTTGTCGGGTTTAATTCCGGAGCCCTTTTATATTTCTTCAAGACCACATCCTTCACTGGGTAACGAGATTGTTCTGGTAGTTCCCCGAAAACCGGATAACGTAGACGCCTTGTTACAACACCTCAGAAATGTTTTGCCTCCTTATCATGCCCCAAAAGATGTCGTTGTGAAACAGCCCTTCAGAATGACTGAAAGTGGGAAAATTAAAAGAGATTAACAATATTCCCCTCATCTTTTGGTATCTTTGCAGGTCAATTTTGATTACATAATAATGGAAAAAACTAAAGCAGTTGCATCCAAATATATCAGTATAAAAGGGGCGAGAGTACACAACCTGAAGAATATTGACCTGGACATACCTCGAAACCATTTCATCGTTATTACAGGGGTCTCGGGTTCGGGGAAAAGTTCTCTTGCATTTGACACCCTTTACGCCGAGGGGCAACGCCGCTACGTAGAGAGCCTGAGCGCCTATGCCCGTCAGTTTCTTGGAAGGCTTGACAAGCCTGAAGTGGATTACATTAAAGGCATACCTCCGGCCATTGCCATAGAACAAAAAGTGAATACACGGAACCCGCGTTCAACTGTCGGGACTTCTACTGAGATATACGATTACCTGAAGCTGCTTTTCGCCCGCATTGGTCGTACTTACTCACCTGTCTCCGGGAAGGAAGTGAAAAAGCACAGCACTGAGGATGTAATTGATTTCATCAACAGCTATGAAGATGGTACAAAAATGGCCATTCTTGCCCGAGTTTCAACACCCGGAAACCGTAGTTGTGCGGAACACCTCTCCGTTCTGTCGCAGCAGGGATTCAGCCGGGTGGAATCGGAGGGAGATTTCATGAGGATAGAAGAGCTTCTGAAGGATAATGAAAAGCTGGAACAATGTAAAGAGATCAACCTGGTAATCGACCGTGTCAGTGTGAATAAGGAAGACGAGGATACCAACTCGAGACTGGCAGATTCTGTTCAGACGGCTTTTTACGAAGGTGAAGGTGAATGTCTGGTAAAGGTGTTTAGCGGCAGGGAACCCGAAACATTTTTCTTTTCGAACCGGTTCGAAGAGGATGGGATAACTTTTGAGGAGCCGACCGAACATACGTTCTCTTTCAATAATCCCATAGGTGCGTGTCCGACTTGCGAAGGCTTTGGAAATGTTATAGGAATCGATGAGGACCTGGTTATTCCGAACAAAAGTCTTTCCATTTACGACGATGCTATTGCCTGCTGGCGGGGAGAAAAAATGGGACAATGGAAGAATCTTTTGATTCGGAATGCACATAAATTCGATTTTCCTGTCCATAAGCCTTATTATGAACTATCGCAGGAGCAGCGACAATTGTTATGGACAGGCAATCAGTATTTTCATGGGCTGAATGAATTTTTTAAGCACCTCGAATCCAAGCAGTACAAGATACAATACCGGGTAATGCTTTCCCGTTACCGGGGAAAGACGGTTTGTCCCGATTGCCGGGGAACCCGCCTGAAAAAAGAAGCTATGTATGTTAAGGTGGGCGGAAAAAGCATTCACGAACTGGTACTGATGCCGGTATCTGATCTTGCCGGTTTTTTCCGGAAGCTGAGTCTTGAGGATCATGAGCAAAAAGTGGCCAGGCGGTTGCTTACAGAAATTAACTCTCGGCTGCACTTTCTTAATAACGTTGGATTGGGATATCTTACTCTAAACCGGTTGTCTTCGACGCTTTCGGGAGGTGAAAGTCAGCGCATCAACCTGGCAACGTCTCTCGGCAGTAGCCTGGTTGGTTCTTTGTATATTCTGGACGAGCCCAGTATTGGGTTGCATCCGCGCGATACGCATTTGCTGATTAATGTCCTCAGGCATCTGAAATCGCTTGGTAATACCGTGATTATAGTAGAGCATGATGAAGAGATTATCCGGGCCGGTGACGAGATCATCGATATCGGGCCTGGTGCAGGGCAAAATGGTGGAAAGGTAGTTTTTCAGGGCAATTTCAGGGAGCTGGAACATACACCCGAAAGCCTGACTACTCAATATCTTAAAGGGGTCAGGAAAATAGAACTCCCATCGTCACGAAGGCCGTGGAACAATGCTCTTGAAATCGTCGGAGCCCGCGAAAACAATCTGAAAAATATCAATGTAAAGTTTCCACTCAACGTTTTACATGTCATCACAGGCGTGAGTGGATCGGGAAAATCGTCGTTAATCAGCAGGATATTGTACCCTGCACTGAAAAAGATTAAAGGGGGATATGCCGATAAAACAGGTGATTTCGACCTTCTTAAGGGGGAAACCAACGCCATAGCCGACGCTGAGTTTGTGGACCAGAATCCCATTGGTAAATCGTCACGTTCTAATCCCGCCACCTACCTGAAGGCTTATGACGAGATACGCAAACTTATGGCCGATCAACAGGCGGCAAAGATAAACGGTTTTAAACCGGCTCATTTTTCGTTTAACGTTGATGGCGGACGTTGTGAAGAGTGCCAGGGAGAGGGAACCATAAAAATTGAGATGCAGTTCATGGCAGACATTGTTCTTACGTGTGAAAGTTGTCAGGGAAAGCGTTTTAAGCCCGAAATACTGGATGTTACCTACCGGGGAAAGAACATATACGATATTCTTGAAATGACGGTTAACCAAAGCATAGAATTTTTTGGACAGGCAAAGGGAAATACGGAGAAAAGGATTGTGAACAAGCTAAAGCCTTTAGCCGACGTAGGTCTGGGATATGTACGCCTTGGACAATCGTCAAGCACATTAAGCGGAGGCGAAAGTCAGCGCATTAAGCTGGCATCGTTTCTGGCTCTGGAGAAAGCCGATCCGACCCTCTTTATTTTTGATGAACCCACAACCGGCCTTCACTTTCATGACATTCAGAAATTGTTAAAAGCATTTCAGGCATTAATCGGAAAGGGGCACTCAATTATTGTTGTAGAACACAACATGGAGATTATTAAATCGGCCGACTGGATTACCGATTTGGGGCCCGAAGGAGGAAATGAAGGAGGGCATGTGGTGTTTGCCGGAAAACCGGAAGACCTTGTAAAAAACGGAAAGGGGCATACCGGGAAATTTCTTGTTTCGTACTTGTGATGAATAAATATTT
>NZ_AHZV01000018.1 GCF_000250735.1 Anaerophaga thermohalophila str. Valhall
CCCGTGGCTTTCAGACCCGCTGTGACTTTATCAGCTTGAAAGCATGGGAGAGGGAAAAACAAAACCCTCAATATGCTGTGGATGCCACGGCTGGCGTATAATAGCTTTGTTGGGTGCTGACCATTAATTGTCTAAAAAATTAGAAATTCTTTGTCCAAAAGGTTTTTTATATGACTTATGTAACAAAAGTTCTTTAGTGTTTTTTCCAGACTCATTAAGTATTTCATAAGTAATTGTATATGTGCCAGCGTCTGAACTAGAATACTGATTTTTTATCGCTTCTGTTAATATAGGATGCAAATTATCATCTGTGAATGAGATAAATGTTTGACTTTTATCTTCTTTAATTTTGAATTTTGCCAAACCTTTTAGATATTTTATGTCAAAAGCAAAAGAAGCTTTTGAGTTAACTTTCATACCTTTTATTCTTAATGAAGATACCTTCATGTTATTTAAATGGTTATTCAGCATGGGTTCAACTTTTGGGTTGCCTACTTGAAATATCCGTAATTCCATCTTTTTTTGAGCAAGGGTGTCAATGAAAATATCCACCTTACAGTTCAATGTACTTATTTTTGAGTTTAGATTTCGTTTTAAAATTGTGTTAATAATTGAATTAATTTCTTTTCGCAACACTTCATAGTATGTTTTATCGTATTCTTCAATATTATAGATTTTTGTTTTTCTATCTTGTAAGAATTTTCTCTTTTCTTCTTGGTGAATTTTTGCTTCTTCCATTTCTTTGATTTTTTCAACTCTTTGATATTTTGATGGATGTAGTTCTTCCATTTTTAACCAATCGTTTATGGTTAAAAATTTTCTGTCTGTTTTTCAATATATTTTTTTTCACCATTGTTGATTTTATATTTTTCTCTGGTTTTCCACTCTTTTTCTTTATCATTTCCATATTTAAACTCGTAACTATATTTGTGTTTCCATGAATTTTCCATGTCACGTTTGTTTTCATTATAGCTTTTTGGTTCGTCCGTCAATAAGTTGGTCTTTTTAAAAAAGCTATTTTCAGTCCAGCCATAATTGTTTTCAAATTCATCAATCCTAGTCAGTTGATTATGTTCATTATATGAAAACTTGGTTTTACTTCGAAATAGTTCTAATTCGGGTTCAAAGATTGACGGTTTTTCCAGTTTTAGTATTTCTGAAATATCCCCTTTTGGTGTATAGGTATATTCGGTTCTTGTATCCCTTAAATTCTCATAAAAAAACTTTTGAAATCTTTTGTCTTGAATCATATGAATACGTGTATTTTTCAATTAATTGGGTTCCATCTGAATTATAAATATTTTTTTCAATTATGTTATTATTGCTGTCAGTTTTGTAACGGATATTTTTTGCTTTTCGGTTTTCACCATTTATACCAAAATCATAGTAGGTGATTTTTTTATTTTTAATCTTTTCTACAATTATCCCATTTTTATTGTAAATATAAATTATTGGTGGATGATGTGGCGTTTTGATATTTTTTTCACCAAATCGATATTCATATTCAGAGGTTTCTTCAACTATAACTTCTTTGTTATTTAATGGAATTGAAAAGCCTGTTAAAATTGAAAAATTGATTTGGTCTTCTTTTGTTATTTGCGCCATTAGTTGAAATGCGGGCAATAGAAATATAGAAAGGAAAAGAATTAATTTTCGCATAGTTTTAAATTTAATTGTGACAATTTTCAATTGCGTTTATGATATTTCTTTTTTAAGGCATTCTATTATGTTTTTATGTTTTGAACCTTTTTTTCTATTAACGATTTTATGAATGGAACTTTTAATGCATCATCAATTAAGAACCAAACTGGATTTTTGAATAATTTTGGATATCCTGGGTCATCTTCATTTCCATTCCAACGCATTGCAATTCTATTCTTATCATTTTCCCATTTTCCGTATGCAATAGAAAAATCTCCATTATCAAAAAGAACTGATTCAACTTTAAAATTGCTTGGATTCACATTTTCTGGCTTCATTTTCTTATAATTTAAATGTTAAAAATTATTTGCACTTTGGTTTGCA
>NZ_AHZV01000017.1 GCF_000250735.1 Anaerophaga thermohalophila str. Valhall
GCGTGGTTTCAGACCAGCTATGGATTTATCAGCTTGAACGGATGGGAGAGGGTAAAACGATACTCTCAATATGCTGTGGATGCCACGACTGGCGTATAATAGCTTTGTTGCCGGCTGGGCTTAAATTCTTTATTCAATTAATTCGTAATTTGTACTTCTTCCTCCTTCTACTGCTTTTTTGAGAATCCCTTTATCAATCAAGTCTTGTATATCTCTTAATGCAGTATCTGGTGAACATTTTGTTATTTTTGCCCATTTAGATGAAGTTAATTTCCCCAAAAAATCTCCATCAAGAATTTTGTTAAGCATTAATTTTTGCCTTTCATTTTGGATTTTTAATGCATTTTCTATCCAGAAATTGTGTTTGCTAATTACTTTTTCTAAAATTATATTAGATTCATTTAGAGCATTTAGCAAACAATTTAAGAACCAGGTAAGCCATTTTGTTATATCTAAATCTCCTTTTTGGGTTTTTTCAAGAATTTCATAATATTCCTTTCTTTCTTGTCTAATTTGGGCTGACATACTGTAAAACCGCTGTGATATTCCATCTGCCCGTGCTAATAGCATATCACTTATTGTTCTGGCAATTCTTCCATTTCCGTCTTCAAATGGATGGATTGTGACAAACCATAAATGAGCAATACCTGCTTTCAATACTAAATCAATTTTTTCATAATTATTGAACCAATCAAGAAAAGTATTCATTTCTTCCTCTATTCGTGTTGCGGCTGGGGCTTGAAAATGAACTTTTTCTTTTCCCATTGGCCCAGAAATCACTTGCATGGGTCCCGTAGAATCATTACGCCAATTACCGACGATGACTTTATACATTCCACTTCTCCCTGTTGGAAATAACGCATAATGCCAATCAAAAAGTCTTTCCTTTGTCAAAGGTTGGCTAAAATTCTGCGTAGCATCAAGCATCATGTCTACAATACCTTCAACATTTTTGTCTGATGGTATTAATCCGGAAATATCCATACCCAATTTGCGAGCAATTGATGAGCGAACCTGTTCTGGGTTTAGTATTTCTCCTTCGATTTCAGATGAACGTAATATTTCAGTTTTTAATGTTTCTAATTCAGCTTGTTGTTTTAGATTAAAACCTAAAGATTCCATCTTGCCAACAATCCTTCCTTGCAGGTTTCTCACCTTTCCAAGTAACTCTATTATTTCTTGGTCATACCAAGTAAAGTTCGGCCAAAATTCGTTTTCGTAAATGTAAACCTTCATTTTATTCCGCAAATTTTACGGTAAATATAGTGGGTTTTCTCCGCATTTTGAAATTTTCTCCGCATTTTTTGCGTTATTTAAAGACATTTTTCTCCGCATCTGGGGTCATTAGCCTTGCCGGCAACGTCCC
>NZ_AHZV01000016.1 GCF_000250735.1 Anaerophaga thermohalophila str. Valhall
ACCATCTCATGACGAAAACTTATGAATAAAGCAGGTTAAAACTTTCTGTAGCTCTTTATTGGAAAGCTTTACAGAAGGGAATATTTTTATTCAATTTTGAATGACCTGTTTGGTTCTGGCTTGTCCAGGTTATGGGAACCGCAAATTTAACGAATTTAACGAATTGGGATTGGCATAGCCAATCTATAAAACTGCTATGCAGTTTTTAAAATTCGCATAATTCGTAAAATTCGCGGTTTATATAAATTTGCACCCAATCGAAAAAATTCTCAAATTGCATGTAGAAAAACAAAAACCAACGTTATGAAGAAACAATTCATTTTAGTAACACTGCTGTTTTTAGGAGCAGCTGTTTCATCAACAACACAGGCTCAGGGTAATTTTGCACTGGGGATTAAAGCAGGATACAACTCTTCAAAATTCCGAACCGATAATGCAAAAGACATAATCAGCGGAAACGAGTCTTATAGTTTTCAGGACATCAAAGACGAAGCAAAAGGCGGGCTAATGCTTGGCGCTTTTGCAAGAATAAAACTGGTAAATAATCTTTCATTTCAACCGGAGCTTCTCTATGTTAAAAAAGGTGGAGAAACCCAATTTACGGTAGATGGTGAAGAGACGAGCATCAGCACGACATATCACACCTGGGATATTCCTTTACTGGCACATTTAAAGCTGATTGACTTAAAACTATTAAATATTTACGGTATTGGCGGCCCGGTTGCATCCTTCACTGCCAGCGAAGACAATAAATGGAAAGATATTACAGACATCAGTAACTTTTCCGACAACATGAAAACCGCCCAGTGGAGTTTCCAGGCAGGCGGAGGTGTTGAAGTAGGAAGTTTCAACTTTGATGTCCGGTATTCATGGGGACTTGGCGATTCCTCAACCAAGCTGGAACGGGTTAATAATAACCTGACGTTGTCTATCGCTTATAAAATATTTGATTTTTGAGTCCACTCCTGCTGATCAAACACGATGACGCCCTTATTGCTTTTCCCGTCAATCAGAGTTGAAAATGGTTTTTCAAACCTTACATGTCTCACAAGGCCGGTTTCTTCTTCAGCAGGATGGCTGTCAAGAAAATCCATTTTAATGTGTCCTTCACCGATGGACGGGTTGACGGTAAGATAGCCAACCCTCAAAGAGGTCAGGTTTTGGAAAAAATGGGTGCCCTGGCTGGGTTCAACATGGTAATTCTCCAGTCCCATCTCAACAATTGTACGTGCTCCGGCAATCTGCCCCCACCTTACGGGCACGCCGAGCCAGGGGTCTTGTGAGCCCCAACGTCCCGGGCCTATCAACAGATAAGGGCGACTCTTTTTTTGCAGTTTGTCATTAATTTTCTCTATATGACCGGCTATTTCACGATTTAAGGATGGTTTAAATGTATCTGTCTTTACGTATACCACATCCTGAATATCATTCACTTCGCCGTTACCAAGAGCAGATTCCGAGTAAAGAAAACAATCTTTGGGATCATATTCAGACAAATCGGGTCCTATCGGGTTCTTGCTGCTGACGATCGGTCGTATCTGTAATAAATAAAAAACAGGTTTCGAATCGGGGGCCTGCATATCAACTGCAAATTCAATTTCTACAGGCTGCTTCATCTCATCCTGACCAATAGCCAGTATATTCCGGCATATTTCGGCCAGGGGAAAAGCATCGTATTTAAGAATATTGGCAAATGTTATCAACCGAACTCCGTCAGCCATCAATCCGTCCCTGATCATGTGATTTTGCATGTCGAAAACCGAAGCCAGCCACTTCAGAGAACCATCGTCCTCGGCATCACCGACATTGAGCTGTAGAATATTAATTCCATCATTGACAGAGGGTTCAAAGCGTCCGGCATCCAGATCGAGTGCAAAAAAAGTCTTCTGTGTCTCTCTAACCACCATTTCCGGTGTTGACAGCTGGAGCACTTTATGCGGAAATTTGGGAGAAAACCTTAAGGAAGCGCCTCCTTCGACAATTTGCCTGCCAAGGCCTAAAGCCACGTTAACAATACCATCTTCAGCTGTTTCGGGCGGAATGGGATAAAAATTAACGGATCGTGCCACTCCCGAAAATGTGGGATAAAATCTGTTTCCGTGAGGCTGCCCGACAACCTCCTGTAAAACTATTCCCATGCGTTCTTCATCAATAAGGTTGGTCGTACCCTCCATATATGCTTTACTCGATTTGTAATAGACCGAAGCATAAACGCATTTAATAGCATCCATTATCTGACCAACCATCTCTTCATCCCTGGAGGGTGCAATCATATAGGTGGTATAAATACCGGCAAAAGGCTGATAATGGCTGTCCTCCAACACACTCGACGATCGTATTGCAACGGGGCGTTGAACAACCTGAACAAACTTTAAAAGATCGTCGCGCAGGTGGGCTGGCAACTTACCTTTAATGAAATGCCGGAGGATCTCTTCGTCGGGCAGGTCCGACAATCCTACTGAATAAAGATCGTTCTCCTCCATGAAATTTTCAAAAACATCAATTCCCAACACGATGGTACGTGGTATCATAATGTTGGCATCGGGATGCTGATTCAGTTCGGGGTGTTTCTTTATAATAGAATTCAGAAAGGCAAGTCCCCGCGCTTTTCCGCCTATCGATCCCTGTCCGATGCGGGAAAAAGTCATATACTCATCATAACGGTCGCGATCGAAGGAAGCAATAACCCCCCGTCCCTTGCTTTTTCGAAATTCGGCAATGACCCTGATGAGTTTTTCCTTATGTGTAGACATGTCTACATCGTCGTCAACCTTCATTTCCCGAATCACATCTCCTATAGGGAACAGGGCTCTGGCGGTCAGCCATTTTGAAACATGGTCGCGTTTAAAGTGGTAAAGCAGAGACTCATCCGGAATTTCCATCAATTTATTCTGTAATTCCCTGAGATTACTGACCCGGGCAATTTCTTCCCCGGTTTTGGGATTGATAAAGACAAAATCACCAAAAGCAAGATAAGTATTCAAAAAATCTTTTAGTTCCTGAAGCAGAAATTTTGATTGTTTGTGAATAAATCCAACTTTCAGTTCTTTTGCAACTTCAGCAATCCTTGAGTCTGATGATTGCAGCATAAAGGGCATATAAGGATTGTCTTCCTTCACCCTTTTTGCAAGATTTATTCCGGCACCCTGTTCTTTGGTGCCTTCATGTTTAAAAGAGACATCAGAGATGATACCGAGCAAATTGCTCCGGTATTTATTGTAATAGGCTTCAGCCTCTTCATACGTCCTGGCCAGCAATATTTTTGGCCGGCCACGCATGCGCATCATTTTTTGATGCTCATTTAGCCCTTCCTGCATGAATTTTTTTGACTGCCTGAATACAATTTTATAGATAAGGGGCAGATAACTGGAGTAAAAACGCACAGAATCCTCTACCAGAAGAATACTTTGTACACCAATTTTATGAATATCGTGGTCAGCATTCATGCCATCCTCAATAAGCTTTATGATGGCCAAAAGAAGATTGGCATTTCCGAGCCAGCAGAAAACATAATCTATGGCGCTGGTATCTTCGCGCTCCAGTTGCATGGAGACTTCACGCGAAAAAGGGGTCAACACAACAATGGGTATTCTGGGATACGTTTCTTTAATTTTCCGGGAGAGAGAAAACGGATCCATTTCTCCGACACTGAGCATAGTAATAATCAGGTCAATTTTTTCTTCTTTGAGAACTTTAAAAGCTTCGCCTGCTGAAGAAACCTGTATGAAATGAGGGGGATACCTCAGGCTCAGGGAAACATATTCGTTAAACAACTGTTCATCGATACGTCCATCCTCCTCGAGCATAAAAGCATCGTATGAACTACATATCAGCAAAACTTTGTGAATCCGCTTTTGCATCAGCTGATCAAAAGCAGTCTCAGAGAAACGGTTGTGCACAGTATTGAATTCCATTATTAGTAGATATTGTTTCAGAGCAAGTTATAATCCGAAAAATCCAAACGATTAAAATAGTAAATAGAATCAACCCCGGCAAGCAGATAATATAAAAAAAGAGCTGAAGAAAATTCAGCTCTTTATAAATAATAAAAAAAAATTCAAAATCGAATTTACATAGGTACCTGCTCAACTTTTCTGGCAGAATAACTAATCTTCAATGCCTGAGCTTCTCTCAACGCCTGCTTCACCTCGGTAATAATGCCCATCGGTGTATCATAATCCGCTTTGATAGAAACGGTCATTTTAGATCTGTCGCTTTCCCTCATTGATTCACGCTCTTGTACGATGTAGTTTCGAATGTCTTCTACGGTGGCAAACTGATCGTTCAACTGCAACCTGGGCTCGGTACCAAAAGTGGACTGATATTGTCTTTGCGGTACACCCACGTAAATGTATGTAACCAAAGACTTCTTCTCCAGTTTGGTCAACTCGGTAGCTTCGGGCTGCTTGAGTTGAATTTTCAAAGCAACTTCTTTCATGGTCGTACTAACCATAAAAAAGAACAAAAGCATAAAAACGATGTCGGGTAGTGAGGCCGTATTGATCTGTTGCGGACCACCGCCTCTTTTCTTTCTAAATTTAGCCATCCTAATTTCCTCCTACGTTTTTAGGTTCAGCTTCGGAAATTTTCTGTGGATAAATATCCCGAATAGCTTCCTGTTTGTCTTCATCCAGTTCATCGAACTTCATGCCAAATTTTCGTTGAGCCAGCTCATCGCGCAATTCATTATATGCTGCGGCCAATTCATTCTGAACCGAAAGATACATCTGGTATTGGGTTCCCCTGTCATTTTGCAGTGATATAACACCTTTAGAAACGGGCACAACACCAAAATACGGAATTTCTTTTTCCTCCTTTTCCGGCAAGGTAGGATCATCCATCGGGTTCTCAATAAACTCTTTAGCAGCATCTCTGAGCTGACTCAAATCCATGGGTTCTCCTTCTACCAAAAGCCTGTTCTGGGCGTTGATAAGAACCTCAAACACGTTCCGCTCCTTAATTGGTGGCGGCGGCTCCTCATCCTCCGGAACCGGAGGTGGCAGCATCCGCGAAAGGCCGGAATCTGTGTCCATGGTTGTAGTTACAAGGAAGAAAATAAGCAGAAGAAAGGCAATATCTGCCATGGACCCTGCATTCACTTCCTGAATATCTCTTTTTCCCATAGAATTCTATTATTTTTTTCATGTAGAGAAGAAAAACGTCTTTTCTCCTCCTACAGAAACATATTGTTTACTTAAAAATACGGGACACCTCGGTATAAAGGATAGCTAACAATGCACCTCCCAGAAGGATATACATGCTGTAGAGGAAAGTATCCCCCATGATCAGCATGCTTGGAACATTGTCCGAACCCTTATATCCAACGAGTTGCAAAGGTGTGCCATCACCCATGCTATAAGAGATCACTGCAATAACCGCCAAAATTGCAATCGAAATAAGAGTTCTCATCGCAGTATGTGGATGAAGAATCAGATTTACAATTTCAAAAATAAATGTTATTGCGGCTGCTCCTATAAGCAATATCTTCCCCCAGTTCAATATTGACTCAGTGTATACAGGTGTTGTCATAGCAGCATCTTCCACTTCACCGCCGAAATAAAAGAGTCCTGCGAAAACAACTGTAACCCCAATGAGAAGATATAGAACTATATTCAAATATCTTGAAAGCTTAGTCATAATGACGATTATTTATTTTTCATATTATACTTAACCAGAATGTCCATCAACGAAATTGAAGCATCTTCCATAGAGTTCACAATACTGTCAATCTTAGAAACCAGATAATTGTAAAACACCTGGAGAATGATAGCAACAATCAGACCGGACACTGTAGTAATAAGGGCTACCTTAATACCACCGGCAACAGCAGTGGCAGAAACATCTCCCATAGCCTGAATGCTGTCAAAAGCATCGATCATACCAATAACTGTACCCATGAAACCGAGCATCGGGGGCAATGGCAATAAACAAAGAAATCCAGGTTAACCCTTTTT
>NZ_AHZV01000015.1 GCF_000250735.1 Anaerophaga thermohalophila str. Valhall
TTGACTAAAATACTTACATCTAAAAATCCAATCATCTGTTGATCTATTAATCTAACATATAACAATCTCTGAATGGAATTGTATAGCAGAAAAAGGTGGTGGAAATTTTTTCTGATGGCCGGGGCCTTCTTCATTGGGGCAGCATCATTGTATTACACCAACCGGCTTACATCGAAACTTCGGCAGGAGGAAACCAGAAAAATGGAATTGTGGGCCAAAGCCAACCGCCACATTACACGTCCCGATCCTGATGAGCAGTCCCTCGAACTGGTTTTCGAAATCATCCAGAACAATACAACCGTTCCCCTGATCATTGCCGACGAAAAGGACACCATTCTTTTTCACCGGAATCTGGATGTTCCTGAAAAGAATGAACAGGCATATCTGCAGCGTGAACTTCAAAAAATGAAAGACGGGGGCAGCGGCCCTATAGTTATCGAACTGGGAGGCGGTCAGAATCAGTATCTTTATTACGATGATTCCACCATACTTACCCAGCTGCGATGGTTTCCCATTGTGCAGCTTGTTGTTGTTGTGTTGTTCGTATTGCTGGCCTATTGGGCATTCAGCTCTGCCCGGCGCCGGGAACAGGATCAGGTATGGGTTGGAATGGCCAAAGAAACCGCCCATCAGTTGGGGACACCTACTTCATCATTGCTGGGATGGATTGAGGTACTTTCTATGAAAAATATTGAAAAGTCGCTTGTGGATGAGATGCGCTACGATATTCAGCGACTTCAGACCATAACCGACCGTTTTTCGAAAATAGGCTCAAAGCCTGATTTACAACCCGTGAATGTTGGAGATATGCTGCACGAGGTTATCGGCTACATCGAACACCGGATATCCTCGGGGGTACGTATTGAGGTCAATGCAGACGATTTTCTTTCGGAACTGAAGATTCTGGTGAACCGCCCCCTTTTTGAATGGGTTGTGGAAAATCTCTGTAAAAATGCTGCCGATGCCATGCAGGGCACAGGCACCATATCGTTTAGCTGGGGGTGCCAGAACAGACAGATTTATATTGACGTTGCCGACACCGGCAAGGGAATCCCACGGAAGTACCAGAAAACGATTTTCAAGCCAGGTTACACCACCAAAAAGCGGGGATGGGGGCTGGGACTTACCCTGGTTCGCCGCATCGTGGAAGACTATCACAACGGGCGAATTTTTGTTAAAGAGTCAACGCCCGGCAAGGGAGCAACTTTCCGGATTCTGGTGGAAAAAGGCTGAGGAGGGAAGGAGGCTGAGGCTGAGGCTAAGGCTAAGGCTGAGGCTAAGGTTAAGGTTAAGGTTGAGGTTGAGGTTGAGGTTGAGAGTGCACCACAGATGACACAGATGAACACAGATTATTTCAATGATTAATTATCAATTGAGGCTAAGGCAGAGGTTGAGGCAGAGGTTGAGGCTGAGGCAGAGGTTGAGAGTGCACAGATTTTTCAATTACCAATTAACCAATTAGCCGTTAACCAGCAACCAGCAACAAGCAACCAGCAACAAGCAACAAGCAACCAGCACCCATCCCCCGCCACCAAACTTTTTTAAAATTATTTTTCCCACACAATGAATATTTTATACCTTTGCGAAGTTTTTACTTATGGCAGCAGAGAAAGAGAAGAAAATCGGAGAGTATGGCATTGCCTTTAAAGGACTTAAAGAGGGACAACACCTCTATGAGTACAAACTGGGGAGTGCCTTTTTCGAATTGTTTGAGCAGCCGCAGGTAGAAACCGGTGAGTTGCTGGCAAAGGTCACTCTCACCAAAAGCACCCGGATGCTGGAGCTTTCATTCCATATAGATGGTGTTGTAGAAGCTCTTTGCGACAGGTGTCTGGGGTTGATGGACGTCCCCGTTACTTATAAGGGCAAGCTGTTCGTCAAATTCGGTGAAGTGTATGACGAACCTACCGAAGAGATAGTTATCCTGCCTCACGAGGAACATACCGTCAACATTGCCCGATTCATGTACGAATATATTGTGGTGAGTATCCCTATCCGGCATGTACATCCCGATAAAGAAGACGGTACACCGGGTTGCGATACGGAGATGCTTGCACAGCTGGAGACATACATGGTTGACCAGGAACCGGCAAGCGGGCAGGATGAAGAAAACGATAATGAAGAGATCGATCCACGCTGGAACGAGTTAAAGAAACTGAAGAATAAAAACAACAAGTAAAAAGAGGTTATAAAATGGCACATCCAAAACGAAAAACATCGAAAACGAGAAGAGACAAAAGAAGGACCCACTACAAGGCAACATTGCCGGCTTTGGGTGTTTGCTCTAACTGTGGCGCCACTATTAAGCTTCACACTGTTTGTGAAGAGTGCGGGCACTACAGGGGTAAACTTGCTGTAGAAAAAGAAGTAACAGCTTAATTGTAAGCAAAGTCAATGCTCGTTTGCAGTGTCATATTAATTTCGGTCATAATTGCTCCGGCCGGAGCAGATTCAGTCCGGAATTTTACAGACACTTCACTTCGTACGATTGGTCAACTATCCGGTTGTATATTGCCGGTGTAAACTGAAAGTATAATTATGCCCCTAAATTGTTTTTGGTTAGGGGCTGTTTTTTTTGTGGGCTGAGACTTTTCATTCGTGCACAAATTTTATTATTCAGGCAGGATGAAACCCGCATGAAGGAATTGACACATATCCTTTTCGGGCAAATTTCAGCCATGCTCTTTTCAACCCGGAAATGTTTTTCTGGCCCGAGCCAGGGCAGCCCTGTCAGGGAAGGCACTGAGCCCGTTTTGGCCATCTAATACTGTCTGTAACGATGGAAAAAGTGAACGCAGTGATTACCGCTGTCGGCGGATACGTCCCCGATTATGTTCTCACCAACGAGGAACTTAGTAAAATGGTCGATACGTCGGATGAATGGATTACCACACGTGTGGGCATCAAAGAACGGCGTATTCTCAAAGAAGAAGGAAAAGGTGCTTCCGATCTGGCTGTAAAGGCCGTAAATCAGGTACTCGAAAAATCGGGCACTTCACCCGATGAGGTGGATATGCTGATATGTGCTACCGTTACGCCGGACCATGTTTTCCCGGCTACGGCCAATATTATTTCCGATAAGTGCGATATTCGTAATGCACACAGCTTCGACATCAATGCCGGTTGCTCCGGTTTTCTGTATGCCCTTGATGCAGCCTCTAAGTTTGTAGAGACAGGGAGCAGGAAAAAGGTGATCGTAGTTGGTGCCGAAAAAATGTCGGCAATAACCGATTTTACCGATCGCACCACCTGCGTTCTGTTTGGCGACGGCGCAGGAGCCGTAATGCTGGAACCTACCACCGAAAAAGTGGGCGTGCTCGACAGCAAGCTTCAGAGCGACGGTTTCGGGCGCGTCTATCTTCATCAAAAGGCCGGCGGATCTGTAAAACCGCCCACGCATGAAACCATCGACAATCGTGAACACTACATCTATCAGGATGGCCGCCATGTGTTCAAACACGCCGTCTCCAAAATGGCTGATGTGGCTGTTGAAGTAATGGAGCGCAACGGCATCACCCCCGAAACACTTACCTGGCTTGTTCCGCATCAGGCCAATATGCGCATTATTGAAGGAACAGCTCAGCGGATGGGCATAGAAAAAAGCCAGGTGATGATCAATATCCAACGTTACGGTAATACAACCGCTGCTACTCTTCCTCTTTGTTTGTGGGAATGGGAAAAACAGCTCAAAAAGGGAGATAACCTCGTGCTGGCAGCTTTCGGCGCCGGATTCACCTGGGGAGCTATATATGTGAAATGGGGATACGACGGCGATAAGAGATAAGTGTTTTTACGGCTGTTCAACAAACGGATTTATATATACCCGTCACCGGTTGGTAATTGAACCGATGGCGGGTTATTTTTTTGAGAAAATTTATGAACGGACACTATCTATGAGGTAAAGTGCACCATCAATAAAACTCTCTCATAACAACAACTTTGCGTCTTTGTGTCTCTGCGTTAAGGCTTCCGGCCGAACTATTATTAAGATGAATCTGTTCCGGTTTTTGAGATTTGTTGTGTCTAAAAAAGCCGGATAAAATAACCGCTTTTGTCAGATTCTTTCTATTTTTAGTTCCAATAATAAAAGGTTTGATCCTAACCCGGTTAATTCATGAATCTTCATCTCAATGGAATTAAAAAAAAAGCGAATTCGGCAGGTATCTGGATGATTTTGAAGAGGGTATGGTTATTAAGCACTGGCCGGGTAAAACCATTACAGAGTCGGACAACAACCTCTTCTCGTTGTTGACGATGAACCATCACCCCGTTCATCTTGATCAGCATTATGCAAAAAGTGCCATCCACGGCAAAGTACTTGTTGTTGGAACGCTGGTTTTCTCCCTGGCAGTAGGGTTAACGGTGAGAGATATAAGCGGACGGGCTATTGCCAATCTCAATTATTCGGAAATAATACATCTGGCTCCCGTCTTTATCGGGGATACCATTTATGCTGAGTCGACAATTGTCTCGAAGAGAGAGTCAAGATCGAAACCCGACAGGGGGATTGTAAAAGTAAATACCTTGGTTACCAATCACAAAGGTGAGCAGGTTCTCTCGTTTTTCAGGGAGGTATTGCTGCCCAAAAGAGTTCAGGTATGAGTAGTCCGAGATTTGAAGGAAAGTTTGTTGCCCGTACCCTGTTGTTTACATCAGGGCATAATCCGCATTATCTGGAGAAAGCGTTTGCTTCGGATAGCGATGTCATTGTTCTCGATCTTGAGGATGCGGTACCGGCATCAAAAAAGGATGAGGCAAGGCAGACCATTACGAGGGTTTTAAGTTCCGATTTGATTGATCGCCGGCCGGTGTTTGTCAGGATAAATCCCATGGAAACGGGAGATACCCTGAAAGACCTTGACACCGTTGCCGATGCCCGTTTGTACGGGTTTGTTTATCCCAAAGCCTGTAACGCAAAAGATATGGAGGTTTTTGATGCCCAGCTCACCCTGAAGGAGAAAAATCTGTGCATTGAAAAAGGACATTTCAAAGTGATTGCCCTGCTGGAAACCCCTGAAGCTGTTTTAAATGCTTTCAGTATTGCTAAGGCTTCGAGCCGGGTGATTGCACTGTTGTTTGGCAGTGAAGATTTTCTGGCCGAAACAGAAGGCGAACATGGCATTGGCGGTCGCTCTATTTTAGCACCCAGGCATATGATTAGCATGGCTGCCCGGGCTGCAGGGATTGTCCCCATCGATACGCCTTATGTCAATATTGGCGACACGGAGGGATTAAAAAAACACATTGAACAGGCAAAAGAGCTTGGATTTGAAGGGATGCTGGTAATGTCGCCGAAAGAAATAGAACTGGTTAAGGAGTATTATACACCTGCACCCGATGAACTGAATAGAGCCCGTGAAATAATCGACCTGGCTGAAGAGACCAATAAGGCCGATCGCGGAATATCGGTAAAAAAGGGTATGTTTATTTCTCCTCCCACCGTATCCAAAGCCCGGAAACTTCTCGATAGAATGAATAAGATTGAAGCATTTGAAGCGTTTGTGAAAAATGGAGAATGATAAAGTATGGACAAAGGAAGAACTGATTGCCGACCTTAAAAAAGGCGGAATTCCGGAGGGAGTATTGCTGCATCTGAAAGTTTCCCTCAGAGCCATCGGAAAAATAGAAGGCGGCGCGCAAACCCTCCTGGATGCTTTGCTGGAAACGGTCGGAGATGAAGGGACACTCGTCATCGATTCGTTTATCACCTCCTATCCGCTGCCTCTGAATAAAGAGGATGCAAAGAAAATCAGTTCCGAAAAATCACCTTCCTATGCGGGTGCTTTGGCTAATGTTATGATTCAACACCCTGATATGGTCAGGAGTAAACATCCGATACAACGTTTTACGGCCATTGGAAAACTGGCTCATGAACTAATGGATAATCATACGCCCGAAAGCGGAGCATACGACGTTTTATCCCGGATGGCAGAAATGGGTGCCGTCAATTTATCCGTTGGAAGGAAAACCATTGGGGTAGGCACGACTCATGTTGCAATCGAAAAATCGGGATTATCCAAGAAAATCCCACCGATGGGCGTTAACTATATCGACCCGGACGGCAACATTAAACTTTTCAGAGTAAACTGGAACGGCGGATGCGGAAGGGGGTTTCCCAAATTCATCCCCCTTTATGAAAAAGCAGGCTGCCTGAAATGGATCAAAGTGGGCAATGCTGATGCCGTGCTGACCGATATGGCAGGCACACTCAGGGTAGAAATGGAAAAACTCAGAGAAGACCCTTCTTTCTTCTTTTGTGATGATCCCACCTGCAAAGATTGCCGGCTAAACTGGAAACATTCTACCGGCAACTATTTTAAAGTGAAATATTATTCTCTGCTTAAAATTTTGAAGGATAGGTCAGGGTAATGCAAAATAGAACAGAAGGTTCCCGTTTTTGCTAACGATCGCTTTGCAGGTTTTCTGCAACTATTTCGGCCATCACGGCAGCTCCTTCTGCATCGGGGTGAATGCTGTCGTAAAACATTTCTCCTTTATCGATCATCGGCTTGTAGAGATCGATCACCGGCAGGTGGTTGGTTTCTGCAATTTGCTTTACTACCGGAATTACACCATTGTAACCAAAGGTTACGACCGCCTTCGGGGGCGTGTTCCTGCCGGAACCCCCCGCTCGGCGAAGTCTGTGACTTCGTCGTTTTACTCCTGTAGTCTCCAGACTACCTTTTAAACAGTCTTTGCAGGCAAGCTCAGGATATCTACATCCAGATAATTACTCAAACCGGCATAATTTCGAGCCGATGAATATAAGTAGTCTTCAGGATTTTGAACAATTCTTGAGCGTACCGGATTGTTATGGATATAATCAATTTTCTGCACTATAAAATCATTTGAATATAACAATATAGCATGATTCTCATGAGTCCAAACCTGATAAAAGTTATTTCGCTTGTGCTGCGATGCTGCTCTTAGAAATAAAGGGAGCAACCAATCACGTCTGCTTTCGGTCGGTAAGTTTATGGCTTCAACAATTTGCTTACTCGTATATTTTTTGATATCCCTTATGCAGGCACTTAAATTTCCTTTATTACTGTTGGCTACCAGATGTACATGGTTGGACATTATTACATAGGCAAATAATTGAAGACCTTTGTTCTTCATTGCAAAATCAAAACTATCCAATACGATATCCCGATAAACATCCCGTGAGAAAATATCAACCCAATTTACGACCTGAAAGGTTAGGAAGTACAATCCTTTCTGATCTTTGATTTGATAACCGGTGGACATGGAATAAATATTTTATTTTTAAAGATAGAAAACATCCGATTTTTATCTTACTGTTTTGGGTGGAAATATGACCAATTTTATCGCGATGTTTTCTGTGGTAGTTAAAAACTACAAAGGTTTAAACGACGAAGTCAGAGACTTCGCCGAGCGGGGAGAATTTATCGACAGACACTGTTTATTAGGTAAAGTGTGCCATTAATAAAACGCACTCATAATGACAACTTTGCGTCTTTGCGTTTACTTTTTTAACCGAACTATCATTAAACAATATTCCGTTAAACTATCACAATACGCTGAAAACTAATTGTTTATGTCTAAAGAGGTTTATTTGTTAAAATGCAATATATCAATGTTTTACGAATCATCTTATATCTAAAAATCTAACGATCTATTGATTGATCTATTGATTAAAAGGACTTGTTAAAAAAGGTCAAAATACAAAAAGATGAATCTGTCTTTAGGTTTTGGGATTCGTTGTGTCTAAAAAAGCCGGATAAAATAACCGCTTTTGTCAGATTCTTTTTGTTCATTCTGCGTCACGCTCTATAATGAAGAAGTAACTTATCTTCCGGCTGTTGTTTCTCTCTTCAAGGTTGATATCAACCATTCCGGAATATTCAACCTGATAATGTCCTTTGAATATCTGTTGGTCCAAAATGTTTTCTTTATTGGTCAGGATACCAAAGCGATTTTCTTGCGGGAGCATCGCGGAGGATTTTTCCTCTTTGATCAGAGGAATTTTCTCTCCATACAGCCAAACTAATTCCGGTTGAATGTAATCGTAGCCATAAACATTGATACCCTCCTGTTTCACTTTCTCTTTCATTTCTTCAACCGGCTGCCGGCTACCTTCTTCAATGTAGTCCCGCGCTACGGGCAGAACAAAAACAAAAATGGAGGCATAAAGCATGATGGTAAGATAGAACACATTCCTGATGTTTTTTCGTAAAAGGTGGATGAAAATAAAGATTCCCGCTAAAGGCAGAATAATGCATGAAGTCAGGAAGAAAAAATCAGGGATGACGACATGCTCCTTGAAGAATATATAAACACCTGAAGGGATCGCAATACTCAATAAGGATATCAGGCCAAAGTTGAAATAGACTGGCCATTTCTCCCATTTCGATGTAAGGTTTTTGAATTTCCTGAACAGGTATTCCATATAAAAACCAGTATTGATCGACAGGGGAATCAAAACAGGCATCAAATAACGGGATTTCTTTTCGGGAATAATGGAGAGCAACACCACCGCGAAAAGTGTCCACAACAAACTAAAACGATAGGCCTTAAGATTCACCACCCGTTTCTTCAGATAAGGGTACAGTAAACTAATGAGGGCAGGAATGGTCCACAATCCGCTTTGGGCAAAAAAACTCCAGTAATAGTAGAACGGTCGCACATTGTAACTCGACCAGTTCCCCACTTCTTCCCGGGCAATAGACAAGAATGATTGCGGATCGGCAACCCTGATGTAGATGTACCACCATCCGCCAACAACAACGGCCAAAAGCAGTACAAGCACAAGCGGTAAGGCCTTTGTTTTAAGCCCCCGGAATCTGTAAGTAAAACCATAAGCCAGCAAAAACGGCAGGAACAGGGCATACAATGAAATCGGCCCCTTGCTCATAAACGAGAAACCGATAAAAATGCCCGAAACCACAGCATGTTTCCATGGCGAACCTTCATCCCTGAATAGTCTGATCAGCGACAAAATCCCCACCAGCATAAATCCATGGGTAAAAATATCCCAGGGCGCTTCAAAAATGATCCCGATGACATAAAATGAAGTCACGACAATGATCCCGTTAATCAGGCTATGCGATTTATCTTTTAAAATCGTTTTGGAAAGAAAATAGACAAACACGCCCGTCAACATCACCAATAAAACACCCGGCAGGCGCATGGCCGCAATGCTGTTTACCCCGAAAATCATGGCAGAGATGGCCGAAAGCCAGGTGGGGAGAGGGGGTTTTTCGTAACGGGCTTCCCCGTTCATCGTGGTCAACAACCAGTTTCCGTCGGTGATCATCTCTCTGGCCGTAACGAAATCCCGGGCTTCCATGATGGAAACCGGTAGCACATCCAAATGGGGGATGAGCATCACGGCAATGAATAAGCAAATCCCCAAAACGGGGCGTTTTTCAAAGCTCTTGATCAGTAGTTGCATATCTTTTGGGTTGAAATTTGCAGATTGTTTTCCCGCCGGATCTATTCATCCGTGGGGGCTTCGCGGTCCCGGACTCTTTGCGTATAATAAAGGATAAGATTCCGGCTGTAAATCAACGTACCAAATATTTGTCCCAGTATAATCACCGGGTCACGACGCACAATGGCATAACCAATAATGATGAGGGATCCCGTGATGCTGATGACCCAAAACATGGGCGGAAGTAGCGATTCGTGATGTCTTTCCGAATAGATCAATTGGTAGATAAACCTGAAGGTGAAGATGAATTGACCAATGGCCCCTACCGTGTATAGCTGAGCCGTAATCAGGGGGTTGTGCATCATATCCCGGATGTTGTATTCGGTGGGGGTGATAAACAGAAACAGGATCGCCAGTACCGGAGCTGATAATGCCAAAACACGGAGCCACCACGGGAATGACTGCCAGACATTTTTAAGCTGCAAATTGCGCAGATAAATGTAAAATGAGACAAACTGTCCGCCCACAATAACCAGATCTTTACGGAGAATGCCGTAAATCAATAGCAGAATGGATGCTACGAGGCTCAGTTGCCAGAACAGATCAGGGGAAACAACTTTTTTGGCCTTTTCCGACAAAAACCATTGCACCAGAAGCCGGGCGGAAAACAACCCCTGGGCAAAAAATCCCAGCCCGAATATAAATGAGTCGTCTAACATGACCGATCGCTGCTTTCACTGATTTCGTACCTGATGTATCTTTTTCGCATCCAGACAAAAGCCAGCGTATCCATAAAGGGACCGATCAAACGGTTCCACAGGTGATACTTGGCCGTCCCTTCAATTCGCGGAAAGTGTTGAACGGGAATTTGTTTGACTGTGCCTCCCTGTAACTGAATAAGAGCAGGAATGAAACGGTGCATGCCGTTGAAAAAGGGAATTGTCCGGGCCGCTTTCGTCTCCATGATTTTCAGGGGACAACAGGTGTCTTCGATCCCGTCATTGATCATAAACCGCCGAAACCCGTTAGCAATTTTTGAAGAGATCTTCTTCACAAAGGTATCCGAACGATTTTGCCGGATGCCGTTGATCATGGTATATTGTTCCATGAAATCGAAAAAGATAAGAAAATCCTGAGGAGAGGTCTGTAAATCCGAATCAATATATCCCGTATAAGGGGTGTCAACACAATCAATCCCGGCTTTCAGGGCGGTGCTGAGACCCGAATTCTTTTTCAGAGAGATGTAACTGAAGGCAGAAGGGTCCTCTTGCACGAACCGCTTTATAAGATTAAGGCTGCTGTCGCTTGATTTGTCATCAACAAAAAGAAACCGGATGGGGACCGGACTTGATTTTAACAGTTTGTCGGCCTCGGTTTTCACCCGGGGCAGGCTCTCCTCCTCGTTAAATACAGGAACAATTATGGTAACAGCATTATTGGAATTCATCGGTTGTAGGTATAAAATGATCGATTTTTTTCGCTTTAAAATGCCCGCCGTTCCATTTAAATATCGCTCTCTTCCACATGCCGGTGAGATTGTATTTAAATCCGGGCGGATATTTTCTTAAAGGACACAAATTTAAAAAAAAATTATATTGGGTATGCAAGGTGTCCCCACCTGTAAATTTCTGTCTGTCTTTCCTGATATTCGTCACCCACCATGACTTGCCATACTTCCCGTAATATGTGTGAGATGAACGTTGATCGTAATTGGTCCGATCGGTTCCGTCGTTTGCCTGTTATCAAGAATTTGGGTATTATTTTTCAACTGGTTTTATTGAGGATGCTTGTATTTAGCCGAAAGTTGGATAGTGTAATAAAAAATTTATGAATAGATCCGGGTTAAATCCTGGTTTTGCTAAAACTACCGTTTGCCAACGACAGCAACTGTCTCGATCGCCGGTTCTATACCGAACTGTTCCACATCATCGGTCTGATCGAAACCAGACAGGACAGCAAAAAATTATTGAACGTAACTCTCCTCGACAACGGAATCCCTGGAGCTCATTCAAAATACCATAGCCCGGATTGACAGTTTCGACAAAATCGACCGGCTGGAAAACCCCGACCGTTTTTCCATCATCTTGCCACCGGAAACCTTGTGCTATAAACATGCGACCGCCTTCGGGGTCAGATAAAATGTGTATATTTGTTTTTCAAAACGAACGACATATAAATTTGTTTTTCAAAATCATGAATGCATTGTATCAAAAATTAGCGGGGATACTGACAACGGTTTTATTCCTTTCGGCCCCATTGTCGGCTCAAACTGAAGAAAAGCCGTGGAACGGCCATGAATGCGCCGTTGTACTTACTTACGATGACGGGTTAAATGTGCATCTCGATAATGTGGTGCCGGCCCTTGAGGCTGCAGGATTTCGGGGTACCTTTTATTTACCTGGAAATGCCGTGACTTTGCCCGGGCGAGTGGATGAATGGCGCAGGGTGGCTCACAATGGTCACGAACTGGGCAATCACACATTGTTTCATCCATGTTCAGGTAGTGCTCCCGGTCGGGAATGGGTTCAGCCCGAACAGGATTTGGATACGTATACTTTTAACCGCCTGATGGAGGAGATTCGTCTGGGCAATGTTTTGTTGAATGCCATTGATGGAAAAGAGCAGCGCACGTTTGCCTATTCTTGTGGTGACAAAATGGTGGCCGATTCCTCCTTTGTAGAGGCCATTTCCGGGTGGTTTGTTGCAGCTCGTGATGTGCTTTACCGCATTGAGCAGCCGGGTGAGATCAACCGGATGGAAGTGGGTGCTTTGGCTGTTGACGGGGAATCGTCCGGTGAACTCATTGCCCAAGTGGAGAAAGCCCGGGAGGAGGGCGGTTTACTGGTCTTTTTGTTCCACGGAGTAGGGGGAGAGCACGGCATAAACGTTTCACTTGAGGCCCATAATGAGCTGGTCGATTATCTGGCACAACACAAAGATGAGATTTGGGTGGCGCCCATGGTTGAAGTGGCTGAGTCCATGAAGGGGGATTAGTGGTCATGGCAACCTGTCTTTTGCAGGAAACATTTATTGACAAGCAGAGAAGAAATCCTCCAACTCTGCTGCTTTGATCTGCGAAGAAATTCGAGTTAGCCTGGTTAACCCCGGGTAATAATCAATAAAACTGTTCCTTAAAGAACCACCGTTCAATCATTGAAAAGCCGATTTTGATGGTATGATATTGTTCCCTGATGAGGCCGTTACTGTTGGTTCCTTTTAGCGAATACTGATATGACAGGTGCAGCACATTACCCGTTGCGCTGAAAGGAATTGAGAGGCCGGCCGTTATTCCTTTTTCGCCTATTCTATGCTCATTTATACTCAGGTAACCATCGGTCCAGAAAATACCGGCCCGCCATTTCATCTGGTTGATATGCCGGAATTTGTTTTTTGGATAAGAGTAAGCAATCCCTGCCTGTAAAGAGAGCGCATCCGAAAAGGTTCCTTTCAGCGTTGAATTATCATTGAGTGCAGACCATTGCGAGAGAGACAGATCGGCAGCGACAGTCCATCCGCTGTTCCATTCTTTTCCCAGCCATCGAAAAACGATTGATGATACCTTTCGCCTGTACATTAATAATTATTGTGTCTGCCCGGAGGCAGATAACCCGCCGGCATCCGGCTTCTGTTTGTTGAGATTGGAGGCGAATTTAATACAGCGGCAGGAGGCGAAATACTTTTTTCATCTGTATAAAATTTATTTATTAAGGTTGGATGGAACTCGCATGCAAGAACTTATACATGTTCTTTTGTGACAAACCTTACCATGCTCGTTTCAACCATCGGGCTTCAAAACACTGCAAGCCGGCTGTTTATCTGAACGAACAGCATATTACCTATAACATTGATATAAAGCTGACGTTTGTAAGCAGAAGCGATGAGTTGATTGAAAAAAAATGCATTTGGGCATCAGGGGCGTTTTATTTGCCCTTTTAGCAGATTTAATTCAATGCAATGGCAAAAAATGGAGTAAATATGAGAATTGCCGGATTTTTTTGTTTTTATTACTGTCAGCTGTCTTCTTTTTTAACGGATGAGGAAGAGAATGAAAATGATTAGAATGGTAAGAAATCACACCAATGCAAAAGATGCTCTGAAGGTCATTGGCAGGCAATTTAAAAGAATGGGTTGGTGGCATATCACCCTGTGGATAGGCTATTCGTTTCTATTCTTTTACGGGCCTGCGCTTTTCTTTGATACAAAAACGGCCGTTTTTCTG
Organism: Anaerophaga thermohalophila str. Valhall; assembly: GCF_000250735.1. Taxonomy (GTDB): domain Bacteria; phylum Bacteroidota; class Bacteroidia; order Bacteroidales; family Marinilabiliaceae; genus Anaerophaga; species Anaerophaga thermohalophila_A. Next base: position 13,614 of record NZ_AHZV01000015.1, read on the forward strand.
ACGCTGCGTACACTCGGGATCAATGCGCTGATCTTTTATGTCAATACCCTTATCCTGCTGCCTCTTTTGATTGGGCGCAACCATTTTAAAACGTATGTTCTGTCGCTGGTTTTTCTTTTGGCAGGCATTTCTTTTCTTTGGCATATAACCGACCCGGTCGGGCCCGAAACATGGGAAAAGATAAACGAGCGAAGGGAAATGGTTCGTCCTGAATCTCCTCCTGAAAACGGGCCTGAAGGGAAGACTCTGAGGTTGGACAGAGGCCCCGCACCACCTCCGGGGCGGCCCCGTCCGGATAATAATTTTCCGGGACCGCACCTGTTTTTCGGTTTTGTTCAGATGCTGGGAATTCTTTTCCTCAGCACGTTATTCTGGATGGTTCTTGAATCCAGACGAAAAGAAAAAGAACAACTTTCGCTGACCAATCAGAACCTCGAGACGGAGATGAAGTTTCTTAAATCGCAGATGAACCCGCATTTTCTGTTTAATGCACTCAATAATATTTATTCACTTTCGCAACAGGGCAGTGCCAAAACACCAAAACTGGTGCTGAAGCTTTCATCTATGTTGCGGTTTATCGTATACGAAACCGATGAAAAGAAAATTCCCATAGGACGTGAAATAGATTACATACGTGATTTTATAGAATTCCAAAAAATAAAACTGGAGGAGAAACCAAATCTGGCAATCGACTTCAACCTGGTAGACCGGGATATAAGGATTGAGCCAATGCTCATCTTCCCGTTTTTCGAGAATGCATTTAAACATGGCAATATCGGCGACACAAAAAACGGGTGGATTAAAGCTTTTCTGAAGGCTAAAGACGGGCAAATTATGTTTTCCATTGCCAACAGCAAACCGGCAGGGTATGTGTCCAAAGACAAGTCGAAAGGGATTGGCATAGAAAATGTAAAAAAAAGATTGTCCTTTCTCTATAAAGGGAGTTATCGCTTGAATATAATTGACAAACAGGATGTCTTTAAAGTGCAAATGGAAATAGAAACATTATGAAGATCCGTTGTGTCATTATTGATGACGAGTTTCCTGCCCGGTCGCTTTTGAAAGATTATATCTCAAAATTTCCGCATCTGGAACTGGCAGGTACTTTTAAATCACCCCTTGAGGCTCTTCCGGCGCTTCAGGGCGGAAAGGTCGACCTGGCTTTTCTGGATATACAGATGCCCGAAATTTCCGGCATGGATTTCCTGAAGACTTTCCATCTTAAAAATATTCTGGTGGTTATCACGTCGGCCTATCCGCAATATGCCCTCGAGGGATACGAACTGGATGTCATTGATTATTTGTTGAAACCGTTTTCGTTTGAGCGGTTTGTGCAATCGGTACAGAAAGCAGGAGAAAGGATGCAAAACAAGGCCGGCTCTTCCGGATATGCAGAGAATGCGTCTTCCTCACCTGCCTGTATTGTTGTTAAGGCCGATCATAAATCTTACAGGGTGGACACCTCACGAATTTTATTTGTGGAGGGTTTGCGTGAATATGTTGCTTTTCATTGCATCGATCAGAAGCTGGTTTCACTGGACTCGCTGAAAAACCTTCTGGAAGTTTTGCCGTCAGATTCTTTCATGCGCGTTCACAAATCGTTTATTGTTAACCGGAATCAGGTGAAGGCGCTCTACGGCAATCAACTACAAATGCATTATACCTCCAAAACGGTGCCCATAGGGCAGTTATATCGCGAGGAAGTAAGAAAAAAGCTCTTTAATTTGTAAACAGCACTCCGTTAAACTATTACAGATGTCTGATAATTAATTTTTTACACAATTAATAGCACAAACCACAACTTTCCCGTAATAAAAACTTTGCGTCATTGCGTTTTAGGCTTTTTTAAACAAACGATTGCAAATAATAATACTCCGTTAAACTTTTGCAAAACGTTGCAAACCAATTGTTTGTGTTCAAAGAGGTTTGCTTGTTAAAATACAGTATATCAAGGTTGTAAAAACCATCTTATTTATAACAAAAATCACAAAGTGCTCAAAACATGTTATTTATGCGCTTTTGTCAGCTTCTTGAATATGTCAGTACCTCTAAAACATTGCTATTGACTATTGACTATTGACTAAATTACTTATATCTAAAAATCTTACGATCTATTGAAATAAGTTGTTCGAATTTAATGGATTTTCAGGAGCAGACTCATATCATCTTATATCTTAAAATCTGACAATCTATTGTCTAAATACCGGGCATAAAAAAAGCCCGGCAGGGATAAATAACCGGGCTTTCTTATTGCAATACTTCGTTAAACTTTTACTGATACCTGGTTATTAATTGTTTACACAATTAATAACGCAAACCACAACTCTCTCATAATAAAAATTTTGCGTCATTGTGTCTCTGCGTTTAGGCTTTTTTTAACGAACTACTGCATTGATATACTCCGAAAAACTATTCTTTCTCTTTTTCGGCTTCTTTCTTTTCAGCTTTCTTGTCGCATTCTTTTTTCTCCTTGTCACAACAAGCTTTTTTCTTCTCCTTGTCGCACTCTTTTTTCTCGGTTTTCTCAGGCTCCTGGATAGCGGCATTTGACACTACAGGGGTCGAAAGAGCAAGAGTAAACACGAAAATCAATGATAAAGCCAATTTACGTTTCATAGTAGTATTGTTTTTAGGTTAAAAATATCCGTTTTTCCTGAATTACAAGTTTAGAATGATTCTTGATAAATATGTGTTATCGGGATGTTATTTCGTGTTAATGATTTGTTAACGACCTGTGTTCATCCGGTTGCTTTGGTCTGGAAAGGGTGGAAGGGTAGAACGGTAGAAAGGGTAGAACGGTAGAAGGGTTTAAGGGAGAGGCATGGAGCAGAGAGCAGAGAGCATGGGGGATGGTTAATTGGTTAGCCCGGCTCTGCTGCTTGCTTGCAAGAATTGGTTGATCACCCTTTCTGGCAGTTTTATATGGCTAAAACTTTGGTTCATAGATAAAATCAGTCCGTTCGATGAATAATTTATGTATTCGGATTCTTCAATCATAATTTGGCACGGTAATCAAAAAAAGATTTCGGAAATGAAGCGATACATAAACATTCTGGTTACAATTGTTATCTGCCTGATTACTTTGCCGGTATATGGCGGCGAGGAAGGAGGGAAATTACGATGGACTCTGGAGGAGTGCATCGATTATGCGCTTGAGAACAACATAACCATCCAAAGTTCAAAAATCTCCATCGAAACCCGGGAGGTCAACCTTTTGGAAACGAAAAGCAGCAGATTGCCTTCTCTCAGTGCATCTGCCTCGGTATCGGGCAACAGTTCGCGTTCCTTTGACAACGCCGGGGGCGAATTTTCCAAAGGGGCACAGGTGGGACTTAATACCGATGTGCCTGTATACAGGGGCGGCATTATCAATAACAACATTAAAGCCGGAGAAATTGAACTTGACAAGGCCCGCCTCGATGTTGAAGAAGCTAAAAACGACATAGTATTGTCCATAACACAGGCCTGGATGAATATTCTCTTTGCCCGTGAGAATTATCTCTATTACCGCGATGTCGTGGAGACTTCGGAGGCGAATCTTGAGCGTACCAGGGCACTTTTTGAAGCAGGCACGGTTTCACGGCTGGACCTGGCCGAACTGGAAGCACAATATGCGTCGGACCGATACTCGATGGTCAACGCAAAAAATGAGCTGGACATCCGTATTACGGAGTTGAAGACCATGCTTGACCTGCCTTATGATACGGATTTTAATCCGATTTATCCGGCCAGTGTTGAGGTTCCCGATGATGCTTTACCTGCTTTCGAAGTTATTGCGCAGGAAGTTCTCGCTCTCCGTCCCGAGATAGAAAACAGCCTGTTGTCGCAAGAAGTGGCACGGATCGATCTTGCCAATGCCAAAGCCGGATATCTGCCCACACTTAATTTCAGTGCTTCGGCTTCTTCCTCCTATTCCGATATTTACAGCGGCTCTTTTGGTTCACAGATGAACGACCGGCTTTCTCAGTATTTCGGGTTGTCTCTGAACATTCCTATTTTCAGCAGGAACGAAAACAAAGCCAGTTTGGCCCGTTCGGAAATAAACCTCAGACAGACGGAGCTGAATGCCCGCCAGACGCGGAATGACCTTTTGCAAACGATCGAACAGGTTTATGTGGATGTAAAAGCTCAACAGGCCCGTTATGAAGCTGCGGTCGAAAAGGCAAGATCGGCCGGTATCAGTTATGAGTACCAGCGCGAGCAGTTTGAATTGGGGATGTTAAATGCCATCGATCTTCGTCAGTCCAAAAATGCATTGCTCAATGCCAATGCTGAGTTAATCCAGGCACGGTATTCAGCTCTGCTGTATCGTAAAATTCTTGATTTTTATCGCGGACAGCCTATTTCTGTCGGATCAGGCCATGCAGAGAATATTTCTGATGACCGGTAGCGTCTTACATCTAATATCTAAATATCTAATGATCTGTTTATGATGCGTAAATACATTTATTTAATTGCAGCCATCGTGGTACTTATTCTGGCTATTGTTCTTCTGACAGGAAAGAAGAGTACGGAAAACAATCTGAAACCTCGTATTCATGTTGTCGAAAAAGGAACGATTGTTAATACCGTTACTGCAACCGGCACGGTAGAGCCCATCGACCAGGTAGAAGTGGGCACACAGGTTTCGGGCGTTATCGAACGCATTTATACCGATTATAACGAGCGTGTAAAAAAAGGGCAGCTGATTGCCCGGATTGATGAAAGTTCGTTAAAGGCTCGTTTGCTTCAGGCAAAAGCAAGCCTGGCATCAGCTCAAAACGAACTGGATTATCAGACTAAGAACTTCCGGCGGATTAAGATGCTTTTTGAAAAGGAGATGGTCAGCGAAACGGAGTACGATGAGGCGCTTTATCGCTACAACAATGCCAAAGCGTCGGTAGAATCTCTGCAATCAGAGGTGGAACAGGCCGAAGTTAATCTCTCTTATGCCCGCATCTATTCTCCCATCGACGGAGTCGTCCTCAGCAGAAGCGTGGAAGAGGGACAAACCGTTGCCGCCAGCTTTAACACGCCCACATTGTTCCTGATAGCCCGCGATTTAACCCGGATGCAGGTAGAAGCCGACGTGGATGAGGCCGATATTGGTCAGGTGGAAACAGGACAGAAAGTAACCTTTACGGTTGATGCATTTCCCGACACCGAGTTTACCGGAGAAGTTACCCAGGTTCGCCTCGAGCCGGTGATCGAAAGCAATGTTGTGACCTATACGGTCATTATTGATGCACCCAATCCCGATTTTAAACTGAAACCCGGCCTGACCGCCAGTGTAACCATTATTACGAATGAGGCGAAGGATGTTACCGTTGTACCGGCAGCAGCACTTCGCTTTTCTCCCGCGGAAAATTCGCCCGGAAGTATGGCGCTTTCTTCCGGTGGCGGAAATCACTCATCTATGCCGGAGGCTCTTCCCGAAACCGGCGAGGACAGAGTCTGGGTATGGAAGGACGGGCATCTGCATCCCGTAATTGTGAACACGGGCATTGAAGATGGCGTTTGGTGCGAAATAAAGAGCGGCGTGCTTCCCGGTGACTCTGTGGTTACGGGAATCGATCGTCCGGATAATTTACCCGGCCGCACATTCAGAAGTCCGTTTATGCCGGGACCTCCCGGAAGAGATAAGAAAGAGGATTGAAATGTACCAGACTTGTAGCAACGAATTGGCGCGTGTGAGGTACTTTTAAGTATTGCAGGAGAGTATTGCAGGAGTCAAAGCAGTTTTTTCAACCATCTAACATCTAACATCTAACATCTAACAATCTACTTCTATATGCCACACGATATCATCAAAATTTCCAACCTGCGAAGAGATTTTAATGTAGGTGCTGAGACTGTTCATGCTTTACGAAACGTCTCTTTCGGGGTTAAAGAGAATGAATTTTTGACCATCATGGGAACCAGCGGTTCAGGGAAATCTACTCTTTTAAACATCCTGGGAGCGCTTGACAAGCCAACGGAGGGAGACTATTATCTCGACGGGATCAATGTGAGCAATCTTTCAAAAGATGAGCTGGCTGTAATACGAAACCGGAAGATAGGATTTGTTTTTCAGTCGTTTAACCTGTTGCCACGCACCTCGGCCCTCGAAAACGTGGAGCTTCCTCTTATGTACAACTCCGGGATATCATCACGCCGGCGCAGAGAACAGGCCATTGAAGCTTTGAGAATAGTGGGCCTGGCCGACCGGATGAAACATGCCCCAAACCAACTTTCCGGGGGACAACAGCAACGCGTTGCCATAGCTCGTGCACTTGTTAACGACCCGGTGATGGTGCTTGCCGATGAAGCAACAGGTAACCTCGACAGCAAAACAACTGAGGATATCATGTCTCTCTTCCGGAAGCTCAACAGAGAAGGAAAAACAATCGTTTTTGTCACCCACGAACACGATATTGCCGGATACAGCAAACGCACCATCGTGTTGAGAGACGGAGAAATTATTGATGATTATGAGAATACAGGACGCCCGGCTCAAGGCAGTTGAACAGAATCAACAATTTCAGTTACTATGAATTTATTTAATCTTACAAAGATTGCCCTTAAGGCCATGGGCCGTAATAAAATGCGGACTTTCCTTACTATGCTGGGCATTATCATAGGTGTTACATCGGTCATTACCATGCTGGCCATCGGCCAGGGATCAAAAGAGAGCATCCAGGAACAGATATCGTCGATGGGCGCCAACATGATCATGGTACACCCTGGCAGTGATGAGCGTGGAGGTGTGATGATGGACCCGTCGTCGATGCAAACGCTGAAACTTGAAGATGTTGAGGCCATTCAAAAATATGCTTCACATGTTTCGGCGGTTTCGCCTATGGTCAGTACCAGCGGGCAGGCCATCGCCGGGTCCGGCAACTGGCCGACTACCATTCAGGGTGTGAGCGAAGATTTCCCGGACATCAGAAAGATGGAAGTTGCCGAGGGTGTAATGTTTACCGATTATCATATTAAACGTGCAGCCAAGGTCTGCTTGCTCGGTCAAACAGTCGTGGATGAACTGTTTCCCTACAAAGAAACAGCCGTTGGCGAAACCATAAGGTTCAGGAAAGTACCTTTTAAGGTGATTGGTGTTTTGGCTGAAAAGGGGCAGAACACATTCGGTCAGGATCAGGATGATATTATTCTGGCGCCGTATACAACCATTCAAAAGAGAATCATGGCTGTAACGCACATCCAGTCCGTTTATGCCAGTGCAACCAGCGAAATGGAATCGGAACAGGCCGAAGAAGAAATAACACGGGCCTTGAGGATATCCCACGAATTAGCAGAGAATGAAGAAAACGACTTTACCGTTCGGTCGCAGCAGGAGTTGATCAGCACGTTCAGCTCCACCAGTCAGATGCTTACCATACTTTTGGGAGCTATTGCAAGTATTTCGTTGCTGGTAGGGGGGATTGGAATTATGAATATTATGTTCGTTTCGGTAACCGAACGAACGCGCGAAATAGGATTGCGCATGGCCGTTGGCGGACGCAGCCGTGATATTCTTTCGCAGTTCCTGATAGAGGCTGTTATAGTAAGCGTGGGAGGCGGACTAATAGGTGTTTTTTTAGGTCTTGTACTCTCTTACGGATTGGGTAATATACTTGGATGGCCGGTTACTGTAACTGAGCAGTCCATTGTTCTCTCTTTCATGGTTTGTGCCGTTGTCGGAATATTTTTCGGATGGTATCCGGCCCGCAAGGCTTCGGGGCTTGACCCCATTGATGCACTCCGTTATGAATAAATCGGCCTGAAAATTGTAACAATAAGGATAAACCGCCCATATAAATGGTCAGATATTTTGTTTTTATGGAATGAGTGCGGTATAAAAAGCATATTTTTGTCAGAATAAGGACTTTTTAATTTTTTTGTAGGAGTTAACTCGTTGTTAGTGAGGATTCAAAAATTTAAAACAATACAGAGTTTGGCAACAAAGATGCTTTTTAGACCGGGCTCATATAATATAAAGGATATATCAGGGCTAACGCCCCTGAATTACCATTGTTTGAATTGGCTACTACGAAGATATTAGGGCTAACGCCCCTTTTTAAAAAGGAAAATCGGAGCGTTACAGAAAAACATTGGGTAAAACAATAAATATAATTGATAAAATAAGTGCGGCTGCAGCCCTGAAAATCTTACAAATGATTACGAATACAAAAAGGGGCGTAGAAAAAATGTATAAAATAAACCAAAGGGGCGTTAGCCCTGATATCTTCGTATTTTTCAGACTGGGCTTATGGAATTAAACCTTTTTGTTATGGTAAGCAGGACTTTTATCTTTATGCTTCTTGCGGTGGCCGGTAGCTTTTCATCATTTGCCGTTAATGGTTCTTCCTCTGACAATCCCAAAACTGTATATGCTCCCGGGGAAGAGCTTAAGTACTCCCTGAAATACGGCTTTATCAAAGGAGGAGAAGCCAGGCTGACAGTAAATGACACCATGCTCTCAGGTCAGCAACTGAACCATGTTATCGCCAGCGGGAAAACCGTTGGTCTGGCCGACGCCATTTATAAAGTGCGCGATCGTTACGAAAGTTTTATTGATCCCCGGACAGACCTTCCTGTCAAGGCAATTCGAAGCATCCGTGAAGGCAGCTACAGGTATTATAATGAGGTGTTGTTTGAACATCACCATCAGGACTCGGCTAAAGTGAAAAGTCAGAAATCGGGTGAGCACTGGGTACCTGAGAATATCCACGATATCCTTTCGGCTTTTTATTTCGCACGCAAGCATAAGTTTAACGACGACCTGCAGGAAGGCGAAATGATTGAGATCATGACTTATTTTGCCGATGAACTCTTTCCACTTCGGATACGTTACCGGGGTACGGAAGTAATTGATACTCCCCTAGGCAAACTGGAATGTTATCTCTTTTCGCCTGTTACAGAGGTAGGCCGTGCATTTAAGACGGAAGACGACATGCAGGTGTGGATTTCGCGCGACAAAAACCGTGTTCCCGTGCGGATCAGATTTCAGCTCAGAGTGGGGGCTTTTACATGTAATCTTGAGCAATTCCGGGGCCTTAAGAATCCTTTTTCAAGTTTTGTTGTTCCGTGACTCCCTAAATAGTGCGTGTCTATAAACTCACAAAAATATCTTTACAATATGTGTGTCTGTTCAGAAAGTGCCGGTTGCAAGGCTTGCGAAGCCGCCAAAAAAGGAGTTTACTTTTCGTAAATGAGTATTTTGGCGGCGAGTGTAATACAGCAAATGGTACTTTATGGACAGACACTAAATCGGTGTCAGGAATAAAAAAATGTCTGGTGTTTTAATTGATTTACACTATTTTTGCAGCGCAAAAAATTACACACCTGTTTAGTGTGTCTGTAAAGTAGGAAAAGTTTCCTACTTATCATGTGTGTGTCAAATAAATTCACAAAAATTTTTTACAATTTGTGTGTCTGTTCAAAAAGTGCCGGTGGCAAGCGTAACTCAGCAAATGGTACTTTAAGGACAGACACTCTTTAAGAATTAAAGAAATGGCAACAACCGCAGATTTTAGAAACGGAATGTGTATCGAGTTTAACGGGCAACTGTTTTTTATTGTGCAGTTTCAGCATGTTAAACCCGGTAAGGGCCCTGCCTTTGTAAGAACTAAGTTGAAAAACGTAGCCACCGGGAAAGTGCTTGATAATACTTTTCCTTCGGGGCATAAAGTGAATGAAGCCAGGGTAGAAAGAAGGCCGCATCAGTTTCTCTATAAAGACGATCTTGGCTATCATTTCATGAACAGTGAAACATTCGAACAGATCAATTTAGCAGAAGAACTTGTTGATAATCCTCATTTGCTGAAAGAGGGTCTGGAGGTAGAGGTATTGTATCATGCCGACACCGAAACTCCTATTTTGGTCAATCTTCCGCAATTTATTACTTACGAAGTGACTTATACCGAGCCCGGTGTGCGTGGTGATACTTCATCGACTAACTCTTTGAAACCCGCCACTGTCGATACCGGCGCTACCATTATGGTACCGCTTTTTATCAATACCGGCGATAATATTAAAGTCGATACGCGTGATCAATCGTATGTGGAACGTGTGAAAGATTAATTGTTTGCCTGGCGTGATCCGTCGGTTCGGGCCGGTCTTTCTCCCGGCAGTCACAAAAACGACAACAAGAAATTAACTTTTAGGGGTTTAACCTGTCAAAGGAATATAATATCTCTTTGACAGGTTTTTTGTTACGGGAAGCATAATTTTTCGCATAAAAAAATTAAATTTCGTACATTTATCGGAAATGTAAGACACACAGCATCCCATGATCACGCAGGTAAAAAAGAAACGACTACGTCTGTACAAAGACCGGCTCAATATCTTACTGGATATTGCGCAGACCATTAATCAGGATCATACGGTTGATGATTTGCTTGCCGAGTTTGAGATTTTGCTGAGGGAGGAGTTGGAAGTAGGAAAGATTCTTGTTTTTACCAACTCCGACGGAGAATGGAAAAATCTGCTGATTTCGGGGGTGTCGGCCGAAGAGGTTGAAAAGATTGATGTAGAGCGCGATCTTTTACAATACAAATCCATAGAAAATATAACACTTGCACCGCCTGTACCGCTTCAGGGATTTGATGCCGTAATTCCGCTGTTTCACCGGTACCGGGCCATTGGTTACGTTCTGATTGGCGACGTTGAGGAAGAGCAACAGGGCATCAGTCCTACCATTAAACACCTGAAACTGATTCAGATCATCTCCAATCTCATCATTGTATTCATTGAGAATAAGAGGATGCAGGAGACTATCCTCGAACAGGAGGCTATTAAGAAGGAGATGGAGGTGGCCTCAAAGATTCAAACTCAGCTTATTCCCAGCCCCGAAGACCTGCCACGTCATAAAAAGCTGTCGCTGCAAGCGTTCTATCATCCGCACTGGGGTGTTGGAGGCGATTATTACGATATTATACCCCTGTCTCGTAATTCCATAGGCTTCTGTGTGGCCGATGTTTCCGGCAAGGGAATTGCCGCCGCCCTTTTAATGTCCAATTTCCAGGCTGTCATTCGCACGTTGTTTACCGCTGGCATTAATCTGAAAAAGCTGATTCACCAGCTCAATCAGCGGGTAAACAACAGCGCCAACAATGAGAAATTTATTACCATGTTCATTGGGAAATATAATTTGCGCAGCCGCAGACTCACCTATGTTAATGCCGGACACCTTCCTCCGCTGCTTTTCGATCGCCGGAAATCGCATCTCGATTCTCTGGACAGTGGTTGTATCGGCCTTGGAATGCTCGATGTCATTCCATCGGTGGAAGTTGGCAAAATTACTGTTCCCAAAAATGCCAAATTAATGGCGTTTACCGACGGGCTTATAGAGTTGGAACGCGATAATGAGGTACATTCAGGCCTTATGAACATCGAAAAGATTATTACCAACCGGAAAAGCATCGAAGAGAATATGGAGGAGGCAAAACGCCTGGTGGCCCGTCATATCGAATCAGGGGCGGTTTTTGATGATATCTCGTTAATTGGTATGGAGTTTAAGTAGTGTCTGTCCATAAAGTATCATTTACTGTGTTATGCTCGTCCGAAAATTACTCATTTACGATGAGTAAACTCTGTATTTTCGGACTTCGCAAGCCTTGTAAATGACACTTTCTGAACAGACACATGATATGTAGGAATTTTTTCCCACTTTATAGACCGGCACCAAATAGTGCCCGTCTATAAACTTTCAAAAAATCTCACAATATGTTTTAATCCAGTTCTTCCCAGATTTCCGAAAATTTATCCTTATAGGTGCGCACTATTCTCAGGTTGTTTTCGCCAACATCTTTTTTTAGTTGTTCCTTGTCGTGTCCCAACTCTTTATTTAGTATCCTGATGTTAATTCTTTTCTGGTCATCAGTAACATACGGGTTTTCATTGATTTGTTCTTCCGAGGTCATCAATATTTGCCTGCGTTCGGCGATCAAATCGTCGTAGTTAAGACAAAACCAGGTTTTACAAAATGTTTCCAGGGCATCCAGGAGCAGGGCGTCATATCCGTATTGATCGAGAAGCACTTCACCTTTTGCATGCAATGCAGCATCGCGGGGCCAGATATAATAAGCCTGCGACACGGTAATGCCGGCCTGCCGAAGCTGAGGTACCATCCGGGGTAAAGTTCCGATGATGTGAAGTATCTCTTTGTCGTTCAGGTTGTCTCCATCTGAATTTTGGGAGCAGACAGACATCGATAATAAAAAAGCAGCCAGAAACAGAGATAATTTAGCAAACATGGCACTGAAAATTATGGGTCAAAGCCCGGTTTTCAACGACAAGTTAATAATTTATCTCATATCATCGGCCTCAGCAACCATTTTATCAATGTCTTCCACCCTGAAATCGCCATAAAACGAGAGCATAAAAAGAGCATCATCGTCGTTGTTGACGACATGACATTCTTTAATCTTTTTCCCCGACCGGACCACAAAAACTTTGCTCTCTTCATCCATGTCATCGTCTTCAATTTCTTTGAAAGGACGACCATTAAGTGTTTTTACTATTGCTCCGACAGAAGAGGCTGCCTTATCTTTTTCGCAAATCATCAGTTTTACTTTTTCCAGCGGTCCGGTAACCTGTTTTGATTCTTCGTCATCCACCACCATGTCAACCAGATCAATGACATCTTTGGAAAGGGATACGATGGTTACGCCCGATGCCCCGTCAAGTTGGGCATACAGCTTTTCTGATGTGCTTAGTTGGGCTTTTGCAACCGGGAATGCCAACAGGCAAACCCAGGTTAAAAAGAGAATTTGTTTCATTAATTAGAGATTAAATAGATTAATAGATCATTAGATTTAAGATCATTTATTACTTCTGCCTTCTGCCTGTCCAACTTCTGCCTGTCTGATACTTTCACCTGAAAACTAAACGATTTGGTTATTCTTATTCAATTTACATCAATCAAATATTTAAACTCATCGGCAACTTTTACTACTTTGCCTTCAGGAATTTGAATGGTGACATCTATTTCCTGACCACGCATGACACCAGGTTTCTGAATGCTGAAATAGCGGTCGAGTAATAAAAGAGAGTCGTTCTGCATGTAGAAATATTCTATCATTTCTGCATTTTCGAGTGCTTCGTCGGACGATTGTCCCCGCGATTTTTTCCGCACAGAGATTTCGAAGTTTGCGCCATCACGATTCACTTCAATATCAGGAGTTCCAACAATTACCGGTTGATCGTTCTGACGCTTGATGGAGATGCCATCGTTGCTGAATATGTGAGTTCCCTCTCCGAGTTTTAGAGAGGCTTCGGTAGGTTCAATATAGATGGTATCTGATTCGGGAACATCGAGCAGTTTGCGTTCTTCAATTTCCATTTCGTTAGCATAGCCGGAGGCTACTTGTACGCCGGTGTAGGTGATAAGACCGATGCCAACCAGCCACAGGATGAGCGATATAACCAGGAATGCCGGCCCGCCTTTTTTGAAACGGAAGATCAGGTGCATGCCCAGATAGAATAAAACCAGCAAAGGAATACCGGCAGCCAGCAATATTCCGATGACAGCGGCCAGTCTTTGTCCGGGCATGAGAAAGAAACTTTCAAGTCCCGGCGCCCATACGCCCTCGTGGGTCAAACTTTCCAGGATGACATCAGTTAAGGAAAAGGCCATAATAATCCCGCTCAGCGAAAGGAAGGAAATGATGATAAGGAAAATGCCGGCAACAACAGCGATAACACGTAAAACACCTTTCATTGCATCGCCGTTTCCCGGACGAGACATCTGGCGTCTTCGCCAGGAATCGCTGCCGGGTGCTCCGCCCATCATCATAATGCGTTGTTGCATGGTCACCGCTTTCGGAATGGCGATCCAAAGGATGAGGTAGACCAGAACAGAAGTACCGTACAAGAATGTAGCCAGGATGAAAAGTAACCTGAACAAGACGGGGTCGGTACCAAAATAGTTTCCCAGGCCGCCACAAACACCTCCCAGCACCCGGTTGTCGGGATCACGAAACAATTGTTTTTTCACGTAAGGTTCCTCCCATGTTTTATTTTCGGTGGCTTTGTCGGGATCGTCGGGCGTTTCATAATCGCCGGGATCACCCAGGGTTTTAATGATCTCATTGACATCTTCGAGGGTAACCGATGAGGAAGCATCGGGATGAACGCCCCGAAAGAGCTCTGCAATACGCAGGTTAATGTCCTCAAGCGTTTCTTTGGCTTCATCGGTATCGCCAAGCTTCGCTTTTACTTCCTCCAGGTAGCTGTTTAGCCGGTCATAGGCATCTTCATCTATGCTGAAAGCATGACCTGCAAGATTGATATGGATGGTTTTCTTCATAATTTTAGTTGTTAAATATTTTTCAGATTCTTTTCGGAGCCGGCATTCAAACTAAAAAACCGGAATCCCCCAGCTCATCAGCTTACCAGCTCACATAAACGTATGCATCATGTGGGGCCAAGCAAACACACCCAACATCTTAAACAGGAATGCGGCCAGTAATACCACGGCAATCAGAATAAGGAATCCTTTCATTGCAGAACGAAAAGCCAGACCCAGTATTAAAAGAATAAGGACAAGGGGGAATATTCCCGGAAAGCCAAAGTGGCTGAACGGGAAATCGAAATGAAATGCCGGATTCCACCCCAATTCAAAAGGGATGTTGACAAGATTTGCCATAATAATGACTCCCACGATTACAGCCGTAATTACCAGGGCTGTCCGGTCGCGTTTATGAAACCGTCCCAGGTAATCTTCACCTTTTCTGTAGGCGCGTGATTGCTGGAATTTTCGTTTTACCTCGTTGTATTCGTTGCGGATGTTTTTTTCTATGTTCGAAATGTTGACATCATGCCCTTGCATTTCGAGCCGCTGGGCAGCTGTTAAGGCAGGGGGAATAGCTATCCACAGGATGATGTAGATAGGAATAATTGCCCCAAAGCTCAGGAAGGGTAATACTGCAAACAAAACCCTGACCACTACCCGGTCGATGTCGAAATATGCAGCAATTCCAGAGCAAACGCCGCCAAAAACGCGGTCTTCCACATCGCGATACAAACGACGTCGTGGTGGCACTGTTGAAAAGGTATTTCCCTGCTCCTGCCCGCTGCTTTCATTGTCAGCCGGCTCTTCTGAGAAATCTTCTGGTTGTCCCATCGTATTGACAATTTCCTCAACCAGGTCTATGGTGATAACACCTGTTGTAGGATTGATTTTATCTTCGAACAGCTCTCTTATGCGCGCTTCTATGTCATCGTAAATTTCTTGTCCACCCTCTTTTTCGCGCGACCATATCTCAAGTTTCTTAAGATATTCTTCCAGTCGTGCAAATGCATCTTCATCGATATAGAAAGAACGGCCTGCAATATTAATGGTCACTACTTTCTTCATGGTTTTGATTTTTGGAGTTAATGAATTGAACAGAATTTACTAACTCTGTCCAGGACAAGTCAAGTTCCTGAAGAAACTCGCGTCCCCGGTCGGTCAGTTCATAATATTTGCGTGGCGGCCCTTGTGTCGATTCCTCCCAACGGTACGACAAGAGCCCGGCATTTTTAAGCCTTGTAAGAAGGGGGTAAAGTGTTCCCTCAACCACGATGATGCGCGCTTCCTTCATCTCATTAATGATGTCCGAAGCATAAGCATCTCCTCTTGACAGAACGGAAAGGATGCAATATTCCAGCACTCCCTTTCGCATCTGAGCTTTGGCATTTTCTATCTTCATATTTTTTTGTTTTTAAAACGGCAGACCAATCATGAAGGATGATGCTGCATGGTTTGATCTTTCTTCTCCCGAATCGGCTTTGGTACAATGTTCAACATCTTTCTTTAGTCTCTCAGCGGCCACTGAAGTTTCATCTGTAACCCGGGGAACGGGTTGTTGTCTCCCCGTTAATAATAAGGCCAATATGAACAGAGTGCTAAAAGCGACAATTGACCATGTTTTTCGGGTGATGTTACGATTTTTCTTCATTTCCTTTTATTCAAATCAAAAGCGCAAATAACGCTCCATCAATTATTCGCTATGCAGAATTCAACGTTTGCTTATCAGGCAGATTTTCAAAACAAACTGAAAGATAAATTCTTGCAATACCCGATCAAAACCGGGACAGGCTGTTGAGCCGAATCGCTCAGTTTGGTGAAAATTCTTTTCTACATAATTTATTACTTCTGCCTTCTGCCTGTCGATTAACATCTAATACTTGTTTATACACTGAATAGGGTATTGCAAATATATGAATAAAATTTAGTACTATGTAATACCAAGTATTATTTTTTTGAATGAAATTTGATTTTTTTGATTCACGCTGCTAAAAGGGGCCTGCGTTAAATAAATTTAACACCACATAAAACAGGGGATGGCTGCTTGTTGTTATTAAAAAGCGTAATTTTGCACGCTATTTTAAGGAGTAATTATGCAGTCAATCAGAAACGTAGCTATCATTGCCCATGTTGACCACGGAAAAACCACGCTGGTGGATGAAATGCTGAAGGCAGGCAAACTTTTCAGTGAGCATCAGCGACCGGGCGAACTTATCATGGACAGCAATGATCTTGAAAGGGAACGGGGCATCACCATACTTTCCAAAAATGCTTCGGTGGTTTGGAACAATCATAAAATAAATATCATAGATACACCCGGTCACTCCGATTTTGGAGGAGAGGTGGAGCGGGTGCTCAATATGGCCGACGGGGTACTTTTGCTCGTAGATGCTTTTGAAGGGCCGATGCCACAAACCCGGTTTGTACTCCAGAAAGCGTTGGGATTGGGGCTTAAGCCTATTGTCGTTATCAATAAAGTTGACAAACCCAATTGTCGTCCTGAAGAAGTACAGGAACTGGTGTTTGATTTGATGTTTAATCTCAATGCCAGCGAGGCACAGCTTGATTTTCCCACAGTTTACGGTTCGGCACGCGACGGCTGGATGTCAACAGACTGGAAAAAACAAACTTCCGATATCAGTGCCCTGATGGATGCCATTATTGAACACATTCCTGTGCCGGAAGAAAGAAAAGGAACGCCACAGATGCTGATCACCTCACTTGAATATTCCCCTTATGTAGGGCGAATTGCCATCGGGCGCATGCATCGCGGTACGCTGAAGACAGGGCAGGAAGTTGCTGTTGTCGGTCGTAATGGCGATGTGTATAAGACCAGGATCAAAGAGTTGAATGTGTTTGAAGGACTTGGGCGAACCAAAACCAATGTTTTGCCAAACGGGGAACTTGGCGCCATCATTGGTCTCGATGGTTTTGAAATAGGCGACAGTATCTGCGACCCGGAAAATCCTGAGCCGCTCGACCCCATTGCCATCGACGAGCCTACCATGAGCATGTTGTTTACCATCAATAACTCTCCCTTTTTCGGGAAAGACGGTAAATACGTAACATCGCGGCACATCAGGGAACGGCTCGACAAAGAGTTGGAGAAAAACCTGGCACTAAGGGTTGAGGAGACCGATTCGGCCGATGCATGGAATGTTTACGGACGGGGGGTATTGCATTTGTCGGTACTTATTGAGACCATGCGCCGCGAAGGATATGAATTGCAGGTTGGGCAACCCCGTGTGATCATCAAGGAGATTGGTGGGGAAAAACACGAGCCGGTAGAAGAGTTGACCATTGACCTGCCTGACGAGTACAGTGGCCGTGCCATAGAAATGGTTACACAACGTAAGGGTGACCTTCTGTCGATGGAACGAAAAGGCGACCGTGTTGTCCTTGAATTTAACATTCCGTCAAGAGGCATTATCGGGCTTCGAAACAATTTAATGACAGCCACTGCCGGAGAAGCCATCATGGCTCACCGGTTTATAGCTTTTCAGCCATGGAAGGGAGACATCCCCAAACGCCTGAACGGATCACTTATTGCTATGGAGTCGGGAACCGCCATTGCCTATGCTCTTGATAAACTGCAGGACCGGGGAAGGTTCTTTGTTTACCCCCAGGAAGAGGTTTACATGGGGCAGGTAATCGGCGAAAACAGCAGGGAAGGTGATCTTACTGTGAACATCACTAAGACGAAGAAGCTGACCAATATGCGGGCTTCCGGTTCCGACGAAAAGGCCAAACTGGCACCGCCAATTGTTTTCAGCCTCGAAGAAGCTCTTGAATATATTCAGGGTGACGAATATGTGGAAGTGACCCCCAAAGCCATCCGGTTACGCAAAATTTTACTTCAGGAACATGAAAGGAAGCGAGTGGCTAAGAATAGTTAAAACCAAACGCCTTGATTAATTGTTATTTGATTGGTAACAATATAAATTTAAAAGTAACATGAAGAAAAACGTAGGCGTTACAGACCGGATTGTTCGCATCGTTGTCGCTGCCATTCTGGCGATTCTCTATTTTTCAGGAGTTGTAACCGGCACACCTGGTATCATTTTTCTGGTGGTGGCTGCCATTTGTCTCATTACCGCAGCCATTCGTTTTTGCGGGGCTTATGCTCTTTTTGGCATTAATACCTGCCGTAGTAAACCGGCCGAATAGCCGTTACACTATCCGGTCAGCAGTTTCTCTGCTTCCCTGATGGTATGAACCGGTAATTGACAAGTGCCGCCGGAACAGATGTAAATCGTTGTGCGTTCGCCCGATTTACGGTCTTGCACCAGGCTTATCTTATTTTCGCTCTCGTCCGTTATCGGGGCCCATACTACATCGGGGCGGTATTTTTTTTGCATTTCCCGGATGGTTTTGAGCGACTGCGGTCCGGCCACCACTACCTCATATCGGGGTATTTTTCATTCCGGAAAACCGGGCAGGCATGCGAATAAAGTTCAATGAGTTGGGCATTGTCGTAAAGCATCTTTTCAAAATAAGGCACCTTCCACTGCTCATCAACAGAATAACGGGCAAACCCACCGCCAATCTGGTCGTAGATACCACCCCGGTTCATGTGCGAAAGCGTGATTTGCAGAAAATCCTCAAAAGCCTGGCGCGGATGGTGATAGTGCAGGTGTAGAAGGAATGAAAGATTGACAGGCATGGGAAATTTGGGTTTTCCCCGGGAGCCGCCACGGTTCATGTCCCATTGGGGGCTCCAGGCATCCAGTGCATCGTTGATGATCGATGTAGCATCCGGGATTTCGTCTTTTTCGCTGGTAATGACAGACGACTGTTGGATGCCGAGTGTAAGTCGATGAGCATGATGGGTCAGTTTATCACGTTCTTGCCTGAAAAGTTGAGTTATTTTTATTAGTACCTCCAACCACTGGTCTTTGGGGAAATAGGTTCCACCCCAGAAAGGTTGGCCGTCGGGTAAAGTTACAACATTCTGGGGCCATCCGCCCTGAACGCCCATCAACTGTACTGCAGTCATAAAAAAATGGTCAACATCGGGCCTTTCTTCCCGGTCCACTTTAATGCAAACAAAATGCTCGTTCATGAATCCGGCTACTTCAGGGTCTTCGAAACTTTCATGTGCCATAATATGACACCAGTGGCAGGCAGAGTAACCGATGCTGACCAGCATGAGTTTGTCTTCCTTTCGAGCCATGTCAAGAACCTCTTCCTTCCAGGGGTGCCATTCCACCGGATTGCGGGCATGCTGAAGAAGGTATGGAGAGGATTCGTGAATAAGCTGATTGGAATGGAGTGGTGTCATAATTGCTTTCTTTCTGTTTTACGTTGAACAGATTAAAAGCTACAATGGTTGAGTCTTTTCCTAAACGAGACTCTAAAAAGTGACTTAATAATATTAAATAATGTCTGTCCATAAAGTGCCATTTGCTGTGTTACGCTCGCCGCCAAAATACTCATTTACTAAAAGTAAACTCCGTTTTTGGCGGCTTCGCAAGCCTTGCAACTGGCACTTTCTGAACAGACATTCATAATGAAAAATTTTTTTGAAAGTTTATAGACGGGGACTAAATTGTACGTGTATATAGAGGCTGCTGAAAAAGTCAGCAATCTATTTCAAATGTTATTTTTGGCATTGCCCCAAAAAGAACCAAAAAGGTCTGGTCCGCTTAAACCTGGCTCCCCGCGAAAGCCAAAATTTCCGGCCATTGCGCAAGGCCATGAACGTCGCCCATTTTGGCTTCCCGCCATCCGCCGGCTCGGAAAGCCGAAAGGCCACCGTGCCGAGCGGCACAAATTACGCGAATTTTGGCCGCACCAAAGGTGCGTCTTAACGGCTTCGCTGTTAAAAAAATGTAAAACAGCTTTTTAATTCGCGTCGCTCGGCTCTGCCGCTTGCTTGCTTGCATGAATTCGTGAAATTTGCGGTTAAAGAAAACAAAATGGCGTCAGCCATTTTTCTCAAGAAGGATACAATTCTATAATTCCTCCTGTATCCTGTATCTAAAAATCTGACGATCTGTTATCTGATTATTATT
>NZ_AHZV01000014.1 GCF_000250735.1 Anaerophaga thermohalophila str. Valhall
CGCAAATAAAACATAAATTACACGTGCCAGGTGCTTTTGTTTTGCTGGCCACTAACGTCCCGGCTATATGCGCCTTGGCGTGGCTTTTAGACCATCTGTGACTTTATCAGCTTGAACGCATGGGAAAGGGTAATACGATACCCTCAATATGCTGTGGATGCCACGGCTGGCGTATAATAGCTTTGTTGCCCACCGTTTTATTCTTCGGTATGTGTGTGTTTTTTATTCTATTTGACCTAATAATCTGATAGTAATATAGTATGAAATCAGTGTTTTTTCTTTCGTAATTCCTTCTCAATGAATAAATCGTATAATTCATTAGTCGATATTGTTCTGAAATATTTTTTCTTTTTTAATCCTACACTTAATTTTTTATCGCCAGTCCACAATTTTGAGCCAAGATGGTTTGTCAAAGCGACAAACAAAATATCATCTTCATCGATATCTTTAGTTAATCTCGTGGCTTTTTCCAAGTCTTGGTCGGAAATCAAGATTTCATCAACGAATTTTATTCTTGAAGCAATATGAGAAAAGGAAGATTCAAACTGAGTTGCGGTTAATCCCGAAATAGATAGTAGTTTATCTTTATGATTAAGAATTTCTTCTTTAAGAAGATTTACGCTGAAAAAGAAAAAATATTTTGAACCGTTTATGATTAGTTGGGCAATTTTCTCCTGTGAATTTAGGATGGCACTAAAAACAATATTTGAGTCAACGACTATTTTCATTACTTATTCCGTTGAGCTTTGAATTTAGTCCACATTTTCTTATTCACGGTTCGAGCCAATTCATCAACTTGCTTTTGAGTAGCTTTTGAATCTGCTGTTTTTTCTTTGTAATCAAGATAATCCAGCATGTTTTGAAGCTCTGTGATATCCATATTTGCTGGTAATCTTACTAATATTTCGTCTTTTGTTCTTTCAAGTATCATACGCGATTCATTTTCCTTAAATATACAAAATTTACTGGAAATTGGCGTCGTTTTTCTTGTTAACCGATAGATGTTTTCAATCATTTTTATAAAATATCCATCTGAAATCATCTCATTATCAATCCATTTCCTACAATGAAGTCCTAAAACGTTTTTTCTGTTTTATGGGGATTTCCAAACTACATTGCACTTTAAATGGTGAGACCGGGTAGACCAGGAGGAGTAAATCCTCCTTTTCCCCTAAGAACCGTACGTGCCAGTTTATGCATTCATAATTAATATTTTAAGGCATGCATGATTTTCAATTCCCATCATACGGCTCAGGCACTTTTAAGGCTAACTCGTTTCTGAGTAAACCCGACAACGAAAAAATGTTCCCTTAGGAATTCTTCTTCCTGGCCGATTGACACCCGCCCCATCCTGTCTGACGGCTAAACAACGTCTTCGTATGGGCTGCGTTAAACGCTCATAACCTGTCAGCTTACCATTTTGGCAGGGAGCGTATCAGTCTTAGTTTTCGCTCTTACGCCTTTACGACAGTTGCGGAATGTTCAAATGTTTTAGCCATGCTCACGCATCTATGCCCTTAATCGGTCTAAGACCCCGATGACAGTCCGCCTTGCGGTTTTCTGCCACGCCCATGGGATACAAAATCCGGGCGATTGGTACACTTATCCCGGGAGTTTCAACCGATAATGGTTCACCCTGTGAAAATATTATTTTACAGGGCAAGCCATACATCCGTCGTCCCGGTAGGATACTATTGGAAGAACAACAGGTTTTATCAAGACCATTGCCTTGTAAAACAATTATATAGAGCTACTTCGTGTCGCAATAACGTTTGGCAATATGGCCAGTGGTGGTTTGCAAGCTAAGTCACTATCCACCGTTACAAACTTTGATGCGGGGCAGGATGCTTCAAACTTCCACATCCCCCGCCATTGGCTAAGTTCGTGATTTTTATTTAATTTTCTCTTTATCAACTAATTCAATCGTATGTGATAATAATTCAATACCTCCAAAATCTCCATGCCCCGGAATCACTGTTTTAATCTCAGGGTATTTTTTCATCACCTTCTCAACCGTTGTATCCCAATCATTTACAACTGCATCTGACAAATTTCCAAGTCCTTTTGAATCAATTGACTTAATCAAGCATCCACCAAAAAGAATCTTTTTATTCGGAATCCAAACCGTAATATTGTCAAATGAGTGTCCTGCCCCGAAAAATCGGCAATCAATTTGTTCTCCGTTAAAATTAAAAGTCAATGAATCCGTGAAAGGTGTCGATGGAATAGGTAATCCAATCTCCTTGCACTTCTCAATTGTCATTGAATTAGCAATTGATTCAATCCCTATACTTTGTAAATACCCCAATCCACCCATGCAATCATCGTGAAAATGGCCAATTATCAATTTAGCCAAATCAACGGACATAGAGACTTTCAAATACTTTGTTAATCTCTCTGTTTTATCATTGTCCATTGGTGTGTCAATCATCAGAGCCTGTCCGTTTCTAATTACAATCAGTCCGTTTGATGGAAATCGTCCGAAATTATCAAGATGATGCCAAGTCACATGGACATAAACAGAATCTTGAAGATGAATCAATTGGATATCGTTATCAATCACAATTTTTTCATTGGACTGTGCGTTGGATGAAAATAATCCAATCAATCCGAATATTAATATCAAAAATCCCTTTTTTATTCATTTTTCTTTTAGTTTAAAGGTTACAAGATGTTCTCCTACCATGACGCAACCGGGTAGGTCAGGAGAAGTAAATCCTCCTTTTCCCCTAAGAACCGTACGTGATAGTTTATGCATTCATAATTAATATTTTAAGGCATGCATGATTTTCAATTCCCATCATACGGCTCTGGCACTTTTAAGGCTAACTCGGTTCTGAGTAAACCCGACAACGAAAAAATGTTCCCTTAGGAATTCTTCTTCCTGGCCGATTGACACCCGCCCCATCCTGTCTGACGGCTGAACAACGTCTTCGTATGAGCTGCGTTAAACGCTCATAACCTGTCAGCTTACTGTCTTGGCAGGGAGCGTATCAGTCCTGGTTTTCGCTCTTATGCCTTTACGACAGCTACGGAATGTTCAAGTGTTTTAGCCATGCTTACGCATCCATGCCCTTAATCGGTCTAAGCCCCCGATGACAGTCCGCCTCACGGTTTTGGGCCACGCCCATGGGATACGAAATCCGGGCGATTGGTACACTTATCCCGGAAGCTTCC
>NZ_AHZV01000013.1 GCF_000250735.1 Anaerophaga thermohalophila str. Valhall
CAGGTTAACATCTTATATCTAAAAATCTAATAATCTATTGTTTGAGAATAGTCCGTTAAAAAGCCAAAACACGGAGACGCGGTGACGCAAAGTTTTTTTATGAGAGGAGTTGAAATCTGTTTTCTTTGTTTTTAGGCAATTGGTTATTAGTTATTTACCAGTAATTTATCGAAGTTTTGTTAAAAGGAACGATGGATTGAATCTGCCAGTTCTAATTTCTCCATTTCCCGGATATTTTTCTATTTTTGCAGCAAAATAAAAACCTGAAGAAGGATGTTTGAGAATCTATCGGAAAGACTGGAGCGATCGTTTAAGATACTTAAAGGTCAGGGTACGATCACAGAAATCAATGTGGCCGAAACCCTTAAAGATATTCGTCGTGCCTTACTGGATGCCGATGTCAATTTTAAGACGGCCAGGAATTTCACCGAAACGGTTAAGGAAAAGGCTTTGGGGCAAAACGTGCTGACAGCTGTGAAGCCTCAGCAGATGATGGTGAAAATTGTCCACGATGAGCTGGCCGAACTAATGGGAGGCTCTTCTACCGATATCAACCTGAAAGGTAATCCCGCTGTGATACTGGTGGCAGGACTTCAGGGATCGGGAAAAACTACTTTTTCCGGAAAACTGGCCAATCTGATCAAAAACAAACGAGGTAAGCATCCAATGCTCATTGCCGGTGATGTTTACCGACCGGCAGCCATCAACCAGCTTCAGGTTCTTGGCGAGCAAATCAGCGTTCCTGTTTACACCGAAGAGGGCAATACCGATCCGGTAAAAATTGCAAAAGCAGGCATCAAAGAAGCCAGGGCTAAAGGGCATGATGTTGTAATCATCGACACCGCCGGTCGTCTGGCCATTGATGAGCAGATGATGAACGAGATATCTGCCATTAAGGATGCTGTAAAGCCCCATGAGACCTTGTTTGTGGTGGATGCCATGACCGGTCAGGATGCTGTGAATACAGCTAAAGAATTTAACGACCGGCTTGATTTTGACGGTGTTGTTCTGACCAAACTCGATGGTGATACCCGTGGTGGTGCTGCCATTTCTATACGCAGCGTAGTCGATAAGCCCATTAAGTTTGTGGGGATGGGTGAGAAGATGGATGCACTTGATGTATTTCATCCATCACGTATGGCCGACCGTATTCTGGGAATGGGTGATATTGTTTCGCTGGTTGAGAAGGCTCAGGAACAATATGATGCCGAAGAGGCCAAAAAGCTTCAGAAAAAAATTGCCAAAAACCAGTTTAACTTTGACGACTTTATCGGACAGATACGTCAGATTAAAAAGATGGGTAACCTGAAAGATTTGGCAGGAATGATCCCTGGCATGGGGAAGATGTTGAAGAACGTGGATATCGATGACGATGCTTTTAAGGGTGTGGAAGCAATTATTTCTTCGATGACGCCGGAAGAACGCCAACAACCGTCAATTATAAATGGCAGCAGGCGCAAACGGATTGCAGCAGGCAGCGGAACATCAATACAGGAAGTCAACCGGCTGATGAAGCAGTTTGAAGATACACGAAAAGCCATGCGGATGATGACGCAAGGCAAGAATCTCTCGAAGATGATGAGTAATTTCCCGATGGGAAGATAAAATATTGGAAAGGGAGAAGGACGCAATGCAGCGACTTCTCCCTTTTTTTGTTTAAATTTCTATAATTATTGGCAATATTCCGTTTAAATTTTGCAATACACTAAAAATAAATTGTTTGTGATTAAGGCGGGTTCTCGTTAACAATATCAGTTAAAAAAAAACTTAAACGCAGAGACGCAATGCCGCAAAGTTTTTATTATGAGAGTGTAGAGAAGCCCAATTTGGGTGTTTCTACCTTACCATACATCTGTAAAATATTGCGTTAAAATGTAGTATATTTTACAACAGTCTGCTAAATTTTTTTTACAATACGTTGCAAACCAATTGCTTGTTATTAAAAGGTTGTATTTATTAAAATGCAGTATATCAAGATTATAGGAATCATCTTATATCTTATATCTAAAAATCTAACAATCTATTGTTTAAGGTTATACGAATCATCTTAAATCTATTATCTAAAAATCTAACGATCTATTAATGGAACTACTCGACGGAAAAGCAACAGCTCGCAGCATTAAACAGGAAATCGCTGAAGAAGTAAAGAAAATGAAAGCCGACGGTGTGCGTGAACCTCATTTGGTAGCCGTACTGGTGGGTCACGATGGCGGTAGCGAAAGTTATGTGGCCTACAAAATAAAAGATTGTGAAGAAGTCGGGTTCAAGTCATCCCTGATACGCTATGAAGACGATGTTACTGAAGATGAATTGCTGAAGTGCGTTCACGATCTTAACAACGATGATAATGTGGATGGCTTTATTGTGCAGTTGCCACTGCCAAAGCATATTTCAGAAGAGAAGATCACGCTTGCTATTGACCCAAAGAAGGACGTTGACGGGTTTCATCCGCAAAATGTAGGACAGATGACCATGGGCCTGCCGGCTTTTGTTTCGGCAACCCCTCAGGGAATAATGGAGCTTATAAAGCGTTACAATATTGAAACATCCGGTAAGCATGCCGTGGTTTTGGGACGCAGCAACATTGTAGGACGACCAATGAGCATATTGCTCTCTTTGAAAGGAGACCCCGGCAATGCCACAGTAACTGTTTGTCACAGCCGCACCCAAAATTTGAAAGAAATTTGCAGACAGGCCGACATTCTGATTGCCGCTTTGGGTAGTCCTGGTTTTGTTACAGCCGATATGGTTAAAGAAGGTGCTGTTGTTATTGATGTAGGAACAACCAGGGTTCCATCCGATAAAACAAAATCGGGCTTTAAGCTGACCGGTGATGTGGTGTTTGATGAAGTTGCTCCCAAATGTAGCTATATTACTCCTGTTCCGGGTGGGGTAGGGCCAATGACCCGCGCTTCATTGCTCATCAATACCCTTAAAGCAGCCCGAGCGGCGAATGCCAGTTAATCATATATGAATATAATGTCCTCATTCATCTAATCTAATTAGTGTATGTCCATAAAGTGCCATTTACTGTGTTACGCTCGTCCGAAAATTACTCATTTACGAAGAGTAAACTCCCTGTTTTCGGACTTCGCAAGCCTTGCAACCGGCACTTTCTGAACAGATACATGAAAAGTAGGAAACTTTTCCTACTTTATAGACGAGCATTAATTATCCAATAATCTTATCGTCTAAATTTAAGAACAAAGATTCCTCCTATATATTTGATGAAAACCGGACAGTCTGTTTCAGAATGTCCGGTTTTTTTAGGGCGGAGGACTTCAATCCACCGAATTAAATTTTCATAATATAATCCACCAGATTATCTCCTTGTTCCAGATCGAGTTTTTTTCGCAATTTGTAACGATTGTTTTCCACGGCCCGGGCGGTAATATTCATCAGCGAAGCTATTTCTTTCGATGTCATATTCATACGCAAATAGGCAGCCAGTCGCATTTCTCTGGCTGTCAGATTAGGATGTTTTTCAGTCAGCCGCTTCAGGAAATCTTCATGTACCTGTTCAAGGTGGGTTTCAAATATTTCCCAGTGTGCTTCATTGTCTATGTCGCGATCAATTTGACGTACCACCGAGGCAATTTTCTTTTCAATAACATCTTTGTCCCCTACTTTTCTGGCTTTCTGAAGCTCCTCTTTTATCTTTATCAGAAACTCATTTTTGTGAATGATGTGCATGGTAGAATTGGCCAGTTCTTTTTCTTTGTGCTTCATATCGTCCCGTAGCTTTTCATTCCGCAGCCTTATCATTTCCTTTTCATTTTCCAGAGCTTCACGTTTTAATTGTTCTTCTCGTTCACGGTATTTTTGTTGCTGACGCAGCTTTTCCCTCTGTCGGCTTTTCTCAACAATTCTGTTGGTGATCCACAAAATAGTGAATAACAGCATAACAGCAAGCACAATATATGCTGTCTTGGCCCAGGTAGTTCTGTACCAGGGCGGTAGTACCTCGAATTTAAAAGAGGCGGGCTTGGTCTGGACGCCGTGAACATTTCGGGCCCTGACTTTAAATGTATATTCACCTTCTGGTAATCGTGTGAACTGACGGTTTTGTATGTTCGACCATGGCGACCAATCAGATTCAAAGCCTTCCAGTATTGTGGAATATTCAAGCTCGCCCCCGCCAAACCAGGTGGCTGAAAAAGTTATGTCGAAGGCATTTTCTTTGAATTTAAAAGTTGGGACATACTTCTGCCGGTGGGAGTCACTGCTTGAGAAAAAGAGCCGGTCGGGCTTTTTCTGGCTTCTGAAACCACGAATATGTGCCTGGAAAGGTTGGTAATAGTTGACATCATTGGTTACCGAATATTGTCCAAATCCGTCCTCAATACCAAAGAAGGCCGTCTCTTCGTCCAGTACAAAAACCGATTCAAAACCTCCCACAAGTTTGTTTTTAAGAGGAATAAGCGGATTATCGATTTTTTTATACGTTGCATCTTCCTGTAGTCGAAGAACTCCAACACCATTGTTTACAAAGAACCAGATGTTATGATACCTGTCCTGACGTAACTGCACCGGAAAAGCTCCGCTTTCCTGGAAGTAGGTTTCTAACTTATCCCTGGTAAAAGAATTTTCATCCGATAGGGAGTAAATTCCATCAGGGGAAGTAAAAATAACCCTGTCGTCTATTCGGGATGCGGAAAAGCCCTGGAAATTGCTTATTCCGTTAAAGTCATCATTGGTCTCCACTTTGACGACCCTCGAGTAATCCTCGTTGAAACTGAGTCTGAAAATTCCTTTAAGCCCGTGTGCCACCCAGAGAGTTCCATCTGGTCCCCATTCTATAAAACGGGAAGATTCCCGAAATCCTTCAATGCTTCTGTAATAATCCCAGATGT
Organism: Anaerophaga thermohalophila str. Valhall; assembly: GCF_000250735.1. Taxonomy (GTDB): domain Bacteria; phylum Bacteroidota; class Bacteroidia; order Bacteroidales; family Marinilabiliaceae; genus Anaerophaga; species Anaerophaga thermohalophila_A. The sequence goes on from NZ_AHZV01000013.1 coordinate 4,854, forward strand.
CTTTTTCATTTCTTTTCAGAAGTACAAGACCGGTATAAGTTCCTACCATCAACATGTCTTTGTTTCCGGGAATATACCGGAATGTCCATGCGCCGTTCAGTGATGGGGGTGAGATAAGCTCTGCCTTTTCATCCTCAATATGAAAGATGCCCAGGTTGTGCCCCATTAATAGTTCTCCTGTCATTTCGTCGATGAAGAGACTCCAAACCTGGCCGTTTGATCCTTCAACCATGTGAAAATCGGTTCGGTCTTTCGTGGGGCTGCGGAATTTTTTACTGGTAATGGTGTAAAGGGCCTGGTTGGTGCCGAGATAAAAATTTTCTCCTTTTTTCTCCATGCAATAACCTGTTCCGATGTCGAAGTATCCCTGGATGAAACTGACCGCCGAATTGTAGCTGATGCGTGCAATTCCATTGTCGAGCGCTGTCCAGATGTTTTTTTGCCTGTCTGTAAAGATGTCAAGAACGGTATTATTGTTCAGACCTTTATCTTTGGTGGCGATCATCTTAATATTTCCTCCGGAATCGACGATGACAACACCCGATTGAATGGTTCCAAAAGCAAAGTCTTCACCGGCTTTGGTACCACAAAAAATATTGGCCTCCTTTAAATAGTTACTTGCGGGAACATCCCATTTTTGAATGCCATTCATGTCCCACAGATATAATCCGTCGTCCATAGTACCGATTACAATCCGGTTATTGGAAAGAGCTACTACGCTGCTTACAGTCTTTTCAACAAACGTTTCTCCTCCCGGGATTTTAAAGAGTGTGTTGTTTCTTAATTCCATCAACCCTTCACTGTCATCATGTGCCAGAATCATTCCATTAACCATGAAAGCTTCGGAAATGCGCGATATGGCCGGAATGAAATCCACCGATTTCTCCGGAGTATAGATACACAATCCGTTGTGCGACTGAAAAATCAACTGATCATTTTTTTTGAAAATGTTCCAGAAATCTCCCAGGTCAGGCACATTAAACCGGTCGGTAAGAGACTGGTAGTGAAAATTACCTGTTGAATCTTTTTCGTAAGCTCCAAATTCATCGGTAGCTCCTATGTATACCTTACCATCATCGACAAAAACCGAACGTGGCAGGTTGTTGGTAAGATTGGGATGCCCCGGAAACATTCGCCAATGGGTACCATCGTATTCTAAAATACCATTATTGTTGGCAAAATAAAGCAATCCGTTAGAAGCCTGAGCGATGTTCCAGTTTTGTGTAGCACCGTGGTATTCCCTTCGGTTAAAATACTGAATATCTGAAATTCCGTATTCAACCGGATTGGCGGGTGCATGAAACAGATTCAACAGGAAAAAAAAGAAAAACAACAGATTTTTTTTCATCCGGATAAAATTTGTTTTAAAATGTGGTATGGAACTCGTTAATTTTTCATACAAGTCCTTTTGTCGCTTATTTGACAACTTAAAGTATCCGCATTTCGGTTCTTCGGTTTTTTGCCCTTCCTGCCTCCGTTTCGTTGGTGTCGACCGGGCGGCTGAATCCATATCCTTTGTATTCGAGTCGTTTTTCGCTGATACCTTTCCCTATGAGGAAATCGTATACCGAACGGGCCCTGTTTTTCGAGAGTTCGGTGTTATATTCTTCCGTTCCTGTATTGTCGGTATGGCCTTCAATCATAATACGAACCTCCGGGTTGTTTTTAAGAAAAGCAACTACTTCGTTCAGTTCTATCTTTGATTGCGGTTTCAAAGCATAAGAATCGGTTTCGAAGAAGACATTTTCGAGCCTGACAGAAGCTCCCTTTTTTATGGGTTGCAGACCAATGTCGAGATAATAGGGCTTATCTGCCGGATGCTCTCCTTTCAGGTTGAAATTGCCCGAATAGAACAAATAGCCGGGGTGGTCGGCTTTGAATGCATATTCTCCGCCGGTGGGGAGGCAAACAAGAAATTGTCCTGAAAATCTGTTACCTTTTGAGGTAACGACAGTTTCTTCGTTTTCCAGGTTGATCAGTTCAAAATCGGCCGGTAGCATTTCCCCGGTTTCTGCATCGAATACTTTCCCTTTTACATAGAGAACTGGATTTGGACGAAAATCTTCAGGCAGTTCAAAGCTGTATATGTCTTTCCCTTTGGTGACAGCATCTTGTCCGTCTGTGGCAAAGTAAGCACGATTGCCTTTAGCCGTTACGATCAGTCCTATTTCATCTTTTGGGGAATTGAGCGGGTAACCCATGTTTTTTGGCTCAGACCATTGGGCACTGTCTGTCTTTTGACTGATGAAAATATCCATTCCCCCGAGCCCCTGATGCCCGTTTGATGAAAAATAAAGGGTTTCACCGTCGTGATGAAGAAAAGGCGAGTTTTCATCCTGAGGTGTATTAACCGGTTTTCCCGGATTTTCCAGATTTCCGAAATAAGGTGTGCCGTCATCTTTTGTTCCCGTGACGGTTGCTTTCCATATATCTTTTCCTCCAACTCCGTCGGGCCTTGAACTTATGAAATAGAGCGTCTTGCCATCGGCTGAAAAATGAGGCTGACTCTCCCAGAAAGGCGAATTAACCGGGGCACCAACATTAACCGGGGCGCTCCATCCGGTTTCGGTTCTTTGGGAGAAGTAGATATCGCAGCTTCCTTTGGAATCGGAGCGCCCGCATCCGGTGAAAAACATCCAGTTGCCATCGGCCGAAAGCGTTTGTGCACCCTCGTTGCTGGTAGTATTGATCCTGCCTTTTAAAAGGGAGCGTGGCTGCCATGCGCTGCTGCTATCGGAGTGTGAAACATAAAAATCTTCCTGAAAGAACATAGATGATTTTGGTAGATCACCACCCTTTTCGCTGTACAATTTCATATCGCGTGGTACAAGTACCGTGATTACCATGGTTTTTTCATCGGCAGTGAGACTGGGCCAGTATTCATCAAAATCACTATTAACATTGGGCCCTTCATTTTTTAGTTCTATGTCGTAAGGCGCATTCAATGTGTTTTTTACAAAAGTAACATGACGAATCATATTATCGGCTCTCTTCCTGGCATTCTCGTTGTTGGTCATTGTTTTATACCGAACCAGGTAATCTAATGACTGATCGTAATCACCGGCGTTAAAGGCAGCGTTTGCAATGTTCAGACAGGTTGGCGGAAAGAAAGTGGAATCTATACGGAGTGCCGCTTTCAGGATTTCAATTTCTTTTTCCCATTTTTCCTGCGAATGAAATAAATCTCCCAAAAGAAGCAGTGGTTCTATGAATTCGGGTTCGCGTTTCAGTGCTTTTTCCAACAGCGTTTTAGCTTCCTGGTAATTCCCGGCAGCATATTCATCACGACCCTGTTCATAAATTTTTATAGCGCGTTTATTACTGATGCTGTATTTCTCCTGGGCATTGGCATCTTCGGCCATTACCAGTGTTATCACGATAAAAAGGAAAAGGATTCTCTTCATACTTCAATTTCTTGCGAATTCCGGTTTATTACCACGCTCGATTGCTTCGCGTGTAGTTTTCATTAATTCCTCCGGCTTATCGGTGAAGTCGCAGGTTTTAATGGGCGGATGAATAACAAGCGCTGCCCGGCCGGGAACAATGTTCATAAAACCATTTCTTTTAATACGCCACGAGTTAACAATGGTTACAGGCAAGACAGGGAGTTCCAAATCGAGGGCCAGTTTGAAGGCTCCCCGCTTGAACGGTTTTATTGTGGAAGACTTGCTTCGTGTCCCTTCCGGAAAGATCACTACCGACGAACCTTTTGTCAGCTTCTGGCGTGCCTCTTCCAGCGATTTAACAGCAGCACGGGCAGAGGAACGGTCTATGAATATGTGTCCGACTTTTTCGCTGGCATATCCGATAAAAGGAAGTTTACGCAATTCTTTTTTCATTATCCATTTAAAGTTTATGCCCAGGTAACCATATAACATGAAAATATCAAATCCGGTTTGATGATTCGCCACAATTACATAAGATTGACCAGGCGTAACATTTTCCCGTCCGTGTACTTTGACGATGACAGGTGTGATCCAACAGGTGATTTTTGCCCAGGCTTTTCCCCAGAAATCACCTGCCCGTGGCGATATTAAAATGGAAAAAAGAGCCGCAAGAATAGCGCAAACAATCGAGTTGATCAGCATGAGCGGAATATAAACCGGCCATTTATATAACTGGTATGGCCAGTACCACCAGGGAACGGTTGTTTTTTCTGACATCGTATCTTATTTAGTGTTCGTCTATAAACTCGCAAAAATTTTTACAATATGTCTATAAGCCACAAAAATAACATAAATCGCCACACAGTTGAAAAAAACCGTTATGGAAAGCAAAACGGGTGAAACGAGTCCCGATAAACCATGGGAGGCAGGGGCGAGTTCCATTAGGCCTTGAAAAATAAATTTTATACTAATGAAAAATGCCTGAAAAAAAATTCCATAATTAAAACTAAAACACTACTTTTGCACCCGATTCGTGCAATCTCTTACTGAACACAGGGGTCATGTAATATTGCACGCTAAGTTAAATCTTCAAAAGCACATACAATGGATTTGATGAAAGTTGCTGAAGAGTCCTTTAAGACCGGGGTTGAAATACCCGAATTCGGCGCAGGTGACACAATCTCGGTTCACTACAAAATTAAAGAGGGAAACAAAGAACGTGTTCAGGTTTTCCGTGGAACAGTGATCCAGATTAAAGGCAGCGGGAATAATAAACGTTTTACCGTTCGGAAAATTTCCAACAACGTGGGGATTGAACGGATTTTCCCTATGAACTCACCGTTTATTGACAAAATTGAAGTTAACCGAAAAGGTAAAGTTCGTCGTAAAAGAATTTACTATCTGCGTCAACTTACCGGGAAAAAGGCCCGCATCAAGGAAAAAAGAGTTTAATTTCTTCATAGTCCCGACTTTTCCGGGAAAGAGGAAATATCTGAATTAAAAACGTCATCCG
>NZ_AHZV01000012.1 GCF_000250735.1 Anaerophaga thermohalophila str. Valhall
AGATACAAGATGTAAGATAATTCATCAGTATAAATTATGTATAAGTTATTGGTCTGATGGAACTCGCATGCAAGCATTTATACATATTCTTGTTGGGAAACCGTGCCATGCTCGTTTCGTAAAATATTGACACACTGCATCTTAATAAAAAACAATGATCGACACATACAATTGGTTTGCAGTGTATTGAAAAAATTTAACGGAGTATTACTTTCAAAGACAACGCCAAAATGGTCGGAAAATCAAAAAAAAAATTAATATCTTCCCTTTCACTAAAAAAGTACAGGGACAAAACAGGCCTCTTTGTAGCAGAAGGCACAAAACTGGTTAACGACCTTCTCGATGCTGGAATAAATGAAGAGATAATTTTAACCACTGACAGCAATGTACTGAAATCCGGTAACAGGGAATATCTTGTAGATGTTGTTGATTCCCGGGAAATAAAACAAGTAAGTTTTCTAAAGACTCCTCAAAAAATACTTGCCGTAATTAAAAAAACCTGAATTCACATTCACTTTTGGAGAGCATTCCGATAGCCTGACACTTTGCCTGGACGGTATTCAGGACCCGGGAAATATGGGTACAATACTAAGGCTTGCCGACTGGTTTGGAATTCCTTACGTTGTTTGCAGCAAAGACACAGCTGATGTTTTCAATCCAAAGGTTGTACAAGCCTCTATGGGAGCATTTGCAAGGGTAAAAGTTTTCTATACCGACCTCACCACGTTTTGCCTGCGGTCTGCCCGGGAATTAAATCTCCCCGTATTCGGAACTTTCATGAATGGCGAGAATATTTATTCAGCCTCCCTTTCCAGAAAAGGCCTGATTATACTTGGAAATGAGGGACAAGGCATTCGCCCGGAGACAGAAAAGACCGTTACCAAACGGCTAAGTATTCCGAAGTTCAATCGTCAGCGAGGTATTTCCACGATGGAGTCATTAAATGTAGGAATGGCTGCATCTATCATTTGTTCCGAATTTCGCCGTCCGTTCTTTTTGTCCGAATAAGTTATACCATCACGCACTCACTTCAAGGCCGTGCAAGTTTCAAAAAGCCGGCTACATGTATTGCACACTTTTCTCCATCAAGGGCGGAAGAAGCAATTCCCCCTGCATAACCTGCTCCTTCGCCGCAGGGATATAGTCCTTTAATGGAAACGTGCTGAAACGTTTCTTTTTCTCTTGGAATTCTTAAAGGAGAGGATGTTCTTGATTCTGTTGCAATAACAATGGCCTCATCGCTAAGAAAACCTTTTGCACGTTTACCAAAATAAGCAAGTCCTTTTTTCAGACGATAGACTATGTGTTCGGGTAAGATAAAGTGTAAAGGAGCCGAAACAGTACCAGGGACATAAGAAGATTCAGGCAAATCAAAAGAAAGACGCCCATCAACAAAATCAATCAGTCGCTGGGCGGGAGCCACTATTCCCTGCCCGCCGTTAATATAACAAAGCTTTTCAACCTCCTGCTGGAATTGAAACCCGGCTAAAACACCGTACTTTTTGTATTCTCCCAAATCGCCGGGTTGTATCTCAACCACCATTCCGCTGTTAGCGAAGGGAGAATTTCTTTTGGAAGAAGACATCCCGTTAACCACCATCTCGTCGGGACCGGTCATAGCAGGCACAATAAATCCACCCGGGCACATGCAGAAAGAATAAACACCCCGTCCTTCAACCTCATGCGAAAAACTGTAAGATGCAGCCGGAAGGTACTTTCCTCTGCCTTCGGGAGTATGATACTGAATTTGGTCTATCAGTTCCTGCGGATGCTCAACACGAACACCCATAGCCCAGGTTTTGGATTCCAGTTTGATTCCTTTGGCATGCAATAGTCTGTAAATATCCCTTGCCGAATGACCGGTTGCCAGAATCACCGCTCTTCCCTTTATTTTTGTGCCGTCGTCAATAACAACGCCTTTTATGGTATCACCCTCTAAAATGAAATCGATAACCCGCGATTTGAAAAGAAACTGCCCGCCACAGCTAATAATCGTTTTACGAATATTTCGGATAACTCCGGGTAATCTGTCGGTGCCAATGTGGGGATGCGAGTCGATCAGAATATCATCATCAGCACCATGAAAATGAAGTATTTCAAGAAAATTCCGGAAATCACCGCGCTTTTTACTTCGTGTATACAATTTACCGTCGGAAAAAGTACCGGCCCCGCCTTCCCCAAAGGCATAATTGGAGTCTTCATCGAGTTGTTCGTTCCGGTTTAGAAGTGCAATATCTCTTTTTCGTTCCGAGACTTCTTTACCTCTTTCTACAATAACAGGTTTAAGTCCCAGTTCAATAAGCTTAAGTGAAGCAAAAAGTCCGGCTGGTCCGGCGCCAACAACAATCACTTCAGGAGCTGATTCCACATTTGACCAGTGAAAACTTTTCGGCTGCATTTCGGGAACCGGTTCTTTGGCCCAAACATCTACCTGCATCTGTATCATCACCTGTTTCTGGCGGGCATCCACCGACCTTCTGGCAATCCTGATGCCGGAAATTTCGGCAGGGGTCAATTTTAATTTATGAGCCGCAATTTTTTTAATGTTTTCTTCTCGTGACGCCTGTTCGGGCGTAAGACGTAAAGGGATCTGTTGATACATTTACTCAAAATAAAAAGTGAAAACAAACAAACGTGAGGTCAGCCGGTCAAGAATATCGGTATACATAACATCTTCGGGTTCGCCTGTTCCTGAAGGATCGAGAATGTTAAGCATACCGACAGAGAGTTTGGCCTCGGTTGAAAGCCTGAAATAGTTCAGATAGAAATCTAATCCGGCTCCTATTTCCAGATACACATCCGTTGATTTAAGATTGAGACCGTCGTTCTCCGATTTTGCCAGATCGATCCGTGGATTGATCCCCCCTATCAAATAAGGTTTTACGTTAGTCATGCGTGCCCCGTTGAATTTCAGGAGCAAAGGAAACTCCAGGAAAGTGGATTTGATCTCGAGTGGCGCTTCGTCTTCCTCTCCATCCTGTATGTAGAGCAGGTCGCGTTGACCAAAACTGATACCGGGAAGAAATCTCAGATTAAAGTACTTATTGATCCGGAGGCTTGAAACTATCCCAATGTTAATTCCGGGATTAAGATTTACTACTTCGGCATAACGATTGTCCAGTCCATCGGGACGATCATTAAATGGTTTATGAACAACTTTAA
>NZ_AHZV01000011.1 GCF_000250735.1 Anaerophaga thermohalophila str. Valhall
CAGGTTAGGTTTGACGGTCAAACCCACTGATCAAAATTATTGTTTATGAACATTGAAGAACTCAGAGATTATTGTCTTTCACTGCCTGCTACCTCCGAAGACCTGCCGTTTGATGAAACTTCCCTGGTTTTCAAGGTTGGTAATAAAATGTTTGCCCTGACTGATCTGGAAGGTCCATTTTGGATTAACCTGAAATGTGCTCCCGAAAAAGCCATTGAATTACGAGAGCAATATCCAGCTGTAAAACCCGGGTATCACATGAACAAAAAGCACTGGAACACCATTGAAGTGGACGGCTCGATCCCGGATAATCTTCTGAAACAATGGATCAAAGAATCGTATGACCTGGTGATTAAGGGAATGACACGTAAGGAACGGGAACGCCTGTTTATTTTTGTCTGTCCGTAAAGTGCCATTTACTGTGTTGCGCTCGTCCGAAAATTACTCATTTACGATGAGTAAACTCCGTATTTTCGGACTTCGCAAGCCTTGTAAATGACAGTTTCTGAACAGACAAACATATTGCGAGAATATCTTTTTAAGTTTATAGACACGCACTGATTTGAAGCAACCGACAAGCAAATCATCAGATAAAATACGCTGTCAATCTTTCTTCCTGAAAATATCCTTCATCCTGTCAAGAAGAGATTTTCCTTTGTCTTCGTCCGGTTCCTTTTCCTGTTCCCTGTTACCGGAAGTATCCTCACTCTCTTTCTTTTGCTTTTTCCCGCCAAACAGCCGTTCAAAAAAATTCAAATCGGGGTCTTCTTCCGAATAATCGGGGCAATCTGTCTCTGCAATTAAACTTTCTGGTAGCGGATAAAAACTTCGCCGGCCGATACCGGATTGGAACGATACTTTTTCGACTTTCTGCATAAATCGTCCGAATATGGGTAAAGCGGTATGAGCACCTTGCCCGAGTGCCATGCTGCGAAAACGAATCGCCGGATTTTCGGCGCCTACCCATACCCCTGCCACCAAACCGGGACTGAAACCAATAAACCATCCGTCGGCATTGTTCTGGGTAGTTCCGGTTTTACCGGCCAGTTCTGAACGGATACCGTAAATATCTCTCAGGGAGCGGGCAGTCCCTCTCTCAACAACACCCTGCAACATGTGAACCATGAAACGTGCTGTTCGCTCTTCAAACGCGGCATCACGCAAGCGGGCAGGAGGTGCCTGATAGAGAACTTTCCCGTTAGCATCCTCAATGCGTACAAGGCTTTGAAGTTCCGTTCCGTTTCCATAATTGGCAAAAGCCGTATAAGCCCTGACCATCTCATAAAGAGAAAGATTGGCGGTTCCCAGTCCCAGAGAAGGAACATCCGGCAAATCACTTTCAATACCTGCTTTTCTTGCAATATCGGCCACATCATGAGCACCTACATCCATTGTTAATTCGGCCGTTACGGTATTAACAGAATGAATAAGTGCGCCCTGAAGAGAATAATAGCCTTCATGCTCATCATCGCTGTTGGCTGGCGACCAGTCGTCGTATCGCTTATATACTCTTCGCTCGTTGCTGATGTAATCGCACGGTTCGTATCCCTCCTCAAGTGCTGTAGCATAAACAAAAGGCTTGAATGTACTTCCCACCTGCCTTTTGGAAAGGACATGGTCGTATTGAAAAAACTTAAAATTCGGCCCTCCTACCCACACCAGAACACGACCATCGGCCGGATCAACTGCCAGAAATCCCGCCTGAAGTTGCCGAACCGCCCAGGCAACAGAATCGACCGGAGACATTTCAACTTTTTTCTCCTCGCCATCCTCCAGGATGAACATTTTTACAGGCTTTTCCATCTCCTGCATGATCTCAGTCTCCGTAAAACCTTTTTTACCAAGGGTCTGGTAACGGTGTGATTTTGTTAATGCAGAAACAAAAATCTCAGGGTGCCCTTCCCACGGATTTCGGTTTTTCCAGTGTGCATCGAATTCATTCTGCAGTCTGACTAAATGATCCTTAACAGCCTGATTGGCATAATGCTGAAGTCGCGAATCAAGAGTAGTATATATTTTAAGTCCGTCCTCATAGATGCTAATGGAATCTCCATACTGCTCATCAAGAATCCTTTCGACCTGAATGCGGATGTGTTCAACAAAATAAGGAGCAGGTCCGTCATTGTGATCCAGAACCCGATAGTCAAGCTCCAGTGGCTTTTCCTGATAAAGCTTTCCCTGCTCTTCAGTCAGAAACTCCTGCTCAACCATCCTTTTAAGTACAATGTTACGCCGCTGCCTGCTTTCCTCCGGATGGAGCCGGGGATTATAACGCGTATTGGCTGCAAGCATTCCTACAAGGGTTGCTGCCTCATGCGGAGCCAGTTCGGATGATGATTTACTGAAAAAACGGTTGGCCGCAACCTCTATGCCGTAAATATTTTCTCCAAAAGGAACCGTGTTGAGATAGAGATTAAGTATTTCAGCCTTGGAGTAGACCTCCTCAAGACGCGCTGCCGTAAACATTTCTCTTGATTTATTCACCGGTAGGGAAAGGAATTTATAATCGCGTCTGGGATACAGGTTTTTAGCCAATTGCTGACTAATGGTGCTTCCTCCTCCCTGGCTGCGATCACCCAGAAGAACAGAGTGCACCAAAACCCTGCCCATACTGATATAATCCAAACCTTTATGTTCAAAAAACCGGCTGTCCTCAGTGGCGATAAGCGCATGAATAACATGCTCCGAAATGCTCTGATTTTCGATATGCCGCCTGTTTTCAATAAAATACTTGCCAATCATCTCTCCGTCGGACGAATAGACTTCCGATGCCGTATGATTGGTGATACGGTGTAGTTCATTAGTTGTTGGAATCTTTCCAAACAGCCCGATGTAAACCAGAAAAAGAAAAGCACCCATGAAAGCAACACCTGCGATAAATAATTTAATCAACGCTTTCAGGAGCCAGTATCGAAAACGCTGTCCCCTACTTTTTGAGGGTTTCTTATCTTTGTATTGCTTATTGTTATTTCTTCGATTCATCAATTAGTCAATCTAAATGGTGCAGTTTTTTAGTTCTTTGATTGGGTAGTATTATACCATTCCACTGTATTCTCAATAGCATCATCGATAGGCTGAAAAGAAAAATTAAACTTCCTGGAAAACTTTCCGGCAGAATAAAATGATTTGTTGTGAGCAGCTCTGGCAGTATCCTTTGTAATAGCCGGCGCTTTACCTGCAAGAATACAAAGAATATGATTCAGACGCCATCCGATTTCAGCCATCCATGGGGTTGCTTTTACAAAAGGTGCCCTTTTACCGAGGGCATGGGCCACTTTTGAAAAAAAATCCTTAAACGAAAGATTCTCACCATTGAGGATAAAACGTTCATTCACCACATCACTGTTCAACAAGAGAACAATACTTTCTGCCACATCGCGCACATCCACAAAACCCGTAACGCCGGTTGTGTAAAACGGCATCCCCTTTTGCACAGAATAAAACAGACGTCCGCTGCTGCGCTTCCAGTCTATCGGCCCGATAATAACAGAAGGGTTGACAATGATGACCGGCAATCCCTCTTTGGAAGCACGCCAAACCTCCATTTCGGCCCGAAACTTGCTGTGCGAATATGCCGAACGGTTATCATCCGGCTGCCATTCAACATTTTCATCCACTTCTTTTCCATCAGGATGTCTTCCCAGACTGGATATGGAACTGACATAAACCAGTTTTTCGACACCTTTGCTGATGCAGGCATTTACCAGGTTGGCGGTTCCCGATGCATTTACTTCTAACATTCTGTCAGCTTCTCCCGGATTGAATGAAACCTTTGCCGCTGCATGAACAACATGAGTCACTCCATCCAATGCATCTTCAATACCGAAATAATCAGCTAAATCTGCTTCAACCCATTCCACTTTATCAAGCAAATCAGAAGCATCGTCTTTCCGGTAATAGCGGAACAAGGCTTCAACCTGCTTTAAATTGCTGGTTTTACGTTTTGTAGCCCTTACTCTGTGGCCTTTCAGGGTCAACGAATACAGAACATGCGATCCGACAAGCCCTGTAGCACCGGTTAGTAATATCATATCAGACAAAATTAATATTTTACCAATAAAAACGAATGGTCTGTTTCACTTCCGGGGATATGCTCAACGGCACAGGACTGGAACCGGCAACGTTCTCAATTATTCTTTTTTCTTTTTCTGTATATCCGTTGGCAGGGAAATAAAATGACACGATAACTTCTTCCACTCTTCTTGGAGAGAGCGACATTATTTGGGTTATTTCCACTTCCGTCCCTTCTATATCAATTTTATTATCTTCGGCAGTAATCCCCATAATGGTCATTATACAGCTTCCCAACGATGTGGCCAAAAGATCGGTTGGTGAAAACGACTCTCCCTTTCCACGGTTATCGACAGGTGCATCGGTAATAATTTTTGTTCCCGACCGGAGATGGGTGCTTTCCACGCGCAAATTCCCCAGATAACGGCTTTTAATTGTGACTGACATAAAGATTTATTTTAACAGTTGGTCATCTACAAAAATTGTTTCTAATTTAGCGAATCCATAAATTAAACCACGCCCAAATAAAAAAAACATGAATTTACAAATTATGTTTCTTTCTGATTGTCGTGTAATTTATAGATAGTGCATGTCTATAAACTCGCAAAAATTTTCACAATATGTGTGTCTGTTCAGAAAGAGCCAGTTGCAAGGCTTGCGAAGTCCGAAAATACGGAGTTTACTGATCGTAAATGAGTAATTTTCGGACGAGCGTAACACAGCAAATGGTAC
>NZ_AHZV01000010.1 GCF_000250735.1 Anaerophaga thermohalophila str. Valhall
ATCGTCAAATTTCCATGTTAAAAATGGAGGGTATCAGACTGCCTGCATCAACTGTTAATGGTTGGTTTCAGGGAGGTAGCGATTTACTTCGAGCCCTTTATTACCGACTAAAAGATATTGTTCTGAAATCCAATTATATCCAGGTTGATGAAAGCACTGTGCCGGTTATCAATAACCAAAAACATAAAGCCCAAAAGGCTTACCTGTGGATGGTTCGCTCAGTAATGGACAACCTGGTTTTTTTCCACTACGACAAAGGCTCCCGGGCACAAAAAGTAGTGGTTGATTTGTTAAAGGATTACCAGGGAGCTGTTCAAACAGATGGATATCAGGCATACTCAATCTATGAGCAAAAGAAAGGTGTTCTACTCCTGGGTTGCTGGGCGCATGCGCGCAGGAAATTCTCCGAAAGTCTGAAAGAGGACAAAACCGGAGCTGAATATGCATTGGCACAAATCGCCAAACTCTATCAGGTTGAAGCAATGGCTACCGAACAGGAGATGGATTATGAGCAAAGGGCAGAACTTCGAAGGCGCCTGGCCTATCCTATTATGTGTGCTTTTGAGAAATGGATTCAAGGCTATTACCCAAAAGCATTGCCGGGTGGAAGAATGAGCAGGGCTCTGGCTTATACCTACAATCTTTTCTTACGTCTGTCCCGCTATCATCTTGATGGCCGCTACCTGCCTGACAACAACCTGGCCGAAAATGCCATCAGGCCCCTGGCCGTTGGAAGAAAGGGATATTTGTTTTGTGGCAATCATGAGTCGGCAGAGAATGCTGCCATCATGTATTCACTTCTGGGGTGCTGTAAAGCCAGTGATGTGAATCCCCGGCAGTGGTTGACCGATGTGTTTACCAAGATTACATTGTACAATAGTAACTACGATCTGGACCTGGCTGACCTTTTGCCCCACAATTGGAAAAAATCCAACGATTGCGGGAATTTCTCTGAAAGCTCCAACTAATTCCAA
>NZ_AHZV01000009.1 GCF_000250735.1 Anaerophaga thermohalophila str. Valhall
GAGATTCCAGTAGAACTTAGAAAGATTTAACTCCCAGACCGGCATCCCCGGCTTGGGGAAAATTTTTACTTTTTACAATACGTGGGAGGCCGAAGGCTTACCATTGAAATTGCCGCCAATATTGTTGGCTGGATTATTTTTGCGATTGCAATTGGTTCAGCGGCTTTAAGTATGTCATCCGGCGGTGAAGTAGATCCCGGCAATTTTCAGAAAATAACAAGTCTTCTCTTTGAAAGCGCTGCTACGATTATCGGGGGAATTATAATACTTGCCGGTTTAATTATCGGTTTTTACTTCATCTGGCAGGGCTTGAAGCTGTTGGCAGAACAAACCGGAGTGAAACTATTTAATACTGCAGGATTACTATATTTTATTGGTGCAATCGGAACCATTGTTTTTGGTCTGGGTTTCATTGTGATCTTTGCTGCCTGGATTGTACATATAGTGGCCTATTTTACAGTTCAGCCTGATGAGAAACCTGCCGAAGCAACGACGGCATAAACATAAATAAACCAGTGTTGTCTCATATTTTACAGATGATATGACGCTAACGGTGAAATTGAACAGGGGCTGTCCGAAAAGTTAGTGACAGCCCCTGTTTATTAAGTGCGTGTCTATAAACTTGCAAAAATATGTGTGTCTGTTCAGAAAGTGCCAGTTGCAAGGCATGCAAGCGTAACACAGCAAATGGCACTTTATGGACAGACACTATTGAGTCCACTTACTCTTCAGTATATCCGGTTAGTTCAATATAAAATGTCTCTCCCTCGCCAGTAGTAACATCGGTCATCAAAGGCAATGGCAGATCGAAATTTATGCAGGTCTCCCATTCTGCCGTTCCTTCAAAGTCATCCCCCTGAAATGTGGCTTCAATAACGTATCCTTCATAGCCGGCATATTCATCGGTACCTGTAACAACAAATGAAAGCGTGTTACCGTCGGCTTCATAGCTCCAGCTGGCCCCGGTTTTTATTTCCTGGTTGGTAAAAGCGCCCATCCACAGGGGCTGATATAAAAAACCGGCCAGAGGTGTCATGCCAACCGCTGTGGTGAAATTTTCCCTACTTTATAGACAGGCACTAAATATTGCAAAAATTGGCCTCAAAAACAGATATATGACACCATGTACTAAGTAATTGAAATAGTGTTTTTTGTACTTTGAATTAAATGGAAGTAGATTAGTCAGGAGTGGATATTCAACAAACTGTAGTTTTATAAAACTTTAACAATCCTTTGACACCCTTTAATTATTGCGGTATTACATTTGTTGCGTTAAAAATCACCGGGTTAGACCAGATAAATGTTTGGGTTTTACAAGGGTAAAAACACCGGAATAAAGATTAAAAGAAGAATGAGATACCATTTGGTTTTTTTGTGGTTGTTAGTCTTGTTGGTAGGAGGGATTGACTGGTTACTTTGGAGGTTTTGGAAGAAAGGGGAGCCTTTGCAGGGATTTCGTAAATGGTTTGCCGTTACAGGGTTTATTGTATTTCCCATTGTTTTTTTAGCCGGCTTTTTTGCTTTTGGACTACTTATACCTGATGCCGGAAGTTATCATGTATATAATGCATTTGGCATCTTTCTGACCGTTTTTCTTTTGATTTATCTGCCCAAACTTGTCTTTATTCTGGTTCAGGGAGTCGGAAGAGTACAAAAGGTGTTGCCCCGCAGACCCGCTCCACAGCGCAAAAGACATTATCCTGCCATATCTCGTGCTAAGTTTCTCAGTCAGATTGGTATCATTATGGCAACTGCACCGTTTGTAGGGTTGCTGTTTGGTGTTTTTAAGGGACGCTTTGCTTTTTATACCCGTCATGTCAGCCTTTCATTTCCCAATCTTCCACCTGCATTCAACGGTTTAAGGATCGTTCAGATATCGGATTTACACCTTGGTAGTTTTGGGACCAACCGAGAACCTTTGCGTGAGGCAGTGGAACTTATTAATGAAGAGAAGCCTGATATGGTATTGTTCACCGGCGATCTGGTCAACAATTTTGCCGGAGAAACAAGGGGTTGGGAAGATATTTTAGGAAAAATAAATGCGTCGATGGGGAAATATGCCATTTTGGGAAATCACGATTACGGCGATTACAGCTCATGGCCGTCGCAACAGCGTAAGGCAGCTAATTTCAAAGGCATCGTTGCAGCATTTCGACGATTTGGATTTCAGCTTCTAAGGAACGAATCTCTCACTATAGAAAAGGATGGACAACACTTTGTTTTAAGTGGTGTTGAAAACTGGGGCCACCCGCCCTTCCCCCAATATGGCGACCTGGAAAAGGCCTGGAGTGAGGCCGGTGATGCACCATTTAAAATTTTACTTTCTCACGATCCCGATCACTGGGATGCAGAGGTAATTGGGAAGAAGGACTACGATCTGACTTTGGCTGGTCATACGCACGGGATGCAGTTTGGTGTTGAAGTGGGTAAATTTAACTGGAGTCCGGCAAAGTATAGGTTCAAGCGATGGGCCGGACTTTATCGCGAAGGCAATCAGTTTCTTTATGTAAACCGGGGACTTGGCTATCTCGGGATGCCTGCCCGCGTTGGAATGCCTCCGGAAATTACTGTCTTTGAGTTGCATCGTGGGGGACAATTCACCGCTGATAAACAACAATGAGTGCGGTATAATAAGCATATTTTTGTCAAAACCAAGA
>NZ_AHZV01000008.1 GCF_000250735.1 Anaerophaga thermohalophila str. Valhall
TTAGCTCGCAGGGGGTTATTCTGTAACATTTGTTTATCTTTTCCTTCGCACTACCCCCTGACCCCTTTTAAGGGGAACCCCCACCGCGCAATTTCTTTTATATTGTACCATTCGTGTGTTTTAATCTGATAAGAACTGCGGGTCAGTCCGGTACTCCCTTTCAGGGGAGTCAGAGGGGTAGGACAGGAGTGATTGGTTAATTCGTTGCTTGTTGCTGGTTGCTGGTTGCTTGTTGCTTGTTGCTTGTTGCTTGTTGCTGGTTGAGGGGGGGCGCTGACGCCGGGCTGTGCGTGCTTTTGCCTGAAACCCTTTCTATTGACCTACTCGCCTAATGTTCTAATAGCCTATTCTGTCACCGCTCCGCGGTTCGGGGAGTTTCTGTGCCATAATATTATTCTACCGTTCTGTCGCCGCTCCGCGGCTTCTACTTGCCTACTTGCCTATTGACCTATTGTTTAATCTATTTCCTCATGCTACCTCATGATCCCTTAAAGGAGTGGACTTCCCGCGATTCCTTTTGACTTTGAATAAATGTTTGAAATATTATGAAATTGTTTTTAATGGCTCTTCGTTTTGTTGGATTAAAATATGGTTTAACAAGTTTATAGAGTAAAATCGTCTTTTCTTTAAAAAAGTTTGAAACAAAGGTCGAAGTTCCTGAACCAACCCATTGTTTTTTGCAGCTGTTAATACTCCAATGGTTCCTATGCAATTGATGCCAAGGTTTTCGGCTATGTTTCTGGCTTTTTTATCATCGATGAGAAGGAAATCGGCTTTTACCTCATTATATAATATTACAGATTCAGACTCTCCATAATCCATAACGAAGTTTAATTCATTAAACCCCTTGATGATGCATACCTTGTTTTTGAAATAATTTTTAATCTTACTATAAATGGCAGTTGATTTGTTCAGCGTAATTTCATCCCAAACGGCTACCGGGATTTTTACATCATGGAAAAGCAAATCTAATAAATCAAGCCGATTGATGGTGGCCAGGGAAAAAATGGGGCCGGCGTCTGCAATGACAATTCCGTTTTTCATTTTGTGAATACCGGTTATTTCAGTTTATTTATATCCTTGTTAATATCATCGATGGTGAGATTTGAAATAGGGATTTTATTGACAGCTAAAAGGTTTTCAAATTCTAAACGGGAAAGCCCTGCCAACTGTGCAGCTTTTCCAATGGTTAATTTTTGGGACTGATACAATTGTACAGCCAGCGTGGTTTTGATGTTTTTTTTAATTCCGTCTCATCTGTATTTAAAGCAAGATAAATGTCTGCCGGAAAATCAATTGTTATAGACGTTCGAGTGTTCATAATTCTCTACTTTTTGTGCAATTTACGAATATTCTTACAGCTATAAAACTATTGACCTAATAACCTGCTCTGCCACCGCTCCGCGGTTCGGGGAGTTTATGTGGCATAATGTTATTCTACCGTTCTGTCGCCGCTCCGCGGCTTCTATCAACCTATTAACCTACTGCCTGCTAACCTATTGACCTATTGATCTGCTGACCTAATAATCTGCTCTGTCACCGCTCCGCGGTTCGGGGAATCTCTGTGCTATAATATTCTACCGTTCTGTCGCCGCCCTGCGGCTTCTATTCACCTACTTGCCTATTGCCTACTCGCCTATTTACCTACTGACCTACTGACCTATCGACCTACTGACCTAATAACCTGCTCTGCCACCGCTCCGCGGTTCGGGGAGTTTATGTGGCATAATGTTATTCTACCGTTCTGTCGCCGCCCCGCGGCTTCTATTTACCTACTTGCCTATTGCCTACTTGCCTACTCGCCTA
>NZ_AHZV01000007.1 GCF_000250735.1 Anaerophaga thermohalophila str. Valhall
TTCCAGTTGCAAGGCTTGCGAAGGCCGAAAATACGGAGTTTACTCATCGTAAATGAGTAATTTTCGGACGAGCGTAACACAGCAAATGGTACTTTATGGACAGATACTAATTAATAACGCATTCAAAATCATAAAATACATTGAAGTTTACGGAGTTTAATTTTTCGGCTGAAGTCCTGGAAGGATTGGAAGCCATGCGGTTTGATGATGCTACCCCTGTTCAGGAAGCGACCATTCCGGCAATTATGAGAGGTAAGGACCTCATTGCCTGTGCCCAGACTGGAACAGGAAAAACTGCTGCATACCTCTTACCGGTATTGAACCGGCAGAGTGTAAGACAGACACAGGGACTGAACACACTTGTTTTGGTACCCACCCGCGAACTGGCCATGCAGATCGACCAGCAGATGGAAGGATTTGGTTACTTTCTGAATGTCACATCTATAGCTGTTTACGGTGGCAATGATGCCGGACTATGGAACAGGCAAAAGAATGCTCTTATAACCGGGGCCAATATCATTGTTGCCACTCCCGGCAGGTTGATCCAGCACCTGAGCATGGGCTATGTGAAGATGGACACGCTGGAACATCTCATTCTTGACGAAGCCGACAGAATGTTGGATATGGGCTTTTATGAGGACATTATGCAAATTGTCTCTTACCTTCCCAAAAAGCGTCAAACATTGATGTTTTCTGCAACCATGCCTCCCAAAATCAGGAAGCTTGCACGTGAACTGCTGTCCGACTACGAAGAAGTCAATATTTCTTTATCCAAGCCGGCCGAAGGTATCCTTCAGGGAGCCTACGTTGTCTATGAAAACCAGAAAATCCCGCTGGTAAACAATCTGTTAAAGGGGAAAGACCTGAAAAGCATTATTATCTTTTCTTCCACGAAACAAAAAGTTAAAGATATCCAGCGATCATTAAAACAAAACGGTTTTAATGCACATGCCATACATTCCGACCTTGATCAGAAAGAACGCACCGAAGTTATGCGACAATTCAGGAACCGGAATATCCAGATTCTTGTGGCCACTGACATTATTGCCCGGGGTATCGATGTGGAAGGCATTGACCTGGTTATCAACTTTGATGTTCCCAATGATGCTGAAGATTATGTGCACCGCGTAGGACGAACTGCCCGCGCCTCCTCAACAGGTGTTGCATTAACCTTCATTACCGACAGAGATCAACGGGATTTCAAAAATATTGAAGAATTAATCGAATCTACCATCATCAAAATGCCACCTCCTGAAGAAATCGGCCGGGGACCAGAGTACAATCCCGACAAAAAAGGCGGAAAAAGTTACCAAAAACGAAACTTCAGGAAAAAAGGAAAAAGGCATTAAGGATAATTACATAAATTACAACGCCCGTTCATGACATAACAAATATTGTACAGTATCACAATCTAAATCTCTTTAATTCATGCGATCCATCCCAAATCTGATAGCTGAACAAACAGGAATTTCTGCTTCCCAAATTCAAAACACACTGGAGCTTCTGAACGAAGGTGCAACCATTCCGTTCATCAGCCGCTACAGGAAGGAACGAACCGGCAGCCTCGATGAAGTAGCCATCGCCGCAATAAAGGAGTCGTACGACAGATTTAACGAACTCGAAAAACGCAAAGCAACCATTCTAAAAACCATAGAAGAGCAAGATGCTTTGACCTCCGAACTAAAAGAACGCATCGAAAACTGTTACGACAGTACCGAACTTGAAGATATCTACCTGCCATACAAGCCCAAACGAAAAACACGTGCCTCAAAAGCCAAAGAGCTGGGACTTGAACCGCTTGCCAAAATCATTATGAAACAGGCCGAAAGAGATGTGGAAACCCGTGCTACACAATTCCTCTCTGATGAAGTTCCTGATATTGAGGCTGCCATTCAGGGTGCCCGAGATATCGTCGCCGAGTGGATCAATGAAAACAAGACCGCCAGGGAGATTGTACGAAACACCTTTTATCACAAATCTTTAATTACTTCAAAACTCATTAAAGGAAAAGAAGAAGAGGGTGCAAAGTACCGCGACTATTTCGACTGGAGCGAACCACTGAAAAAATGCCCGTCACACCGCTTCCTGGCAATGCAACGTGGCGAAAAAGAAGGTTTTCTGAAAATTTCAGCCCAACCCCCACAGGAAGAAATAATTCCAAAATTGGAACGTCTTTTTATTAAAGGAGATACGGCTGCTTCGAAACAAGTGGCTATGGCTGTTGAAGATGCTTACAAAAGGTTACTGGCCCCTTCCCTCGAAAACGAAACGCTGACCACTTTCAAAGATAAAGCAGACGAGGAAGCCATTAAAGTTTTCGCAGAAAATCTCAGACAACTTCTCCTGGCGCCTCCACTGGGTCAAAAGCGTGTGCTGGCCATCGATCCCGGGTACAGGACAGGATGCAAAGTGGTTTGTCTGGATGCACAAGGCGAACTGCTGCACAATGAAACCATTTATCCACATCCTCCGCAAAAAGAAGCCGGAAAGTCGATGAAAAAACTTTCGTCGATGGTTGATGCTTACAAGATTGAAGCCATCGCCATTGGTAACGGAACAGCCTCGCGTGAAACAGAAGCATTTGTCAGAAAAATAAAATTCAATCGCGATTTGCAGGTTTTCATGGTCAGCGAAGATGGTGCCTCGGTATACAGTGCAAGTAAAGCCGCTCGTGAAGAATTTCCCGATTTCGACGTTACTGTGCGTGGTGCCGTTTCCATCGGAAGACGCCTGATGGATCCGTTGGCAGAACTGGTAAAAATCGATCCCAAATCCATTGGGGTGGGTCAGTACCAGCATGACGTAGACCAAACAAAACTCAAAGAAGCACTTGACAGGGTCGTGGAATCAGTGGTCAATATGGTCGGCGTTAACCTTAATACTGCCAGCCATCACCTGCTCACCTACATTTCGGGCCTGGGCCCGGCGCTGGCGAAAAACATAGTAGCCTTTCGTAACGAAAACGGGCCTTTCGAAAATCGCAGTCAACTGAAAAAAGTTCCCCGCCTTGGCGCCAAAGCTTATGAGCAGGCTGCAGGCTTTCTGAGAATCAGTGATGCCAAAAACCCTTTGGACAATACAGCTGTCCACCCGGAATCCTACTCCATTGTTGAGAAAATGGCAAAAGACCTGAAATGTACTATTTCAGACCTTATCAAAAACAAACATTTACGTGAAAAAATAGATGTTCAGAAGTATGTTACAGAAACAACCGGACTTCCAACATTGAAAGATATCATGGAAGAATTAGAAAAACCGGGGCGTGATCCGCGGCAAACCATTAAGGTATTCGAATTTGCAAAAGACGTTTTTTCTATAGAAGACCTTAAGCCCGGAATGGTTGTTCCGGGAATTGTTACCAACATCACCAATTTCGGCGCCTTTGTGGATGTGGGTGTTAAGCAGGACGGGCTGGTGCACATTTCCCAGATGGCAGACCGATATATCTCAAATCCGGCCGATGTGGTAAAACTTCACCAACATGTAGAGGTTAAAGTGCTCGAGGTTGATGTGGCAAGAAAACGAATACAGTTGTCGATGAAAATATGATGATAATAAACAAAGGGGTTGCTTTAATGAAAACAACCCCTTTCTTATTCCCGATAATTCTGAAATGACTATTGAACTCTTTGTCCGGTTCCGTAATACCAGTCCACAACTATTTCTTTCCCGGGCCCAACACCATAAAGATAGCGGTATCCTTCATAATTAGCAGACCCATCAGAGGGATTGGGATAACCATCTCCCTGATAATCATTAACATTAGGCACAAATCCTTCACCGGAGTCCAAAACTACAAAGTTGCTGATTT
>NZ_AHZV01000006.1 GCF_000250735.1 Anaerophaga thermohalophila str. Valhall
CAGGAAAGCGGACAGGCCACCGCGCCTTTTAAATAGTTAAAGTCGTTCATTATTACAACAATCTTTTGAATAGTGATATGTTGACAATTAACATTTACATTATACCTTATTAATTTTGCAATACATTGTAGGTCTATTATTTATATCTAAAGAGGTTTGTTTATTTAAATGCAGTATATTAATGTTGTAAAAATCATCTTATATCTAAAAATCTCATGATCTATTGATTTACAGGTGCAAACATTTTTAAAGATTTGGATGACAAACCTTGCACCTTAAATGGAATTACGCGATGTAAATAATTTATTATTAATTATTTAAGTGTTATTCAGCAAACCCTGGTTAGTGCGTGTCTATAAACTCGCATAAATTTTTCCAATATGTGTGTCTGTTCAGAAAGTGCCAGTTGCAAGGCTTGCGAAGCCGCCAAAAACGGAGTTTACTACTCGTAAATGAGTATTTTGGCGGCGAGTGTAACACAGCAAATGGTACTTTATGGACAGACACTACCTAAACTGTGAGAAAAGATCCGGAGCATCCCTTTATAAAAAGGGAATGCTGCCGGATTTTATTTTATTCACTCAAAGTAAAAAGTTGCTTCAACTCGTTGTCGGATAAATCACCCACCCATTTTTCTCCGGCAGTCACCGTTAAATTGGCCAGTTCCTTTTTATTGGTAAGCATTTTATTGATTTTCTCTTCAAAAGTAGCTTGCGTAATCAGGCGATAAACCATTACATTTTTATCCTGTCCTATTCGAAAAGCACGATCTGTGGCCTGTGATTCAACGGCGGGGTTCCACCACAAATCGTAATGAATTACATGGTTAGCTGAAGTAAGATTCAGGCCGGTTCCGGCAGCTTTAATCGACAAAATAAACACTTTTTCGTGTGGATTATTCTGAAACTTCTCCACCATTTCATCACGCTGTTTTCGGGTGGTCCCGCCATGCAAAAACATGGCATTCATATCGAACTTATCTTTTAT
>NZ_AHZV01000005.1 GCF_000250735.1 Anaerophaga thermohalophila str. Valhall
CAGTAGTGATAATTTACTTAAGTCATTGATCTGATTAAACTTTTATAATTATCAAAGTCTTAAATGAATATGTAAATATTTGATGGATGTAAGTTTCATCAGACCAAAAACTTAGACTAATTTAATACTGATGAAATAAATTTTTTAATAATTTTTTAATCCCTGACTTATGAGAAAGCTTTATACACTAACTTTTCTTTCTTTTTTGGTTTCTTTTTTCTTTTCAACGATTAAAGCTGATATTCTTTATGTGAAACCCGGAGCCGGCAGTCCGGCATGGCAGGGGAAAACCAATGTATACTCTGATTTGAAGACTGCGCTTGCCGATGCTGTGGCCGGTGATGAAGTATGGGTGGCTGCAGGAATCTACAAACCTACCAATGATGGTGATCGCAATATCAGTTTTGAGTTGAAAGACGGAGTGCATTACTATGGTGGTTTTGTTGGTGATGAAATTGAACTGTCTGAACGTGACTGGCAACTGAATGAAACTATTTTGAGTGGTGATATCGGGGTAGAGGGCGATAATAAGGATAATAGTTATCATGTTTTGGTGGCTAAAGGGACGGAAAGTTCTGCTATAACCAATAAAACCAGACTTGATGGTTTTATTATAGAAAAAGGCTGTGCTAACGATTATTTGCCTTCGGATTCATATGGCGGTGGTTTTTATTTAAAATATGCCTCTCCTCTTATTCTGAATTGTTATTTCAGAAATAATTATGCTTCTTCTGACGGAGGGGCTGTTTATGGAGATTATTTCAGTGACGTGAAATTCGGAAATGTAATTTTTTCCAGCAATAGTGCTCGTGGTGAAGGGGGTGGAGTGTATTCTAATTTTTTTGCATTGGAATTTTACAGTTGTGTATGGTATGATAATCATTCAGGTTACCGGGGGAGCGCTGTTAGAGGTAATTTTGCAAAAGTTTATAACTCAATTGCCTGGAATAATTCGGTTGTCTATAAAGATGATGATTTTTACGGTACATATATTTTTAATTCAATTTTCGAAAGAGGCTCATCTGATAATCACAATATTTCTTCCGATCCTCAATTTATTGATCCGGGAAGTGGTGATTTCAGGCTTCGAGCCGGAAGTCCTTCGCTGAACACGGGTGATAATGAAAAAGTTCCAGAATGGCTGGCAACAGATTATTTTGGCGCAGAACGTATTCAGAATGGTGTAGTGGATATGGGCGTCTCTGAAGGAGGTGTTGTGACCCCGATATTGGTGAGCCCTTCTGATAGTACTATGTTTGAATCAGATCATGCAAATGTCCTTTTGGAGTGGGGATGGAGCGATACTCAACCAGCCGATGTAGAGCATTATATCCTTGAATATAGCATCAACGGAGGTGAACCTGTTTCTGTTGAAAACCAGGAAAATTTAAGTTATTCATTAACAGGATTGAATCCTGCCAGTGTTGTTCAATGGCGAGTTGCCAGTGTAAATGCCTCCGGCGTTGAAAATTGGTCGGAGTTGTATTGGTTTGTTGTTTTACGCGGGCATCCGCTTCATGTAACCCCGGAGGGAAAGGGGACCGGAAGTTCGTGGAGTGATGCTATGGATTTGCAGACTGCCATTGACCTATCAATTGATGTGGACTCAATATGGGTAGCCAAAGGAGTTTATTATCCTACTAATACTACAGACAAGAACGTTTCATTTGAATTAAAAGATTATGTTAAGATTTTTGGTGGTTTCGCCGGTGATGAAACAACGTTTTCAGAGCGAAACCGGGTTGCCAATGAAACTATTTTAAGTGGTAATATTGGTGATAAAGAAGTGAAAACGGATAACAGTATCAATGTAGTAACAGCTTTGGGTACTGTAAAAAAACCCATTTCCATAAATACTGTTCTCGACGGATTTATAATTGAAGACGGGTATGCCAGAAACAATAGGGGAGGAGGAATGGTATTAGATAGAACCTCTATGATTGTACGTAATGTTTGGTTTCGCGATAACTTTGCAACCCGAGATGGAGGAGCTGTTTATATTAATTATGATTGCAGTCCGAAATTTGGAAATGTGTTGTTTACCGCTAATTCTTCAAGCTATAACGGAGGTGCTGTTTTTGTTTCAAACAGCGCTGAGTTCTATAACTGTACGTGGCATGGTAATACAGCCGGTGGCAGGGGTGGTTCTGTTTATGGTTCTGCAATTATTACTAATTCTATATCCTGGGGTAACTATTCGGGAGTGTACGATAATGAATTCTCCAGCAGCAATATTGTGCGAAATTCCATTTATGAAACTCGTGATGAAACCAACGGGAATGTTTCCGCAGATCCCATGTTTGTTGCACCCGATAAAAATGACTTCAGGTTACTGGCCGGAAGTCCGGGAGTGAATACGGGCACTAACGAGGATGTACCCGAATGGTTAACAACCGATTGGAACGGTTTTGATCGGATTCAGGAGGATACTGTGGACGTCGGATTTTCCGAAGGGGCGGTTTTAGCTCCGGTATTGCTTAGTCCGGCGAATAAAACCTATTTTGAAAATGGAACCGGCTCAGTACTTCTTGAATGGGGCTGGAACGAATCACAACCTTCAGATGTAGAGAGTTATGCTGTTGAATTCACTATTGATCAGGAAGAGCCTCTGCTAATGGAGGATATTCAGGGGATGAATTACACTCTGGCTGGTCTGGAATCGGGTAGTGTTGTTTCATGGTGTGTTTGCAGTGTAGATGAAAACGGCAGAAAAACCTGGTCGAAAAAGTTTAATTTTTCCATATTGAGGGGGCATCCGCTATATGTAACTCCGGATGGCACCGGCACCGGATCGTCCTGGACTGATGCCATGAGTCTGAAGGAAGCACTTGAAAACGCTGTGGATGGCGACTCAATTTGGGTTGCTAAGGGTGTTTACAAGCCTACAACAACAATTGATCGCAACATCTCTTTTGAGCTAACGAAAAATATAAGAATGTTTGGAGGTTTTGGAGGCAATGAAACTGAATTTAGTCAGCGAAACCATATTATCAATGAAACCATTCTTAGTGGTGACATTGGAGAGAAAGGTGTCTATACAGACAATAGTTATCATGTTTTATCGGCAGTGGGGACAACGAAAGAGCCTGATGACTGGAGTGCTGTGGTTGATGGTTTCACTATTGAAGATGGTTATTCCAATGATAACGGTGGCGGATTATACCTAAAATGGGCTTCTCCTGTATTTGTCAATATACATTTCAGAAATAATTATGCTTCCAACTATGGAGGGGCAGTTTATGATGACATCGGGAGTCAGGCTGAATTTGGAAATGTGCTCTTCACCGGGAATTCATCAGGGGAACTTGGTGGTGCAGTCTATGCGAATAAACTTTTGAAATATTACAACTGTGTATGGTTTAATAACTCCTCCAATTATGTGGGTGGAGCCGCGTATGGACGCAATAAAATTGTTAATTCCATATTTTGGAAAAACTCGACGGAAAACAATCATAATAACGATTTGAATTATGATGACCTGGTTTCCTATACAATTTATGATAACGGAAACAGTAATAATAACTTTTCAGGAAATCCGGAATTTATTGATGCTGAAAACGGGGACTTTAGAATAAAAGAAGAAAGCATTGCCCTGAATGCCGGAAGCAAAGATGTTATCCCTGAATGGTTGACTACTGATTATTTGGGGAATTCAAGGATTTTGGAAGATACCATAGATATTGGATTATTTGAGGGAGAAATTGTTGTCCCTAATCTATTGACTCCTGAAGACCAGTCAGTTTTCACTATAGAGGAGGGTGCATCTGTGAACCTTACGTGGGAGATTAAGGACAGTGATGTTGCTGCTACTATTTCTGATTTTCTACTTGAATATATAATGGCAGAAGATACTATCCTTATTGAAAATATAGCAGATTATGAATACAAACTTTCCGATATGGCACCCCTTGATGTTGTTAATTGGCGGGTTGGTTATGATGATGAAAGTGGCTATACCAATTGGTCTGCTTATGCTATTTTCAGTTTTTACAGGGGACACCCGCTTTTTGTGATACCCGGTGGTACCGGAGACGGCTCTTCATGGGAAAACGGTATTGATTTGAAAGGTGCATTAAGCATGGCAGTCAGAGCAGATTCACTTTGGATTTCCCGCGGAACTTACAAACCATCATTTACCGGTAGACGGTATTCTTCTTTTGTCATAAATAAAAATGTGAAATTGTTTGGTGGATTCTCAGGTGTTGAAACAGATTTTGAAGAACGTAATATTTATAAGAACCAGGTTGTTCTGAGTGGCGATATTGGGGAGATTGGTGTTGCGAGTGATAATAGTTATCATGTAGTCAAAATTACCGGTTCTCTGGATCATCCGGTAACAGAGATGATGGTTTTGGACGGTGTAACGATTGAAGGAGGCTATGGCGATGGCATTGGTTACAGCGATGGAGGGGGTTTGTATATTGATGGTGCCTTTCCTATTATAAAAAATGTGAGGTTTCGAAATAATTATGCTTCTTATAACGGCGGTGCTGTATATGGAGATCCCCAGAGTCGGGCTGAGTTTGGCAATGTTATTTTTATCAACAACGAATCGGGACATGATGGCGGTGCAGTTTATTCCCATAGTAATTTTAAGTTTTATAATTGTGTATGGTATAATAATTATTCCGGTTTCTTGGGTGGTGCTGCTTATGGCAATATGTCTGTCATTAATTCAATTGCCTGGAATAATTTTAACAGTTTTCGTAATAATGATTTTTATGGAAATTATACCTGCAATAATTCAATCTACCTGAAGGCTTCAAATTCTAATGGCAATATTTCAGAAGATCCTGCATTTATGGATGCTGAAAATTCAGATTTCAGATTAAGGGAGGAAAGCCCTGCTATTAATAATGGAAATACAGAAGCTGCTCCTGCCTGGCTGACAGAAGATTATTTCGGGAATACTAGGATTCTTGAGGATACTATCGATATAGGTAGTGTTGAAGGCTTTGTGATAGTACCTGAATTGGAGTCACCGGAGGATGGTTCTGTTTACTCTAACAGTGAAGTTGTACTGGATTGGAGCCTTGATCCTTCTGTTGCTGAAAATGTGTCAGATTACAAACTGGAGTATATTGTGAACAATACCGATACAACGCTGATTGAAAATATTTCGGAACAGCAATTTACGCTTAATAACGCTTCTCCGGCCGATTTTATCCAATGGCGTGTTGCTTATGTAGATGACAATGAATTTATAAATTGGTCATCGAGGTCATCATTTACTATTTACAGGGGACATCCTTTGTATGTTGTTCCCGATGGACCAGGAGATGGTTCTTCCTGGGCTGATGCAACCAATCTTCAGGATGCATTGCATATGTCAATTGTCGGAGATTCTATCTGGATTGCAGCAGGAACCTATAAACCGACATCGACAACCGATCGCAATATTTCCTTTGAGATAAAAGATAATGTAAAACTGTTTGGAGGATTTGCAGGAACCGAGTCTTCATTCTCAGAAAGAAATCTGGTGAAAAATAAAACCATTTTGAGTGGAGATATCGGTGAAGTTGGAGTAGATACGGATAACAGTTATCACGTCGTTCAGATGAGGGGAACCGAAGCAGTGCCGATCACTCAAAACACGGTAATGGACGGAGTGGTGATTGAGAAAGGATATGGCGACGAACATTCAGCTATGGATGGAGGTGGACTTCTGTTAGAAAAAGCTTCTCCGGTTGTCAGGAATGTTTGGTTCCGTGACAATTATACCCTTAATGAAGGGGCCGCAGTTTATGGAGGTTTTTATAGTGATGCCAGCTTTGGAAATGTCATTTTTGTTGATAATGAATCTCAGTATAACGGAGGGGCTATCGTTGGCTATGGAAATATGGAGATTTTTAATTGTGTGATGTACAAAAATTATGCAGCGGGTGTAGGCGGTGCTGTCTATGGTAGCGGTGTTACAGTTACTAATTCTATAGCCTGGGGAAATACTGCCGGAGTCTCTTATGATGATTTTGACTATAATTGCACTGTTACCAATTCTATTTATAGTGGCTATGGCAACAGTGATGGAAATAATCTTTCTCAAAATCCACTGTTTGTTGATGCAGAGGCATTTGATTTTAGATTACAGGAAGGTAGTCCTGCCATTAATGCCGGAAATACTGAAATTTTGCCCGACTGGCTTACTCATGATTACTGCGGGGTTCCCAGAATTCAGAAAGACACTGTGGATATGGGTGCTTTTGAAGGTGAAGTTATTATCCCCATACTTGTTAGTCCTGCTGATAAATCTAATTTCGAGGCTGATGCCTCCACCGTCCTTTTGAAATGGGGGTGGAAAGAATCTGCTCCGGATAACGTTAATGACTTTGTTGTAGAGTATACTATTAATGAAGGAGAACCTCAATTGATTGATAATATAAGCGGATTGGAAACTCAACTAACAGGACTTCACCCGGCTGATATTGTTTCCTGGCGGGTTGGCAGTCTTGAGAATACAGGTTTTACAAACTGGACGGAGCACATAACTTTTACGGTTAATCGTGATCATCCGATTTATGTTAAACCCGGTGCAGCAGGCAATGGCTCATCCTGGTTGGACGCTATGGATCTTAAAGATGCCCTGGAAATGTCTATTCCTAATGATGAGATATGGGTAGCAGAAGGGGTCTATAAACCTGTTGATACTTTAGGAGACAGAAGTAGTAGCTTTTCTTTGAAAAATGGCGTGAAACTTTATGGTGGTTTTGGTGGTTTTGAGTCTTCTGTTGATGAACGTGACTGGCTTGAAAATGAGACCATCCTTAGCGGAGATATTGGTGTTACTAATGTTATGAACGACAATGTTTACAATGTTGTGACAATTAGTGGAACCGAAAAACTGCCGCTCAAAGGGAACGTGCTGGACGGATTTATCATTGAAAAAGGAAATGCCAGGTATCATGGTGGTGGAGTTTATATCAGCCGGGCGGCTCCCGAACTGAGAAATTTATGGCTGAAAGATAACCATGCTGAGACATGGGGCGGTGCCATATATATTAAGGAGGGAAGCAATCCTGTATTTTCAAATGTGTTGTTTGTGAATAATAGTGCCGGTTCTGATGGTGGTGCAGTTATGGCTTCTTCTGATGCCACTTTCAATTCTTGTTTGTGGTATGGGAATGAAACGCCTTACATTGGCGGGGCTATATTCAAATACTGGAATGCAGAGGTGCAGGTATACAATTCTATTGCCTGGAACAATGAGGCATCTACCTGTGATGATTTTAATTTTAGTGGCAGTTTGCAGCATTGTCTGTTTGCCGGTGCTGATGATTCTGATGGAAACATTTCGGAAGATCCCATGTTTGTGGATGCTTCCAATAACTTTTTCCAGTTACAAAAAGGATCCCCGGCTATAAATGCAGGTGATAATGCTCTGGTACCGGAAAACTTATCCACAGATATTTCAGGCTTTGACCGGATTTATGGTAAAACTGTTGATATAGGACCATTTGAACACGTTCATATTGAACATATATCTCCTTTAAATGGTGGTAGTGGCACAAAAGATTTCAGTATGCTGATGATGCTCGACCTTGTTTGGGGAATCACTGATGGAACAATGGTGCCACAAACCGAGA
Source organism: Anaerophaga thermohalophila str. Valhall (assembly GCF_000250735.1). Classification (GTDB taxonomy): domain Bacteria; phylum Bacteroidota; class Bacteroidia; order Bacteroidales; family Marinilabiliaceae; genus Anaerophaga; species Anaerophaga thermohalophila_A. Next base: position 7,581 of record NZ_AHZV01000005.1, read on the forward strand.
TTCCTTCAGGTTTTAATTATCAATTAAGACTATGGGAAGCAGGCGATGAAGAAAATATGCTGGAGAATGGTCCGTTTACTGCCCATAGCGGTATTGAAGGTTCAAATAACAGTACAACTATAGGAAATTTGGAGTTTGGAACTGCATATCAATGGAGTATCGGGCTGGATTACGGTAATTATGTTGTCTGGTCTGAGCCAACTACCTTTTATATTGGGCACGACCACACCATTAAAGTAAAAGAAGGAAGCACAGGAACTACCGGTGTTTCCTGGGATGATGCTTTTGGTACATTGCATGAAGCCATCGATTATGCATTGCCCGCTGACGAGATATGGGTTGCTGCCGGCACTTATTATCCTGTTACACCCGCCGATCCTGATAATGTAACCCGGGCTGAACGCGAACAAGCTTTGGTGCTTAAACCGGGATTGATTATTTATGGTGGTCTGGCTGGCAATGAATCCAATGCCCGGGATCGTAATCATGTGGAAAATCCTGTTGTTTTGAGTGGAGATATCGGCATAGCCGGGGATGATTCGGATAACAGTGTAAATCTTATTCGAAACGAGTATGACGCTACTACACCTCTCAATGCCGGGACATTAATCGAAGGTTTTATTTTTGAAGATGCTACCGAAACTGCCATGTACAATGTAAATGCCTCACCTTCGGTTGAGTATTCTGTTTTCCGAAACAACAATGGTGTTTACGGTGGAGCTGTTTACAATGAAAATTCCAGTCCGAAGTTTTTTAACGTGTTGTTTCATGATAATGAAGCATCCCAGGAAGGAGGAGCCATTTTTGCCGATGTAGATTCTCATCCGGAATTGTTGAGCTGTACGGTTGCTGATAATATTGCCACTAATACAGGTGGTCTTTCAGGAAATTATGATGTTAGAAACAGCATCGTCTATGGCAACGAGAACGGACAGTTTTCCGACATGCAATCCATAGTGCTTTATTCTTGTGTGGAAGGCGGGTACAACGGAGAAGAGAATATCTCTTATAATCCGCAATGGAGCGATCCGGAGAATGATGATTATACTCTTCAGGAATTTTCTCCCTGTATTGATCAGGGAAATCAGTCGTATTTCGAAGATTTATTTTCTTATGATCTGGCAAAAAAAGCAAGAACTCATTGGCTGGAGACAGATATGGGTGCTTTCGAAGTTCAGGAAATAGGGACATTGGAGGTCGTGGAAAGTTCTATTGTCACTGACGGATTAACTGATTTTATTGATTCCATTACAATACAGTTTAATCAACCGATAGCAGTTGATGAATCGATCTTGCCCACTTTTACACCTGATGTAGAAGTAACCTGTAATGTTTCTCATGAAGACAGCACATTGCTTGTCATTACTCATCCCGGACTGGAGGCATCTAAAGACTATTATCTTGAGTTGCCCGAAGGAATGATTTTCCATGCCAATAATGAAATGATTATCAGGAGCCTTTTGGCTTATAATTTCGTGACCAGGGCCTGTGTACCGGTTTCATTGACAGCTCAAAATGCCAATGTGGAGGTTTGTCCGAGAACTTCAGTTGTTCTTGAGGCAGCTATAGAAGGTGATGTTTTGGACTATGTATGGGTGTTTAACAGCCAGGATACGTTAATTACTAATGTTGATTCGGTTTCTATAGAGTCTGTTGTGACAGAAAATACCGGTGTTTATACGTTAAAAGCCACTGATTGGTGTGGTTCTTCTGATGAAACTACAATAAATCTTCAATTTAAAGAAATGACCGATTTGGTGATTCCCGAACCCAAATGGGAGTCTGTCTACTTTGTTGATAACATTAGTGGAAATTTTTCCAATTTTAAATGGTATGCTGATGGAGAACAGGTGTCGGAAAAGCAATACCTTAATCTTGCTTCACAAGATGGGAGTGAGTTTGTTGTTACCGCCCTTGACGAGGTTTCACAATGTGTGGTTTATTCCGATACTATTAACTATTCTGGTAGTGGATTGAAATCGGCCATAGTTACCCCCAATCCTGTTCAAAGTGGAAATGCAGTGACAATTCGTTTGCCCGAAATATCCGAAAAGTCAAGAATCCGGCTTTATGATATGAAGGGACGCCTGTTGGTTGATCAGGCCTGGGGAGAAAGTGATCTGTTGAAGCTGGAGAAGACGCAATTTAAGCCCGGCGTTTATCTGTTAAGAATAGAATACGTGGACGAACGTCTTGAAGAACGTAAATTGCTTATTAAAGAATAATTTAATGGTGCAGAGGTCCAATCCGGCCTTTGCACTTTTCTCTCGTATTCTCAAAAAAATAATCAATATTTCAAAAATCAGATTTGATAACATCATGAACTACAATATTTCACCCGTTACCTGCAGAATAAAGCGTCTTGTTACAGTTATAATTTTATTTATTTGGATGTTACCATTGCCAGGACAAGTATCAGAAAAAAACGATTCAGTTTCTGTTGCGAGTAAATCGGAAACCGCCAAAATAACAGAAGATGAGCAAAAAATGGTTTGGGTTTCCTTATATGCAGGAGCCGGATTGAGTCAGTGGAATCATTCAATAGAAGAAGTTACAATGGATCCGGCTTTGGAAATTGGAGGAGGATTGGCCCTCAATTTCAGGATAGTTGACTGGCTCGAAGTATCTACTGGGGTTGGAATCTCACTATTCTCTTTCGAGGCAGTTGTGGAAAATTATAATGCCACAATGCCTGCCATTGATAACGAAGGGGATGAATATGAAAAGCAAATATATGCTTCGGATGTTATTGAGGAACAAAAGTTTGTCTGGCTTAACATACCTATGGCGGTACGTTATGTTTTCAACTTTGGGCGGTGGGACATATACGGAGGCGCCGGGGCGGAGTACTGTATGGCTTTGAAAAGCTCTTATGAACAGGAGGGTGTGTTTTCTCATCACGGATATTATGAGCAATACGATCTTTTGATTGACGATCTGCCCGATTTAGGGTTTTATAATGAAAGATCAATGTACAAGGATGATGATCTGGAAATGGATGATATGTTACTTCCTTTTGTGGAAGCCGGTGTTGTATTCCCGGGTAAGAAGTCACATTTTTTTATTGAAGGTCGGTATTACATTTTGGGCAACGATCCATTCGGAGATAAACAGGAGGTGCTTTTCCCCGGTCCTTCAAATAATGAGAATGTTGTGTTTTTTAATAATGAGAGTGTTATGAAAAGTGGTGATATTTCTTTTTCTGGTTTCAGAGGTGTAATTGGTATTCGGTTTTAACCTGATTTATTCATAAGTTTTCGTGATGAGATGTTCAAATATCAAGAAATACAAGCAACCGCAGATAAAACCGGAGAAGGGAATAATGAATTATTTTCGAGCCGATTTTATCGAGGACGCTTGTATTTCACAGATAGTTGGACATCGTAATAGGAAATTTATGAATAGATCAGGTTAACTGTTTTACAAACAAAATTCCGATGTTCGTGTTTTTATACAAACTAAAAACAGTAATGCTATGACAAAACTAAAAGAAGGACAAAAGGCACCTGCCTTTACCGGTAAGAACCAGGACGGAAAAGAAATTTCGCTGAGTGATTTTAAAGGACAAAAAGTTGTTTTATATTTCTATCCGAAAGATAATACTTCAGGATGTACTGCCGAAGCATGCAATTTGAACGATCATTTGGATGAATTTGCTGGAAAAGGATTCAGGATTATCGGTGTAAGTCCCGACAGTGAGGCATCTCATCGCAAATTCATCGATAAACACGGACTGAAATTCGATCTTATAGCCGACACCGAAAAAGAAATTCTTCAAAAATACGGGGTGTGGGCCGAGAAAAAGATGTATGGTAAGACATATATGGGTGTTGTTCGAACTACTTTTATCATCGACGAGAATGGCGTAATAGAGAAGGTTTTCGATAAAGTGAAAACCAAAGAACATTCCGAGCAAATATTTTCCGAGTTGAATCTTTAATTTTTATGGTTATCTTTAAGCTGCGAAAATGAAACAAGCATGACAAGGTTTGTCATAATAGATCATTAGATTTTTAGATAAAAGATTTAAGATGAAACGAATATGACAGAATTTATCACAATAAAAAATGTATAAAATCTTGCATGCAAATTTCATAAGACCAATAACTTAGACTAATTTTATGCTGATAAAACGAGTATGGCAGGGTTTGTCACAAAAGAACATGTATAAACCCCAATCATGCGAGTTCCATTAGGCCAATAACTTAAGTAAATTATATACTAATGAAAGGACATTATTTTCGTAAGCCCTTGTACCCAATTGTCCCTTCAGACAATTTGAACTACTAAACAGGAAATTTTAATATGGCCGAACAACAACAGGAAAAAACGGAAAAGAAACAACAGGAAGCGAAAAAGGTGAATGCCGAAAAGTTGAAAGCACTTCAGCTTACCATGGATAAAATTGATAAGACCTATGGTAAGGGAGCTATTATGCGCATGGGAGAATCGGTAGCCGAAAATGTACCTTCCTTTTCGTCCGGTTCCATTGGTCTTGACCGGGCCCTTGGCGTAGGAGGTTACCCACGTGGACGGGTGATCGAAATATACGGACCGGAATCATCAGGAAAAACAACCCTGGCCATTCATGCCATGGCTGAAGTGCAAAAACTGGGCGGCATTGCAGCGATTATTGACGCAGAGCATGCCTTTGACCGTTTCTATGCGGAAAAACTCGGGGTAGATGTTGAAAATCTGCTTATTTCGCAACCCGATAATGGTGAACAGGCACTTGAAATTGCCGACCAGCTGATTCGTTCATCAGCCATTGATCTGGTCGTGGTCGACTCGGTAGCAGCTCTTACACCAAAAGCTGAAATTGAGGGAGAAATGGGTGATAATAAGATGGGACTGCAGGCACGCTTAATGTCACAGGCACTGCGAAAACTCACTTCCAATATCAGCAAGACCAATACCTGTTGTATATTTATCAACCAGTTGCGCGAGAAAATTGGTGTGATGTTTGGAAATCCCGAAACCACCACAGGCGGAAATGCTCTTAAGTTTTATGCATCAGTCCGGCTGGATATTCGTCGTGTTACACAAATCAAAAACGGTGATGAGGTGGTTGGTAACCATACCCGGGTGAAAGTTGTGAAGAACAAAGTGGCGCCTCCGTTTCGCAAGGCTGAGTTTGATATAATGTATGGTGAAGGTATTTCTAAGATTGGCGAAATTATTGATCTCGGCGTGGAGCATGGCATTATTAAAAAGAGCGGTTCGTGGTTCAGCTATGGAGATACCAAGCTGGGACAGGGACGGGAAGCAGTGAAAGATGTAATTCGCGATAATCCCGAGCTGGCCGAAGAGCTGGAAAAGAAAATCGTTGAGGTATTGGATAAAGAGAAACAATAATAGCTCTTTTGGGAGCAGAAGTCATTGATATTATTTTGGTACTGGATTTTTAATTGCGGAATTTGTGGATTTGGAGTTTATAGGGCATGCCTGTTGCGGGTTTGCCCTATTTTATGGAGACTTTTATAACAACACTTATCAATTCATTGAAGGGAAAAGTATTTACCGACGAGGTTATTCGAACCTTATATGCAACCGATGCTTCGGTCTATCGCGAAATGCCGTTGGCTGTCGTCTTTCCTGAAGATGAGGATGATATCAGGGATTTGATCCGGTTTGCCCGAGAAAATAACGTGGCGTTAATTCCACGCACAGCCGGAACATCTCTGGCCGGTCAGGTAGTGGGCAATGGGATTATTGTTGATGTTTCCCGCACTTTCACGAAAATCCTGGAAGTTAACCCTGATGAAAAGCGGGTGCGGGTACAGCCCGGTGTTGTGCGTGACGAACTCAATTTGTTGCTGGCCGAATACGAACTCTTTTTTGGTCCTGAAACTTCAACTTCCAACCGTGCTATGATTGGTGGCATGGTAGGAAACAATTCATCCGGAGCAAATTCTTTGATTTATGGAAGTACGCGCGACAATATTCTTGAAGTGAGCGGTTTTTTAAGCGATGGTTCGAGGGTTGTTTTCGGGGAACTGAACAATGATGAATATCGTGAAAAATGTAACTCTTCCGACGATTCTCCTGAAACAACTATTTACAGAAACATCGATAAAATACTTAGCAACGAAAGAAACCTGGAAAATATAGAGCGTGAATTCCCCAAGCCTTCAATAAAAAGGCGCAATACCGGGTATGCGCTTGATGTACTGGCCGGTATGTCTCCATTCAGCAAGGAGGGGCCCAATTTCAATTTTGCAAAGCTTATTGCCGGTTCGGAAGGCACTTTAATGTTCATTACTGAAATTAAGTTGCGCTGTCATCCTCTTCCCCCAAAGGAAAAAGGTTTACTCTGTGTACATTTTTATACCCTTGAAGAGGCTTTGGAGGCAAACTTAATCGCCTTGAAGCACCATCCGTCTGCCAGCGAACTGATGGATGATTTTATTCTTAACTGCACAAAAAACAATCCCGAACAAAACAGGAACCGCTTCTTCCTTAAAGGTGAACCGGAAGCATTATTGGTCGTTGAATTCACGCGTCATTCCCGGGCGGATGTCGAGAAAGCTGCCCGCAATCTCATTGTCGATCTGCAACGTGCCGGACTGGGATATCATTATCCTCTGGTTACAGGCACCGACATAAAGAGGGTGTGGTCGTTACGAAAGGCTGCACTCGGAGTGCTTTATACAACTCCGGGCGATGCGAAGCCGGTGGCTGTTATTGAAGATACATCGGTTGCTGTTGAAGACCTGCCGGCTTATGTTTCCGATTTCAGGAAATTACTGGAACCGCTAAATCTTACATGTGCTTTCTACGGGCATGCAGGCTCAGGAGAATTGCACCTGCGTCCGGTTATCAATCTTAAAACTGCAGAAGGGCAAATGCTTTTCAGGAAAATAGCCGAAGAAACAGCACATCTGGTAAAAAAATATAACGGATCGTTGAGTGGAGAGCATGGCGATGGCCGTTTAAGAGGTGAGTTTATCCCTTTTATGGTCGGGGATGAGAATTATACGCTTTTTCAGGAAATTAAAAATATCTGGGACCCGCGGCACATATTTAATCCGGGTAAGATAGTAGATGCTCCGCCAATGGATACCCATCTCCGTTACCAACCCGATGTTGAAACTCCTGAAATTAAAACCATCTTTGATTTTTCGCGAGAGAAGGGTTATATCAGAGCTGCCGAATTTTGTAATGGTTCGGGCGATTGCCGGAAGACTCATTTGTCGGGCGGGACAATGTGTCCCAGCTATATGGCCACCCGTGACGAAATGCATACCACCCGTGCAAGAGCCAATATTTTGCGTGAGTATGTTCGGAAACCATACGTAAAAAACCGGTTCAATCATCATGAGATTTTCGAGGTGATGGATTTGTGCCTGTCTTGTAAGGCTTGCAAATCTGAGTGCCCGTCGAGTGTTGATGTCGCAAAACTTAAAGCTGAGTTTCTTCAACATTATTATGAGGCCAATGGCGTGTCATTCAGAACCAGACTTATTGCCAATATTTCACGGTTAAACAACCTGGCTTCTATATTGCCGCAACTATACAATTTCACAATTACCAACAGGGTCACATCCCGACTGTTTAAAAAGATTGTTGGTTTTGCCCCCAGTCGTTCTTTTCCCAAGCTGCAGCCTGTAACGCTGGAAAAATGGTTTCGAAAACATTTCAGAACCACCAGGGTTTCTGCCAAACCAAAGAGAACAGTTTGTTTGTTCAATGATGAATTCACCAATTTTAATGATTCTGATATAGGTCGGAAAGCTGTTTTGTTGCTTGAAAAACTCGGGTACGAAGTGATTATCCCGAAGCATGTGGAAAGCGGGCGTGCCTGGTTGTCGAAGGGATTGTTGAAGAAAGCGAGAAATATTGCAGTGAAGAATGTTGAGTTGCTGAAAGATGTTGTTTCGGATGATGTGCCCCTTCTGGGAATTGAGCCTTCGGCCATCCTTGGTTTCAGAGATGAATATATTGATCTTGTTCCATCAGAGCTTAAAGAGCCTGCCCGCTCTCTTGCAAAAAATGCTTTGTTGTTCGAAGAATTTATTGAACGGGAGGTCGACGCAGGGAACATTACTCCTGGTGATTTTATTGATTCCCCGAAAAAGATAAAACTTCATGGCCATTGCCACCAAAAAGCCTTAGGTTCTCTTGATCCTACTATAAGACTGCTAAGTCTGCCGCGAAATTACGTGGTGGAAGTCATTCCTTCGGGGTGTTGTGGTATGGCCGGTTCATTTGGATATGAAAAAGAGCATTACGATGTGTCAATGAAGATTGGGGAACTGGTATTGTTCCCGGCTATTCGGCAAAAATCCAAAGAAACCATTATTGCAGCTCCCGGAACCAGTTGCCGGCATCAGATCAAAGACGGGACAGGGGAGAAGGCCTTTCATCCCGTGGAAATATTGTATGATGCTTTAAGGTGAAGTGATGCAGTTGGCAGGCAGAGAGCAGAGGGCATGGGGCATAGAGCAGAGGGCATGGGGTTCACCTGTTTGAATGGTAAAAGGGTAGAAGGGTGGAAAGGTGAAAGGGTGAAAGCATGAAGCAGAGTGCAGAGAGCGGGGGGCAGGAGGCGAGGGTGGAAGGAAAATATTATGGACAGACACTAATTATGCTTCCAGATATCAATAAGCCAGTTAGATTCAATAATACGGTTTTCCAGGAAGAATGAGATTAGATTGAACCATTGATTGCAGCGTGCAAGTATCTGGGAGTCGGAGGATATAACAATTTTGTCTGCTTCAGCAACTTTATTATCGGTCTGATCTGCCAGTTTGGTTTGCCATTGTATGTCGTTTTCAAGACCCACCTCTTGCACGAATTTCGCCAGCCTGCCGGAATTACTTACCGGCTTATCGAACACCCATAAAACAGAACTTGCATTGTATTGCTTGAAAAAAGCTGCAGTCAAAGCAATGGCTTTGGGTGTTTCACTGATTTTTCGGTAGGAGCCGTGAAGTCCTGATATATCTCTTATCAATCCGTCTCTTCCTTTGAAAACCGGAGCACCGCTCAAAACTGCTTCCATTATGATCAGCAGATTAAATCCGTCAATAATCACGGATCGGTGTTTCAGAGCTTCAGGAGAAGATAGTTCCCCGGTGGCCACACGTTCAACCAGTTCTGACGGTTGACAAGCCCGGTCAAGTGCTTTTCTCTGTCGTTCTTGCAGTTTAAAATGGTCACCCACCAGTTTCAGAGCAGCTTTTGCCGTATAATTTTTATCCAAAAGCCAGCAATAATCTTTCGCCGCTGCAGCCATTATTTCAACCTGGTCTTCTGTAAACAGCAAATGATCTCTGGGGCCTGGACCTCTGTGTTTGCGATTGTCTGGTGACATAGCCGATGCATTATATCGGAGGATACAAATTTTGTTTCTTAAAGGTATTGATAATTTTGACATTGGCCAGGTCTAAATCAGATTTTGAAACTACAGCTATTGCCAACTGAATCTGTAACTTTACAGGCAAACTTATAAAACCTAACCTGGACAAGCCAGAACCAAACAAATTTATACATTATCTGTCGCAGCTCCGCAGCTTTTTGTTTTTCTTATTACATAACTCTACCGTTCTGTCGCCGCTCCGCGGCTATTAACTGTTGTTATAGGGTTGTCAATACTAAAACCGCGGAGCGGTGACAGAGCGGTAACATTACCAATAAAGTCAGTAACAATTAACCGCGGAGCGGTGACAGAGCATTAATTTTGCCAAAAAAAACTCGAATATCAGGGGTAAGACACTAATTTCCGCAATGATTTTACGATGACTAATAAAAAGGCTTGTGGAAATTGGGATAAACCCGATTTAGCCCGGATTATTCATAAATAATCCCTGTCTCTGACAAAGACTAAGATTCACTTCATTCATAAAGAAATAATTTATGAATAGTTCCGGTTAAAAAATTACTTAATTAGGGGCTGCTGAATAAGTCAGCAGCCCTATTTTAAATTTATATTTTATTGTCCTTTTTGGCATTGTCCCAAAAAGAACGAAAAAAGTCTAGTCCGTTTAAACCTATCCGCCC
>NZ_AHZV01000004.1 GCF_000250735.1 Anaerophaga thermohalophila str. Valhall
TTTAGTTTAAAATTAATATTTTCAGCATTATCGAAATTATCTTCCCATCTTATATCTAAAAATCTAATTATCTGTTTATTTTGTTCTGTCCGGTATCTAATATTACTTTTTCAGAAATTACTGTTAATTTTGGACAAATGTTGAATGATTTATAAAAACTCAGCGATATGAAGAAATTATTTGCCGGCTTTTCGATGATGATACTTCTGTTGTCTTCATCGGTTTATGGAAAAGGAAATGAAGTGTTAAATGTAACTTCACCCGATGGGAGTCTCGAAGTAACTGTTGCTATAACCGATAACATTACCTGGAGCCTTGAAGTAAACGGTAGCCTGGTTGCCGGCCCTTCCACCATTGCATTGGAGTTGGAAGAATTCGGAATTCTTGGACATGATCCGGTACTAAGAAATTCATTTACAGCGTCAAAGGACGAAGTAATTGAAACAATTCTGTATAAAAAGTCGACAATTGAAAATAGTTATAACGAACTGAATCTTATTTTCAGAGGTAGATACAGTCTTATTTTCAGGGCATATAACGATGGGGTTGCCTATCGATTTGTAACCTCTATTAAGGATGATGTGGTTGTAAAAAATGAACAAAGTTCGTTTGTTTTCCCTGATGCAAAAGAAGCTTATGTTCCCTATGTCCGCGAACCTGTCGGTCGCTATCAGGTTTCCTTTGAGAGCACTTATGATGTTTTACCGCTTTCAGGGGTTAAACCCGATTCTCTTATTATTACTCCTTTGTTGGTGAAGAATAACGATGGTTCTTCTTTGGTGATTTCTGAGGCTGATCTTGAAGATTATCCCGGAATGTTTCTTACCGTGAATGAAGATGCTACCGGTTTTGAAGCTGAATTTGCCGGTTATCCGCTTGAAGAGGAGCAGGGAGGTCATAATAATCTGCAATCGTATGTTACCAAAAGAGCTGATTATATTGCAAAAACATACGGTAATCGTACTTATCCCTGGCGGATGATAGCCGTCGGAAAAAACGATGCTGAATTGCTCAATAACGATTTGGTTTACAAACTGGCATCACCATCGCGGATAGAAGATACATCGTGGATTCAACCGGGCAAAGTGGCCTGGGATTGGTGGAATGACTGGAATATCTTCAATGTGGATTTTCGTGCCGGTATTAATACTGAAACCTACAAATATTACATTGATTTTGCTGCCGAAAACGGAATTGAATATGTTATTCTTGACGAAGGCTGGTCCGAAAGTACCAACCTGTTGAATGTGATACCAGAAATTGATCTTCAGGAAATTATTGATCATGGAAAGGAAAAAGGGATTGGCATTGTACTCTGGGCCGGTTGGCTTCCTCTTGATCAGCAAATGGATAAGGTGCTTGATAAGTATTCTGAAATGGGCGTTAAAGGTTATAAAATAGATTTCATGAACCGTGATGATCAGAAAATGGTCAATTTTTATTACAGAGCAGCACGAGAAGCGGCAAAACATGAACAGTTTGTCCTGTTTCACGGGGCCTATAAGCCAACGGGGCTGCATCGCACCTATCCTAATGTGCTCACCTATGAAGGGGTATATGGTCTGGAGCAGGTGAAATGGACCGATTACCTGGAAATGCCCGAATATGATGTAACCATTCCTTTTATTCGTATGCTTGCCGGGCCGATGGATTACACTCAGGGCGCCATGGAAAATGCTAACCGGTTCAACTGGCGGGCTGTTTACAGTGAACCTGTGAGTCAGGGAACCCGTTGCCATCAATTGGCGATGTATGTTGTCTACGATTCTCCGTTTTCTATGTTGTGCGATAATCCGACAGCCTACAAAAAAGAGTCTGAAAGTGTCAATTTTATTGCTTCTGTTCCTACTGTTTTTGATGAAACAGTGCCATTGGCAGGAGAAATTGGAGAGTATGTTGCCGTTGCCCGCCGTAAAGGTGATGCCTGGTATGTGGGAGCAATGACCGACTGGAACGGTCGGCAAATTGAAATCGACTTTTCATTCCTGGATGAGGGAGAATACAAAGCAACGGTTTTTGCCGACGGAATTAATGCCGACCGGGCGGCTGTTGATTATACTAAAGATGAAATTATAATCAACGGAGGCGACAAATTGAAAATTGAAATGAAGAGCGGAGGCGGATGGGCCGCTGTTATTGAACCTGTGAAATGAAATTTTGCCCTGACAAAAGTGATGGATTTTTTGTCTCGACCCGGGGGCAAATCATACTACTATTCTTTAAATTCAAATCATAATTCTCTTTTTTGCAGTTTATCTACTTGTTGTGACATGAGACAATCTGGTAATCTGACAACCCTGACAACCCTGACAACCTTAACAACCTAACAACCTAACAACCTAACAATCTAACAATCTAACAATCTAACAATCTAACAATCTATACCATGATGGAAGTATTATTAAATCATCGCACAATTCGTAAATACAAAGATAAACCGGTTGATGACGGACTTCTGAATGAAATATTAACAGCCGGAACACGTGCTTCAACCACCGGAAACATGCAGGTTTACAGTATTGTGGTAACCCGCGATCAGGAAATGAAAGAAAAACTGGCACCAACGCATTTCAATCAGCCGGTTTTTACAAATGCCCCGGTTTCTCTTACATTTTGTGCCGATTTTAACCGGTTTAACAAATGGTGCCGGCAACGGAATGCCGAACCCGGATACGACAATTTCCAGTCATTTGTTGCTGCTGCTATTGATGCACTATTAGTTGCACAAAATGTGTGTGTAGCTGCCGAATCAAAAGGTTTGGGAATCTGTTACCTCGGAACAGTGACCTACAATGCAGATAAAATTATTGATATCCTGAATCTTCCTAAAGGTGTAGTGCCGGTGGCTACAGTAACCCTCGGCTGGCCCGATGAAAATCCGCCACAGACCGAACGTCTACCGCTGGAGGCTGTAGTACATCAGGAAACCTATAAAGATTATTCACCCGAAGATATCGACCGTTTATATAAAGAAAAAGAAGAGCTGGAAGCCAATAAACAATTTGTAGCCGAGAATAACAAAGAAACTCTTGCACAGGTGTTTACTGATGTTCGCTACACTAAAGAAAACAACGAACATTTTAGCAAGGTATATCTTGATGTGTTGAAACAACAGGGATTTTTGAAATAGAATAGATTTAACTTCAATAAAGTCAGGGTTTCCCTTCAAGTGAAGCCCTGACTTATTGCCTACCCGTTAAACCGGACACCCATTTCCTCTCCAAGCCTGGTTAAGTCGTCAATAACAGGTTGCAGAAGCGGAATCCCATTGGTGAGGCGTTCCTGTTCCATTTCACGTTCCGGGTCACCGGGAATCAGCACTTTTTGGTTGGAGGTTACCGGCTCGGCATTACGAAATGTCTCAATCCATTTGTCCATGTGCTCTTTAAATTCGCTTACGGGCCTGAAAGCATCTATACGAATGGCACCTATAAAATGTCCGATACCTTTGCCAACAGGGTTGGCCGGCGGGTCAAGGAAAGCCACGAATGGCGGCACCCAGGGACCGTAATTGGCACCTGACAATACAGATGAGAAAATATCTACCATTCCGCCCAGGCAGTAACCTTTGTGACTGCCGTGTGTCCGGTCGCTTCCCAACGGGAGCATGGCACCGCCTTTTTTCAATATTTCTGCATCAATGGATGAATTTCCTTCCTTGTCCTGTGCCCATCCTTCAGGAATGTTCTCTCCTTTGCGTTGAAGAACTTCAAGCTTTCCGTTGGCTACAGGAGTAGTGGCCATGTCGATAACAACGGGTGGTTGGCTCAGAGCGGGTATGGCCACTGCTATCGGGTTGGTTCCCAGCAAGCGGCTTTTTGAGAAGGTGGGAGAGACGAGCGGACTGGCATTGGTCATTGAAATACCGATCATATCGTGCTCCAAAGCCAGCATGGCATGATATCCGGCAATTCCGTAATGGTTGCTGTTGCGAATGGCTACCCATCCTGTACCTGCTGTTTTGGCCTTGTCAATAGCTATGTTCATGGCTTCCGGGGCTACCATTAGTCCCGGGCCCAAATCCCCGTCCATTACGGCTGTTGACGGAGTTTCGTGCACAATCTCTGGCTTTGGTGAGGCTTTTAATCGTTGTTTTTCCCAAAGTCTTACATAACCGCTAAGGCGTGCCACCCCGTGAGAATCGACACCTCTTAAGTCGGCGGCATTAAGAACGGCAGCTGCCGTTTCGGCCTGTTTGGGAGTGGCACCCATTTTCAGAAATATATCTTTTGTAAATTGTTTAAGATATTTTGAAGAATAAAGTCTCATTGGTGAATAATTTATTAACGGCGCAAAAGTACAATTTTTTTATATGGAACGGGAGCAACCTTTTGGCTCTCTTTTCATCTTATCCTATAGTTAGTGCCCGTCTGCAATAGTCAGTAAAAAAAAAAGCATAAACGCAGAGACGCAATGACGCAAAGTTTTTATTAAGAGAGAGTTGTGCCATGCGCCATTAATTGTGTAAACAATTAATTACCAGAATTCTGCAAAAGTTTAACGGAGTGTTGATACAAAAGACCG
>NZ_AHZV01000003.1 GCF_000250735.1 Anaerophaga thermohalophila str. Valhall
CAGTGATATTCTAAGAGTTGTTCAAATTTTCATAATCATTGGATACATCATACGTTTTGTATCTAAAGCAATAGATCGTTAGATTTTTAGATGTAAGATACAAGATGATTCGTACATCGTTGAAAATCTGCATTTTATTAAACAACACGCTTTAATCACAAACAATTGATTTGCAGTGTATTGCAAAAGTTTAACGGACTATTGTAAAGATATGTTGCTTTTTATATGAAGAATAAAACAGGGACTCAGCGAATAAAGTCCATCGATATTTTGAGAGCCATAACTGTTGCTCTCATGGTTTTTGTAAACGATTTGCCCGGTATTCGTGATATTCCGCAATGGCTAGGACATGCCAGTGCCGGTCATGATGGTATGTTTCTGGCTGATATTGTTTTTCCTTTGTTTCTGTTCTGGGTTGGCATGTCAGTTCCTCTTGCTGTTGATGGGCGGCAAAAGAAGGGAGACAGCGACCTGACCATTGTCAGGCATATCCTTAAGCGTACTTTCAGCCTGGTTTTTATCGGGGTTTTAATGGTCAATACAAGCCGGATGAGTGTTGAGGTATCGGGCATTGATCGAAATTTGTGGGCATTATGTATGTACACAGGGGTGATTTTGTCATGGAGAGTTTATGGAAAGGAGAAAACAAAAGCCGGCAAGATGCTCGGTTTAATCTTTCACTATATAGGAATCGGCTTACTTATTTTTGTTCTGTTTGTATTCAGAGACAAAAACAATGCATGGTTATTGCCTCAATGGTGGGGAATTCTGGGAATTATCGGATGGGCGTACCTGGTAGCTGCAATGGCTTATGTTTTTCTGGAAAAGCATTTAGTTAAATTACTTTGTGTTTTTGCGGGGTTGCTTTTGTATCATATTGCCTATACGCAATCGGCCTACTTGCAAAACAATGCTGACTGGATGGCTCTTGAGTCGTATGGGGCTCATGCGTCACTTTCTTTTGCAGGAATGCTTGCATCTTTGGTTATGAAAAAGATCAGATTTCAAGTACACAGGTTATTTGCTGTCTGGGGCATTGCAGGAATTATATTTTTCATAGCAGGATTTGTGTCACGGCCTTTATGGGGCATTAGCAAACTCGCTGCAACACCTTCGTTTGTTTATGTTTCTCTTGCCGTTGGATTTGGCTTATTAGTGCTTGTGTGGTATCTTTCTGAAATAAGAAACAAACATGCCTGGGCAAATGTGTTTTATCCTGCCGGAACGCAGACTTTTTTGGCTTATCTGCTTCCAAGTGTATACTACCACGCCATCTTCTTTGCGGGAATAAGTTTGCCCGAATGGATGACCCACTCCTGGATGGGAATACTTAAAGCCATAATATTTACGCTTTTAATTGTTCAACTTACAGGCATTCTTGCCCGGTTTGGAGTTAAACTAAAACTGTGATATGAGATTTCATCAATGGCGGCCGGCCAAATGTGCATTTTATCAATGAGTTCCATTAGGCCTTAAAAATTAAATTTTATACGAATGAAAAAATTTTTTCTTTTTTACTGATTGGAATAGGCATAAGCGCTTGTTCCTCATCCGAAAAGACTTTAGATCCGTCGAAGAATCCGGAGTCACAGGACAAAGTAGTTATCGGTTATGTATTTCCGGGAAATACCGTAATTCAAGAAAATGCGATAGCTGCCGGCAAGCTGACGCATATCAATTATGCCTTTGCAAACATAGAGGATGGCAAAATGGTTGAAGGCTATGATGCCGACTCGGCAAATTTTGTGGTACTGAACCGGTTGAAAAAAGATAATCCTTCCCTGAAGATACTTATTTCAGTAGGTGGTTGGGGATGGTCCGGTGGATTTTCCGATATGGCCCTGACACAGGAAAGAAGGGCCCGTTTCATTCAAAGTGCATTGGATTTTATAGTAAAGCATCAATTGGACGGACTCGATATAGACTGGGAATATCCGGGACTTCCCGGGGCAGGAAACCCGTACCGTCCTGAAGACAAAGAGAACTTTACTTCTTTGTTGAAAGAATGTCGAAACGCACTTGATTCAGTAGGAAACTCAAAACGATATTTGTTGACCATTGCTGCTGCCGCTTCTTCAGCCTATCTTGAGAAGACCAATATGCAGGAAGCCTCCCGATACCTTGACATGGTGAATCTTATGACTTATGATTTTGCAGGGGAATGGGATAACGTTGCCCGTCATCATGCCAATCTATACCCGTCTGAATATTATGAGTGGGGAAATTCTGTTTCGGAAACGGTATCTAAGTTCATTCAGGAAGGAGTACCTGCCGAAAAGCTTGTTGTTGGTGTTCCTTTTTACGGTAGAGGATGGAAGAATGTTGATTCCGTTAATGACGGCCTGGGACAGCCTGCAACCGGTCTTCAAAATGTCAACCTCTCTTACCGGAATCTGAAGAAAAGCTATTTGTCCGACCCTGCTTTCAAAAAAGGATGGGACGATTCTGCCAAAGCGCCTTATTTGCTTAATGAAGATGAGGGGATTTTTATCACTTATGAAAATCTGCAGTCTTTGCAGTTGAAGTGTGATTTTGCCAGGGATAAAAACCTCAAAGGCGTCATGTTCTGGGAGTATTTTAAGGACTATGATGAAGAACTGTTGAAGGTGTTGAGCGGGGAAATGATTCCATGAGGAAGCAATGGCTGGCAAGACAAACCGGCTGTAATCTTTTTTTCTGTACTTTTGACAATGATCACTAAACCTTGTAAGTTATGCACTTTCACTCAACTGTTTTGTTTGTAAAAAACATAGAACGTTCAAAGGATTTTTATACCCGGTTATTTGGATTTAGCATTGAACATGATTTTGGAAAGAATGTCATTCTTGATTCCGGGATAACACTTTGGGAAGTTCTACCGGAGCATATAATTGCGAAAGAACTGAAAACTTCAAACGAATCTAACCGATTCGAAATCTGCTTTGAACATCGGGACATTGAAAAAATTTTCACAGATCTGGAAAATGAAGGAGTTGAATTCTTGCACAAAATGAAGGAAGAGCCATGGGGGCAAAGGACCATTCGGTTTTTCGATCCTGACAGGCATCTGATCGAAATAGGAGAGCCCCTTGATGTTTTTGTTCGTAATATGAAGAAAAAGGGAATGAACGAAAGCGAAATCAGTAATAAAACAGGTATTAACATCGAAACAGTGTATAATTTACTGCAGAGCTAAAAAGGAATATGGACATAATAAATAAGAAATATCTTTGCCAATATTCCGTTGAAAAGCAGAAACGCAATGTAATCCTTCAATAAAGCTATGGATATACTAATGAATGATATAATAAGTGAACTCCGTAAGGAACTCCAGGGTAATATCGACGAAAAGACCCGCAATAACAGCCAGAAATTTTTCAAAGAAAAGATAAAGTACTATGGCGTTAAAACAGCTGTGGTTAAAAAGATCGGGAAGCAATTCTATAAAGAGATAAAATCCAATTCTAAATCGGAAATTTTTGGTTTATGCGAAAAGCTGTGGCAATCGGGCTTTCTGGAAGAGTCGTTCATTGCCTGTGATTGGTCATATTATCTTAACTCCGAATATGGACCTGCCGATTTTCAGATTTTTGAACGATGGATTGATAATTATGTGAACAACTGGGCATCCTGTGATACACTTTGTAACCACACTGTAGGCGACTTTATAGAAATGTACCCCGAATTTCTGGAAAACCTGAAGGGGTTTACCAAATCGGACAACCGTTGGAAACGACGTGCTTCTGCTGTTTCGCTGATAGTTCCAGCCAGAAAAGGGAAGTTCCTGTCTGATATACTTGAAATAGCCGACCTTCTGCTCACCGACAAAGATGATCTTGTGCAAAAAGGATATGGATGGATGCTTAAAGTCGCCAGCCAGACACACCGGCAAACTATCTTCGAATATGTAATGAAAAACAAAATGGTAATGCCTCGAACTGCCCTTCGATATGCCATAGAGAAAATGCCGGCTGATCTGAGGACTGAAGCAATGAAGAGGTAGGAGAGGTTATAATTTAGCTGTGCGAAATCGTACCTCAAGTACTGGTTTTACAGAATGATGTGATACCCCGGCGAATGTTCATTCGATTTAAAGAAAGACCATCAGAGGAAATTTTTGATTTTGTTGAAGCCAAATGGAGCGAATTCTCACCAGAAAATGCACCCTTTATGATAACGTCGCTCGACAAGGAGTTTGCAAAACTTTATCGCACAGAAAAGCAATCACAAACCATTCTCGTATTTTTTACTGTTATAGCTATTTTGGTCTCTGTGTTGGGATTTCTGGGACTGGCTACTTATGTTGCTATGCAGCGAACAAAAGAGGTTGGTATACGCAAAGTATATGGTTCTTCCGAAGAAAGCATTATATACATGCTCACCGTCAATTTGTTAAAATGGGTGGTTTTCGCCTGTATTATTGCTGTGCCGGTTTCCTGGATATACCTTGAAAACTGGTTGGAAAATTTTGCCTTCCGGATTAATTTAAGGGCGGATATATTCTTACTGGCATCATTTTTAGCTTTGGCAGTAGGTTTTGTAAGTGTTATTTTTCAGGCCTGGAGTGCGGCTGTTACTAATCCGGTTAACTCACTTAAACAGGAATAAAGATTTATTTTAAATTTCAGTAATTCCTGAAAATGTTATTATTGAACCACCCAAATACCAACCCGTTATTTTTTGCACTTGAATGGTTTTGACTTACTTTATATTCGTGAAATAGTTAGAACAGTACAATTATGAAAACAAAATCTTCAGGTAAAAATTACAAAGCCATAGAAGTTGGCGATTTGAATAAACTTTCTACGTACCGCTTTCTGCATCCCAAATTGAAACAGGAAGTAGAAGGGAAGGTGTTTGTTGGTGAAGCACTTGCTACCACAGGGGCAGAACTGTCGTTTACGGAATTACCACCCAAAACGACGATCCCGTTTTTGCATCAGCACAGAAACAATGAAGAAATCTATGTTATTTTGAGGGGGTATGGTAAATTTCAGGTAGATGATGATGTTTTTGATATATCTGAAGGTTCTGTAATCAGAGTTTCCCCAGGCGGAAACCGTACTTTGTATAATGAAGCAAGCCATCCTATGGTATACCTGGTTATCCAGGCCAGGGAGAATTCTTTGGTGGGGTATAATATCTCCGATGGTTTCAGGACTGAGGGGCAAATTTTGATTTAAGTTATATATATCAAACAGATGAAACGAGCCTCGTTTACTTTGATGAGTTCCATTCGGCCAATAAACTTAAGTAGTGCTTGTCTATAAACTTGCAAAAATTTTCACAATATGTGTGTCTGTTCAGAAAGTACCAGTTGCAAGGCTTGCGAAGCCGCCAAAACCGGAGTTTACTAATCGTAAATGAGGATTTTGGAGGCGAGCGTAACACAGCAAGTGGTACTTTATGGACAGACACTAAGTAAACTTTATACGAATGAAAAACCCCTGGCTGAAAATTCCTGCAATAGATTATGAGTCGCACATGGCGGAAGTAGGGCAGTCCCGAATTCTGGGAAGCTTAACCCGGCAAACCTTGAGAAAATATAATCCTGAGAAGTTTCTTCTTCCCGGCTGTGCTTCGGGAAATGGACTTGAACATATTGACAATAATGTTACATCTCAAGTTTATGCATTGGACATTAATCCTGAGTATTTGGAGTTTACTGTCAATCGGTTCCAACATCGGATACCAAATCTCCGGACGATTTGTTGCGATTTGCTGACAGATAAACTGGAATTGACAGATATTGATCTTGCCTTTTGCGGTTTGTTGTTAGAATATGTTGATCCCCATATAGCTTTGCCAAAAATTATCGGTACACTCAATAAACAGGGGAATCTGGTGATAGTAATCCAACGAAACAATAGCGCTTCATTTGTTTCCAAAACAAGATACTCTTCACTGGAGAAGCTTTCAGGGATTGTGAGTGATGTTTTGCCGGAAGAAATTGACAACATCTGCCGGCAAATCGGAATGACAAAAGCTTTCCAGGAAGAGATACCTGTAAACGACGGCAAATCGTTCATAGTAATGGATTTCAGTTTCAGGAACAAAGGCGGCTAACGAGAACGCCAATATCGAACGAATCGTCTGAGTTCTACTAATCCGACAGGACCCTCGTATATGCCGCCTTCGCCTCCCTTATCAAACACTCTTATGGCTATGGTGTTGATTTTTCCCGGAACAATATCTTCTTCGTCGAGGTAATAATAGCGGGGACGATAATGTTCATTGTTTGTGGTTATCATGCAAGGCTGGTCATGCATTTCACCAGTATGTGCCACCTTTTTACCGTTAATATAAACTTCATCAATATCGTCAATCTTTCCCAACATAAGTACGTAACGTTTACCGGCCATAGATTCCGGAGCTTTAAACTGTCTGCGGTACCAGCCAAATCCGTCGTAATGCTTGCCGAACTGGTCTTCCCATATTCCCGGAACAACAATCTGATTCCATTCCCTGTCGTCATAGCCAGGTTTTGCCCATTCCATGTTGTCTCCGGTTTTAAAATTCCAGTATCCTTCCAGCTCTACATCGGGAATAAGGTTCCTTATACGTTGAAAGATGCCTATTTTGCCTTTTACAATTCCACCATCTATTTGTGAGTCATATACTCTTACTGCAATGGTATTGTATCCATTGAAATTGATCAGACCATCGGGGATAATATATCTTCTTTCGGCGTTGTAAGCAGTCCAGTAGTGAGGAGGAAAAGACCCTTTGTGACCGATTTTCCGGCCGTTAATGTATGTTTCGTCCACGTCGTCTATGTACCCCAAAAACAGAATTAGAGAAGCATCTTTATATTCTTTTGGTACCACAAATTTTTTCCGGTACCAGGCATAACCGTCGTAACCGTGAAACCCCTGATTTTCCCAACTGGAAGGAACCTCTACAGTTTCCCAGTGGCGATCGTCAAAATCGGGACTGGCTCTTCGCATGTCGTCTCCGATCATCAATTTCCATTTTCCCTCAAGGCTGATGACCGGACGATACTCTTCTTCCGGTTGATTGGCTTTAATCGCCGAAACAAACAAAAAGGGGATGAATAATATGGTAATAAATGTTTTCATATTGTGAGATTTTTTGAAAGTTTATAGACGAGCACTAATTTAGTGTCTGTCCATAAAGTACCATTTGCAAGGTTACACACGTCCGAATATTAGTACCTGGCGTGACAATCAATCATAAAACAATGATTTGATGAAGTTTTGGAAAGGGAACCATTCTTCTGATTCGTATTTTTCTTCATAAATCAGGTATTGCTCTTTTGTCATTAAACCTACAGGGCCTTCAAATATTCCACCCATCCCGCCATGGTCGTCGACCAACACAACAATCACGTTCTTTCCGTTTGTGTTGAGTAATCCTTCAGGTATTTTATATGCTCTTCTGATCTGCCAGTCTCCTGCAAAACTATTACCAAGTTTTGTCTTGTACATATCTCTGGTAGTTCCTATGAGTTTTCCGTTGAGAAAAACCTGGTCTTCATCGTCTATTTTACCACCTATAAAATAGAGGGTTTTCCTGCCGGTCTCTTTATTTAGTTTAAAAGTTTTCCGGTAACAGGCCTGACCGTTGTAATCGTTGTATCCCTGACTTTCCCACGAGGCAGGTACATGTATTGTATCCCATCCTGAATCATCGAAACCGGGCTTTAGACAGCTGAGGTTGTAGTAGAAGCCGATCTTCCAATCTCCTGACAGGTCCTGAACCAACATGTTTGCGTCTGCATCATAACCGATTTTTAAATCCTCACCAACAAATCCACCTTCTTTTCCTTCATCGAAAACTCTGACAGCAATTGTATTGGCGTTATCGAAATTGATCAATTCAGCAGGGATGGGATAGGTAACCGGAACACTATAGGCCGTCTCGTATTTGGGAGGGAAGTTACCTGTTCGACCAATGCGAGTTCCGTTAAAATAGACTTCGTTCACATCATCTATCCGGTCGAGAAACAGGTAAAGCTGTCTGCTTCCCGCATTTTTGGGAATATTGACAGCAGTGCGGTACCAGGCATATCCATCGTATTCTATGTATCCTTGTTCTTCCCAGTTTCCGGGAGCATACAGTTGGTCCCAGTTGTTGTCGTTATAATTTTTTTCTGCCCATGCCATGTCATCGCCAATGTTGAATTTCCAGTAGCCTTTCAGGCTGACAACTTCCTGAATGTCTGCCATTGTCGGTGAATTATTCAGCAATGTTGAAAAACATAATATTAGTATAACTACTTTCTTCATCTGTGTAAAATCTTTTTCATTATTGAGTGTGGTATAAATACTCACTGCTTAAGCGTTGTTTCAAAATTGTATGGTTAAATCTAAATATCTGAAAGTCTGACCATCTATTACAAATATGGGCCGGAAAAATATTTTATCTGTCAAAAGCAGATAACGAAATGTCATAAATTGTCATCAGTTAAAGAACCATTTTATAGCCGATGCCATGAACAGTAAGTATAATTTTAGGATCGTTGGGGTCGGTTTCTGTTTTTTGACGCAGTTTGAGAATAAAATTATCGATGGTCCTTGAGGTGGGCTGATAATCCGTTCCCCATATTTCGTCCAGTAATTCATCACGGTCAACCGTTTCATTTTTGTGCGTGCAGAGGTAACGAAGAATCTCAAATTCTTTGTACGAAAGTTTTACTTCCACACCATCAATGCTGGCAGTATAAGCCGAAAAATTAACCTGTAATTTGCCGATTTGGTGTACCTGATTGTCAGAGGCCGGGATGTCGGCTCCGGTGCGCCTCAAAATAGCCCTGATTCGCGCCAGTAATTCACGCAAACTAAAAGGTTTGGTGATGTAATCATCGGCACCAAATTCAAGTCCAAGCACTTTGTCAATTTCTTCGGCCTTGGCAGTAAGCATAATGATGGGGGTTTTATTTCCTTTGGTTCGTGCTTCTTTGCACACATCGAACCCCGACAGCTCCGGCATCATTACGTCGAGCAGTGCAAGGTGAAACCGGTTGGTCATGAGTTTTTTTAATCCTTCTGTACCGTTGGTAGCTGTTTCTACTTCGTAGCCTTCATACTCCAGATTGTCTTTAAGGCCCTGGAGCATAGGAAGTTCATCTTCGGCAATTAATATTTTAATCATCTCGATCTGGTTTGTTTGGCATTATCGGGAAATAGAGCCTGAATGTGCACCCTTCTCCCGTTTTACTGTTAAGGGTTACTTTTCCTTTATGAGCTTTGACAATTTCGTTAACAATGGCGAGTCCCAGTCCGGTACCTTTTACTTCGTTGGCCAGGTTTCCTGATGTTACCCTGTAAAACTTATCGAATACTATTTTTTGTTTCTTTTTTGGAATACCCGGCCCGTAATCTTTTACTTCAACAAATGAATAATTCTTCCTTGTTCCTGTCTTTATTTCGATTTTCTTTTCGTTTCGGCTGTATTTAACAGCATTGTCTATGATGTTGATCAGTGCGTCGGCAATAGCTTCTCTGTCGCAACGGATAGGTGGCAAATCTGGAGCGGGCCTATATATTACATCAAAACCCTTGTTTTTCAGATGAAAATGATAAGTTTCCAAAACATTTCGCGCGATTGTATTTAAATCGCATGTGGAAAATTCAAACTTTTGCCTGCCGCTTTCCAGCCTGGAAAAATTCAGTATCTTATTGACCATTCCGGCAAGCCGTTGTGTCTCTTTTCCAATGATATGGTAGTATTCTTTTACTTTTTGCGTGGTTTTGATGCGCCCCATCTCAAGTGTTTCAATATACATACTTATGAGTGCAAGGGGCGTTCGTATTTCATGGGAAACATTTGAAATGAACTCCGATTTGATCTGTGCCAGCTGAATTTCCCGTTTTACACTGACAAACAGGAACCATAAGCCAACTACTAAAATCAGCACCACCATTCCCATCAGCATCAGACCTTCTTTGATTCGTTTGTTTGCCATTCCTGCAATGGTCTGGTTTTTCAGACTGATTCCGATCCTGATGTTCGGAAAAAACCACATTTCTCCTTCCTGATCAAATTTTTTTATTTCTGTTGGTTCTTTTTCTGTTGTAATCAGCAGACTCCCGGTTTCTTTGTGGATAAGATCGATGCGGAAATGCTCCTGTGCAATAGATTGGATGCGGGGACTCAGCTGATTTTGCAGAAATTGCAGAAGATCAATATTAACCAGAAATGTGCAAAGTTGTTTCCCGTTTCCTTCTGCGATGAAAAGCAAAAATGTTTTATTTTCCGGGATTGAAATGGAGATAAATTTACGATAACCGTTCTTGTAATAATATCTTAGCTGCTCCACTTCACTTGCATGTTTTTTTAGTACCGAATCGAGAGCATGAAACAGGCCCGGATTTGTTGTTTCACCGTGGGCCGTATGGAATTCGTTGTTTTCGTTGACCAAAATGATGTTCTTAACAGATTGGTTTTCAGCAACCAGTTTTTTGAGTCTGATGCTGTCGGATGAATTTTTGAGCCAAAGTTCCAAACGTGTACTCCAGTTATCGGCAATATCCTGTGTATAAGAGTTGACTGATGAGACAATGGTTTCGAGCTGGTCTTTGTAAACAGTGCTGATGAGTTCCTCGTTCTCATTGATCCTGGTGTACTCGTAAACGGTGGCAATAATAACAGGGAACAGCAACAGCACTGTCATGCCGGCCAAAATCTTATGCAACTTTTTTGTCATTCAGAGAAATAAAACGTTTGGATATTAAAACTAAAAAAACAATTTGACATTAGCGATGAATACGGAATTAAAATACAAATCATTTTTTCCTATTCTCTCGCGTATTTCCGATCCTTCAGCGGGTCTGTTTCAGGTTTTCCAAACGAATCGATAAAAGCCATGATATGATCAACATCAGGATTTCTCTGAATGTTAATGCACTTACCGTCTTCATAAAAATAGAAGTAAGCATCAAGACATTCCCTGGCACCATTATAGTGCTCGTCTTTGTAAACAGTAAGACCGTTCTTACATTTTACTACTTCCATCATACTCGTACGCCCCGTCTTTTCGTTGTTCCGGTAAACCGGCATTTTTTCGAACAGTTGTCCGTTGTTTGAATACCTGACAATCTCGCTGTTCTTAACCTTGAGTTGGGAACCATCTATCAGGGTACATTTTGTTTTAAAATTTCCAACGGTCATTTTCCCGCAAAAGATGGTGTCGGTTTTGGTGACGACATGATTATGCATTTTGTCCTGAGCATTTGAAATCATGACACCTAAAAGCATTGCTGCCAAAGAAAGCATTAAAGTTTTCATAATGTAAAGTTTTAATGAAACAATAAATGATTAATTCTCTGGAGCAAATGTAGGGTGGGAGATATGTATTGGTGTCACGGGCTATTCAGATGATGTCATAAGTTGTCATAGAAATACATCAGTTCACTTCCGCCTTATCATTCTTCACTGCACAAAGATTCCCGCACATGGTGCAGTGGTCTTCTTCGCTGCTTTCCGAATCGTTTTTGCGCATTCGTGCCATTTCGGGATCGAGTGCCTGGCGATACATGGTTTCCCAGTCGAGGTCGCGCCGGGCTTTAGACATGATGAAATCTCTTTGGCGGGCTCCATTAACATTGTTAACCACATCGGCACTATGGGCAGCAATCCGGCTGGCAATAACGCCGTTTCTTACATCTTCGGCGTTGGGCAGGCAAAGGTGCTCGGCAGGAGTGACGTAGCAGAGAAAGTCTGCTCCATGAATGGCGGCAACTGTTCCGCCAATAGCACTTACAATATGATCGTATCCGGGGGCAGAATCTGTGGTGAGAGGACCGAGTACATAAAACGGTGCATCGTGGCAGATTCGTTTCATCAGTTTCATATTCATTTCAATCTGGTTAAGCGGCATGTGTCCCGGTCCTTCCACCATAACCTGTACACCTCTTTCTCTGGCGCGGTCGACCAGTTCGCCCAATACCAGGAGTTCGGCAATTTGGCCGCGATCGGTGGCATCGGCTCCGGCGCCCGGTCGAAGGCCGTCGCCCAGACTGATGGTAACATCGTGTTTTTCACAAATGTCAAGAATGCGGTCGTAATGCTCGTAAAGCGGGTTCTCTGCATTATTTTCCGCCATCCACCTTTTGAGGATGGCACCTCCGCGGCTTACAATACCGCAAACACGATCATCGTTATGAAGAAATGAAACGGTGGAACGCGTCACTCCGCAATGTAAGGTCATGAAATCCACACCGGCTTTTGCCTGGAATTCAATTTCATTAAAGAGCTCTTCAGGGTCAAGGGAAGCAATAGTCTTTTCCCGGGCCAGAAGCCGTGTCGCCACACTGTATATAGGAACGGTGCCGACCATTACGGGCGAGGTGTTCAGTATTTTTTTCAGTATTACCCTTAAATTACCACCTGTTGACAGGTCCATAATGGAATCTGCGCCATATTTTACGGCTATTTTAAGTTTTTCGAGTTCTTCGGGCAGGTGGCAATGCTTTTCCGATGTGCCAAGGTTGGCATTAACCTTGGTTGTAAGACCGGCACCAATGCCTCTTGGCTCGAAATTGTGGTTACAATTTTTGGGAATCACCGTTCGGCCTTCGGCTATTTCGTTGCGAAGCCATTCCGTATTCACATTTTCACGGTTTGCTACGGTTTGCATTTCGGGTGTGATTTTACCCGCACGGGCGTAGTGGAGTTGTGTTGTCATTATGTTGGATTTTAGATGATTAGTTGTTAGATGTTAGATAAATAGATTTTAGATGATTAAGGTTGAAATACATTGACATTCATGGAAAATTGGTGATTGGTCATTCTGGTTGCTGGTTGCTGGTTGCTTGTTTCTGGTTGCTGGTTACTGGTTGCTGGTTGCTGGTTGCTGGTTCGGGATTTATTCGACCGGCTCCGCCGCTTACCTTGCAAGAATTGGCAGGTTTGTCAATTTGGTCATTGGTCAATTGGTCATTGATCATTGATCATTGATAATTGATCATTGTAAAGTCAATTGCTTTTGAGCCGCCTGTACTCGTTTTTCAAATTCTGTTGTTTGCATGAAATGTCTGACCATGGCAATATTTTTGGCTCCGGCAGCAACCACCTGGTGCATGTTATCAGGAAAAATACCACCAATGGCAACCACCGGGACTTTGGCGAAATCAATCACCTGTTTCAGAAGATTTGTGCCCACCGGTGGATCGGGTCTGACTTTCGCATTTGTTGGAAAGACAGGGCCAAAGCCAATGTAATCGGGCTTTTTATCCAGTGCTTCCCTGGCTTGCTCCAGAGAGTGTGTCGAAAGTCCTGTTTTCATATTCCCGACAATTCTGCGGGCATCTTCTATATTGATGTCGTCCTGTCCCAGGTGAAGGTAGTCAGCATCGCAAAGTACTGCAATATCCGGCCTGTCGTTGATGACCAGACTGGTATTCGTTCCTTTGGTAATGGTGCGTAAATCTCTTGCGACCTTTAACAGTTCCCTGTCGGACAAATGCTTTTCTCTTAATTGGAGCATGGAGATATTATTCTCCACACACTTTTCTGCGATTGTGGTATATGGTAGTTCCGGTTTGGTGATGATTACGTATATTCCAAAGTTGTTCATTTGTTGTGAGTTTTTATGAAAAGACATAAATTATATAGTGTCTGTCCATAAAGTACCATTTGCTGTGTTACCCTCGCCGCCAAAATCCTCATTTACGAAAAGTAAACTCCGGTTTTGGCGGCTTCGCAAGCCTTGCAACTGGCACTTTCTGAACAGACACATGACCAGAAACAACTTTTGCGTAATTTATAGACGGACACTAATTAGTGCTCCGCTGTAAACTCGCAAAAAATTTTCACAGTATGTGTGTCTGTACAGAAAATGTTTTGTCGTCAGCAACAACGGATTGTAAACCCCTTGATCGGTATAGAGGGGCAGGGTGGACA
Organism: Anaerophaga thermohalophila str. Valhall; assembly: GCF_000250735.1. Classification (GTDB taxonomy): domain Bacteria; phylum Bacteroidota; class Bacteroidia; order Bacteroidales; family Marinilabiliaceae; genus Anaerophaga; species Anaerophaga thermohalophila_A. The sequence continues at coordinate 13,846 of NZ_AHZV01000003.1, forward strand.
ATTTCCGAAACCTTGAAATACCCCTGCTTTATGCTTTCGGGAACTCCCGAAAGCTTGCTGCACCCCTGCATGAAGGTTTCGGGAATTCCCGAAAGTTTGTTGCACCCCTGCATGAAGGTTTCGGGAACTCCCGAAAGTTTGTCGCACCCCTGCATGGAGAATTCGGGAACTCCCGAAAGCTTGTCGCACCCCTGCATGGAGGTTTCGGGAACTCCCGAAAGCTTGTTGCACCCCTGCATGGAGGTTTCGGGAAGGCCCGGAGCCTATTGAAGGGGCAAATCAAAAATGTTGTCCAATATCGTATTCATGAAAAGCTGAATACTAAATTTCCGTTCTCACTTCCATCTTCCATCCTCGGGCTTCCGGTTTGACCTTCTGCCTTTTGCCTGTCAGACTTCTACCTTCCTTTTTCCGGTTTCCACAACTTTCTCCATAGCAGAAAGTCTTTTAATAATAAGCCGGGCAACCTTTTCGCCGGAGAGCAGCATTCCCCCGAAAATGGGTCCCATTCGATAGCTTCCGCTGGTTCCGTTGGCAGCCATTCCGGAAACAAAAAGTCCCGGAAATACTTCCTTTGTGTTTTCAATGGTGGTACGTTCGGCTTCCTCCACGGAGAGTGAACGTTCGCCCATAACTCCGCCGGAGGGCGTGTTAAGTTTGATGTCATTTTTCCCTGCTACCGTATGTACAATTTCGCAGTCGTGTCCGGTACCGTCAATCACCGCCCGGGCCATCACAATGAGTGGATCGACATGCATGCCTTCACGGTGAACGGGTGCCCAGTTGATCACCAGACCACTGACTTTATTGTTATGAAAAACAACATCCTCGATGGAAGTACAATTGAAGATGCGTGCGCCGGCCTTTGTTGCAAAATAGGTGAGGGCAGAGGAGGCATGTACGGAATCTACAGTGTAGTAATCGTCTCTGTAATGTTTATAATCGATGGTCATTTCATCCAGAATATGCAGGGCATCTTTCTGAACCATGATCTCGTTAAACATCATGGCTCCGCCCCACATACCGCCCCCGGGAGCCAGCTTACGTTCGTAGAGAGCCACTTTTTTGCCGGCTTTGGCCAGGTAATAAGCTGCAATCAACCCCGAAGGACCGCCACCAACAATGGCAACATCAACCGAAAGATTCTCTTTGAGTTTACTGAAATAGGAATCAATAATTCCCGAAGATACAATTTGTTCCATAGCTTTATGATTATTAAAAGAAAAATCAGAAATCTATGGAGTGCGGAACTGTAAAAAGGTGAGCATACGGCAAAATGTCTTCCCTTCGCAGGCATTATCCTGATCAGGTAATTTGGGTATGATCTCAGCCTGATAGTAAGGCACCCCCTTAATTTTATTTGCTCGCAAATGTAAAGATTATGTTTCTATATCGCAAGCGGCATCTTTCTTTTTTCTTGTTGGATAATGTTGCCGGAAATTTCAGGCATTTTTTTCACCACTTCTCCGGCAATGATCAGCAACGGTGTGTCGGGCAAAAGTTGATCTTTACATAATTTATCAAGTTGTGAAATGACCGCTTTTGAATTCGGATTTGATACATTACTAATCAAAGCCACCGGTGTCTTTCTGTTCCAGCCCTGGTCAATGAGTGCCTTTGATATTTCGCACTGATGGCTGGCTCCCATATAGAATACCAGGGTGTCGGCTTCGGGCAGACTGCGGTTCGAAATGTTGTGGCCCACGCAAAACGCAACAGAAGAACCTGTTTCGCGGTGAGTCAGAGGAATACGAAATTGAGCGGCAGCTGCAAAAACACTGGTAATACCCGGCACAATTTCCACTTCGATATTATTATTGGTGAGATGTTGTATCTCTTCACCGGCACGTCCGAATATTAACGGGTCACCTCCCTTTAGTCTGACTACCTTTTCACCCCGTAATGCAGCACTCACCAGCAGCCGGTTAATCTCATTCTGCCGGATGTGAGGCTGACCACATCGTTTGCCGACTGGAATTTTACGGGCCGGATATTGTTCCAGAAACTTTGCGTCGAGCAGAGCATCATGAAAAATCACATCGGCTTCCAAAAGAAATTGATTGGTTTTCAATGTCATTAGTCCGGGATCGCCGGGTCCAAAGCCGGCTATAATAACCTTTTGTTTATTGTTACGATTGCTTTTTTCCGGATTTTTGGCTAAATGAACCCGGATGCGGTCTGGGTTATCTTCGCTGCCCCGACCATCTTCTAAGTCTTGCCCGGAGTTTTTTTTTATGTTGTTTCGTACCATGACCGATTGTTTTACATTTTTTCCGTTAGAGCCCACGGCAACCGTCATGTCGCCTTCTTTGTAGATGGCAGGGGAGATGAAGTCGCTGAGCCTGGGATTATCTGCAAGACTGACAAGAATACTGCGTGCATGGCAATGTTCGCGTATGATCTCGTTGGTGTGTTTGTTGTCGGTGCATGCGTATACCATAAAGAATCCTTCAAGATCGGACGGATCATAACTTTTGTGGATAATGTGAATGTTGTCGATTTCCAAAAATGCAGGATCGATTTTAATACCGATCACTGTTATCGAAACATTGAAACGATGCAGACTTCGAACCTTGGTCAATGCTGCATTTCCTCCACCTACAATCAATATCTTTTTGTCGGTTATATTGATCGAGATGGGTAAAAATTCCTGATGTTGATGAATGAAATTGTTCATGGCTTGATAGATTAATTAGATGTTAGATTGTTAGATATATGGCTGAGGGTTGGAGTTATACATAAGATAGACAGAAAAAGCCGGTCGGCGTGGACGAGGGCTAATGCCGGAAGTCTCTTCCGTGTTCTGTGGCGGAAATGTATTGCCGCCGGATTACAAAATCGCCAAAACTTTCGTTTTTCGCCTTGTTGAGGGCAAAATCGGCAAAAATGGGTTTTAGTGTATCAAGAATCTCTTGTTCGGTGAGTGTTTCACGGTAAAGTGCATTTAACCGGGTACCTTGTTTGTTTCCGCCGAGATAGAGGTTGTAGTGTCCGATAGATTTTCCAATGAGCCCTATTTCGGCAAGATATGGTCTGCCACAACCGTTAGGGCAGCCAGTCATGCGAATGACAATCTCTTCTTTCAGCAGGTCGTATTCCTTTAGGATTGTTTCAATTTTTCCGATCAGGTCGGGCAGGTATCTTTCTGCCTCCGCAAAAGCCAGACCGCAGGTGTTTAATGCGACACACGCAATGGAGTTTTTACGCAATCCGGAAAGCGAAGCAGGCCACACCCCGTGTTTTTTAAGTATTCGTGCCACCTTTTCTTTTTGCTGTGTATTGGCAATGATCAGATTTTGGTTGCCGGTAAGAATAAACCGGGCATCATCTACTTTCCCGGCCACCTCTCTGATGGCGGTCTTTAACGGAAGAGTTTCGGTATCCTTAACGCGGCCCCCTTCAACAAACAGGTTTAAACTCCATTTGCCGTTGGGTCCCTGTTTCCAACCGTAACGATCGCCATTGCGGATGAATTTAAATTTGCGTGCAGGGGAGAGTTCATAACCGAGGCGATTGTTAAGTTCATACTTGAACCACTCCAGACCGTTTGTGTCGATGGTGTATTTCAGCCGGGCTCTTTTGCGGTCTTGCCGGTTGCCGTAATCCTTTTGAATAAGTACAATCTTTTCAGCCACTTCCAGAACCTGTCCGGGCCGGCAAAATCCGATGACATCGCCAAGGCGGGGATAAGTGTCTGGATTCCCGAAGGTTGATCCCATGCCGCCTCCCACCGTTACATTGTAGCCGGCGAGACGACCATTTTCTTCAATGGCAATAAACCCAAGGTCCTGAGAGAACACATCAATATCGTTATAGGGAGGAATGGCAATTCCAATTTTAAATTTTCGAGGCAGATACCGGCGTCCGTAAACGGGCTCGATCTCCTCTTTGGTAGAGACCACCAGTTGTTTATTCAGCCATATTTCATGATATGCGGGTGTTTGTGGCGTTAAACGAGCCGACAGCTCACCGGCCAGTTGATAAACCTGTTCATGAATTACCGATTCCGCAGGGTTGGCATGCGACATGACATTGCGGTTAACATCCCCGCATGCAGCAATGGTGTCAAGAAGTGCCTCATTGATGCCCTGTATGGTGGTTTTCAGGTTTCGTTTAATAACGCCGTGTAACTGAAAGGCCTGACGGGTAGTAAGCTTAAGCGTGCCGTTCGCGTATTTGTCGGCCAGCTTATCCATCTGCAACCATTGGTCGGGGGTAGCAATGCCTCCTGGCAGGCGCACCCTGATTAGAAAGGAAAATGCCGGTTCCAGTTTTTGACGTTTTCGTTCTTTTTCAATATCACGGTCGTGCTGCTGATATATGCCGTGAAATTTAGATATCTGTGTGTCGTCTTCTGCTATAGCTCCGGTTACAGGGTCTTCAAGACTTTCTGTCAGTGTGCCACGCAGATAATTGCTGTCGTGCTTTATTTTTTCGAGCTTCGAAAGTTTGCTCCAGTCGATTTGGTTGTTCATTATTATAAAATATTTATGTTGTTATTGTTACAGTTGTCAGATGACTAAACGCAATGATGAAAAGTTTTTTATGAGTTATTCTACATTCCAATAGTCAGTTAAAAAAAGCCTAAACGCAGAGACGCGATGACAAAGTTTTATTATGAGAGAATTGTAGCTTGCGTCAATAATTGTGTAAACAATTAATTACCAAACGTCTGTAAAAGCTTAACGGAGTATTGACATTCTAAACATCTATAGATTTAATAAACCTCGGTCAGATAACGTTTCTCTTTTTTCAACCTGTGGAGGTATTCTTTGGCTTTTTCTGAAGTCATGCCTCCTTGTTTACTGATGATCTCGAGCAACGTTTTTTCCACATCAACGGCCATTTTCTTTTTGTCGCCGCACAAATAGAGGTATGCACCATCATTCATCCATTTGAATAATTTCTCTTGTTGCCGGGAGAGACGATGCTGTACATAACTTTTGGTCTCCTGATCGCGTGAAAAGGCAAGGTCGATCTTCCCAAGAAAACCCTTTTTCAGGTACTTTTGCCACTCTACCTGATACAGAAAATCCGACGAAAAGCGTCGTTCCCCGAAGAAGAGCCACGACTTCCCTTTGTGGCCGGTTGCTTCGCGATGCTGCAGAAAGGCACGGTAGGGAGCTATTCCTGTTCCTGCACCAATCATTATAATCGGATCGCCATTTGGCGGAAGGCGGAAGTTTTTGTTTTTTTCTATATAAACCAGTACTTCATCATCTGCTTCCAGGGTTTCGGCCAGGTAGCCCGAACATGCCCCGACACGTACTCTGCCTTTGTTGGTATATTGCACTTTCGATACGGTGATATGCACTTCCTCACCAACTGCTTCCTGGCTTGATGATATACTGTAAAGTCTCGGGGGCAGAGGACGCAATAATTCAATAAATTCGCCGGGCAAAAAAGTGGCTGGATATTCATTAAGCAGGTCCAGGATATCATGACCAAATAGGTACTCCTCAAGTTGTCGATCGTTGTTCAGAATGGTTTCAAGCTCTTTGCTGCCTGTTTTTGAGGCATATTTTTCAAGATATCGCGAGTAAGAATGGTTACTTCATAATGATGCTTCAGGGCTTCTTCCAAAGTTGTTTTCCCTGCGTGTGTGTCGACCGTCTCGGAAGCGCTATGCCCGAGAGTTGACAAAATCTCTTTTACCAACTTTTCCGGGTTTTGAGCAATGATACCGAGGGCATCGCCCGGTTCGTAAACCATTCCGGAGTTCTCCAAAGAAATTTCCAGGTGATATACCTCTTTGTCCGATTCGCGACCTGTAATGCGTACTTTGTCTAATACCTTAGCGCGGAAAGGATTAGCCGGTGAGTATTCGATTGCCTGCCCGTCTGTCGTAACTTCAGAATTCTCCGTAACGTGGGTTTGTAAATTCTGCTTTGATAAGACTTCGATGACCTTTTCAATCCATTGGGCGGCATTACTTTGGTAATCAACATCACAGGTAACTGCCGGGGTGATAGGAGTAGCACCTGCACTGCTGAGCGCGTGATCAATGTCTAATCCTGTTTTGCAGAAATATTTATAGCTTTTGTCGCCCAGTGCCAATACAGAGTAGTTAAGTTGCTTCAGTTTTGGCGCTCTTTTTCCCGTCACAAACTGATGGAAATCTTCGGCCATAAGGGGTGGTTCACCTTCGCCATGGGTGCTCACAACCACCAGAAGGTTTTTTTCATCTTTAAGATTTCGCACATTATACTCGTCCATGGCAGTAATGGTACTGTCAATGTTGTTTGCTACTGCCTTTTCGTGCAATTTTTTGGCAATTGATTCACTATGGCCTGTGTGCGTTCCATACAATATGGTTAAACGCGTCCGTTGTGTGTCGGAGGCGGTTTTACTGGATACGTACTCCTCGCTCTTTATACCGGGTGAGTGGTTCAGACCCTGAAAATATCCACTCAGCCACAAGGCCTGTTCTGGTGAAAGCTGATGCGTTAACTGCTCAAGAGCTTTCAGCTGAGTTGCTTCCAAAGGTGATAGTTTAATGCTCATTTTATTGATAAATTGTTAGTTATTTGTTTTATGAATGACGACGAAATGGGAAATGTAAAGCGTAACACAGCAAATGGCGCTTTATGAACAGACACTAAATAGCCCTTATCTTTTCAAAATAATTTTTAATCAAATCACGTGTTCGTATCGTACCATATACATCGGTTCCGTTTGAACTTACTGCAATGCGTAAATGCCCATTTTGATAAATTGCCGGTGAAACAAACTGGCAAAGGGCAGGATGATCGTGAATGTTTACCAATACGCCTGCATCCCGGCCGTCCCTTGCTATTCGCTTGTCAAGATCAGGATTGTTGGTGCAGGAATAAAGCATCAGATAGCCTGTCAGGTCCGATTTTTCATACGACTTAACGTAATAAGGTATGCCACTGTGTTTTATTTCATCGCATACACTAAGTGCAATAACTTCTAACTTTGCTTCAAAGCGTTGAAGTATTTTTATTTTATTCCATGCCGATTGCCCACCCCCGATAACGAGTATCTTTTCGTCAGCTATGTCAATGGCAACCGGAAGAAAATTTTTTTGTCCCATGATTATTTTATGTTTTAAGCTTTTTCTTTAGAAACATAAAAAAAGACCCTTCCACGTATTGCAGAAGGGTCTTAATTAGTCACTTACTATTGGTTTTTGGTTTCTTCCAACTATGGTGGTTTTCCCTTCTGCATAACTCTATCCGGACACATACACATCATGGCACATGTCATATTCATCATTTTATTTGCAGAAGGCCGGTTATATATCATCAGTTGTTTAAGTATATTTGTTGTAATCCCTATTAGTATTATAGGTAATTAATTGCTTTATTTATTGTCTTTATTAATTGATAATTAGATTTTTAATCAATAACAATGTTTTTATCCTATTAATAAACTCTGATTAATGGCAAATATATGTTGTTTTTGTAAAAATCAAAAGAAATTCGGATATTTTTTTCTTATTTTTTTACATCAAATAGAGACTCCGTATTTCCCCCGTTAAAATGTCGCATTTCCCCGTTGAACTCTTTTCCTTCGATGTTTAAATTTGCCTTAAAAGAATGAAGTCTTTTGGTATTCAGATAAAATCATGACAGATTTACATTTCAAGCCAGTAGATAAATCGAACTGGCCTGACCTGGAAAAACTTTTCGAGAGTAAAGGTGGTCCGCACAATTGTTGGTGTATGGTCTGGCGCAAAATGCTGGAAGGAACAAGCCGATATAATAAAGCAGACACGAAGCAATCCTTAATAAGTTATATCACTAATCAAACTCCTGTTGGACTCCTTTGTTATGACGGTGAAGAAGCAATTGCATGGTGTTCCGTTGCACCAAGAGAAACCTATCGTGATTTGGCTGGTGACAATACTCTGCTTGATGTTTGGTCATTGGTTTGCTTGTTCATTAAACGGAAATATCGGCAAAAAGGGATTGCCAAAGAGCTAATTGAACAAGCAATAAGATATGCTAAAGACAGTGGAGCAAAATATGTAGAGGCCTATCCGGTTGATCCACGATCGCCAAGCTACAGATTTATGGGTTTCAAACCGTTGTTTGATAAAATGGGGTTTGAATTTAAACACATGGCAGGAAAACGAAGACATGTAATGGTTTTGAAGGTATGAGACCAAAAATGAGACGAACATGACAAGCATTGTTTCAACTTATTAATCTTTAATCTATGCATATGGTACTTCGCACTTTCAAGTTGGTCCTTCTGTCAATAAATTAAATAAATTGAAGGCAAAAAGGGGTGCAAGCATTAAACGAAAAAACCGCAATCCTTTAAAAACTAAAGAATTGCGGTTTTGCTTTGTGATCCCGGAGGGACTCGAACCCCCAACCTCCTGGGCCGTAACCAGGTGCTCTATCCAATTAAGCTACGGAATCGTTGCGTTTGACAGTTTTCTCAAATGCGGTGCAAATATAGGTAAAATATTGTTTGTTCTGCAAAACGAGTCTGTAAAAATGTTGATTTTTTCTGCGGGGGAGCAACGATATAATGGCAATTTTAAGATTCACAAATTCTTACAAGAGAGTGGTACCAAATGTCACCACGATAAACATTACAGGTATCCCAGGTGCCTTTTCCGGTTCCATGTATTTTACAATAGTTCCCTTTCCATGGATATTGGGCTTGCGGAAAGGGAACTTTCTTTTTGATTCTGGATATACCGCTTCAGATTATGAATTAGTGTCTGTTCAGAAAGTGCCATTTGCTGTGTTACGCTTGCCGCCAAAATACTCATTTACGAAAAGTAAACTCCGTTTTTGGCGGCTTCGCAAGCCTTGCAACTGGCACTTTCTGAACAGACACACATATTGTGAAAAAATTTTGCGAGTTTATAGACACGCACGAATTAACAACGGTTAATCATCGGCGCGTTTAAATTTATCCCATGCCGATTTCCAGCTGGTCTTTAAATCTTCAAAAGCTTTATCTGCCCCGGTTCTTAGCTCTTTCCAGGCCTCTCCTGAAGAGTTTCTGATCTCTTCAAGTTTGGATTCAAATTTTGACTTCTTCTTTTTTAAATCTTCAATTTCCTTTTGGTATTTGATTTTCAGATCGGCTTCGGCTTGACGCGCTTTTGCATCGAGTTTATCCAGATCGGCCTGGAGTTCCTTGATTTTTGCATTGAACTTTTCAATATAAGCATCCTTGTTTTCCATAACTTTTTGTTTTTATTTTTTGTGATTACAACAACAGTGCGTCAAATAAACCTAAACGCAAAGACGCAGAGTATTAGAAAAAAGTTAATAGTCAATTATTTTAAACCCTGGGTTTTAAATATACAAAATAGTTCCCAATTTTTCTGTTAAAGTATTTTAATAATTTGTAAGTCAATTGTTTGGAATTTTACATGATCAATTACCAATTAACCAATTAACCAATTACCAATTACCAATTACCAATTACCAATTAACCAATTACCAAATTAACAAACCTGCCAATTCCTGCAGGGCAAACGGCGGAACTGAACGAACAAAACCCGGAACAAGCACCCGGCAACCAGCCACTCCTCATAATAAGAATTCAGCGTCTCTGTATCTCTGCATTTAAATCCTTCTTATTACATATTTTCGTTGTGACGAATTCATGTATCCCCGTGTCAGCCTATTATTTTTTTCTAATTTTAAGCCCACAAAATATGTGACCAACCTATACATTATGTACCTGGCATTGTTCAAACCCGATACTAAACTTTCAGGAGGAAATAAAATATCTGCTTTTGGTTTAATTTTTGGATGTAACATTTTGCCAGCAATCGGGTTTAAGGATAAAAAAAATAGTTAATGCGTAGAATTCATTGTTTATTATTGTCATTAGTATTATCGGTCATACAATTTTTCGATATGGCTGCCCAGCAGCCACCGTCTCAGTGGCATTATCATTTTCCGCTGGATGAAGTAACCAAAGTGAGCGGAAGTTTTGGAGAAATCCGAAGTAATCACTTTCATTCGGGTGTTGATTTTACGACAAAAGGCAAAACAGGCTGGCCTGTTTATGCTGCCGACGACGGTTATGTGTCACGTATTGCGGTTTCGCCCGGAGGATTTGGAAAAGCACTTTATATTTCTCATCCGAATGGTCTGACAACTGTTTATGCACATCTCGAATCTTTTTCCGACTCCATTGATTCGTTAGTGACTGCACTTCAATACGAGAGGGAATCCTTCTCAATCAATGAGTATTTCACTTCGGGACAAATTGATGTTTTGAAAGGTGAAATAATTGGTTTTTCCGGAAATTCCGGCAGTTCCGGTGGACCTCATTTGCATTTCGAGGTAAGAGAAACGGCTGGTCAGCGTCCTGTTGATCCCCTGATGTTTCCCAACCTGGTAAAAGACGATATCAGACCCCATATAGCTGGAGTTAAAATTTATCCGTTATCTGCCGATGCTTCTATTAACGGTAAACCTGAAGCCAGCTATTTTCCGGCTGTTTTTTATGATGGTGCTTTTCATTTAAAACACAATCCGGACATTTCGGCGTCGGGTACCATCGGAATTGGGATTGATGTTCTTGATTATTATACCGGTTCCTGGCGCAAATGCGGCATCCACAGTATTGATTTGAAGGTTGACAACAGAGAGGTTTATTCATTTGAAATCGATGGATTCTTTTTTCATAATACCCGTTATCTGAACAGCCATATCGATTACGCAGAAAAGGTAACTTCAGGCCGTACCATTCAGAAGAGTTTTGTCGATCCCTATAATCGCAATGATGTGTACGTAACCGATGAAAATCGTGGTGAAATTGTAATGATACCGGGGGACACAAAGCATTTGTCTTATGTGGTGAAAGACATTTCGGGGAATGAGTCCTCACTAAATTTCGAAATACATGGGGAGAAAGCTTTGACAACTTACGGTTATACGGATAAAAATGGCAATGTTTATATCGATGCATCGCAACCTTTTACATTCGGGCAGAACGGATATGTTGTCGAGTTCGATAAAGAAAGTTTTTACAGAGATATTCGGGGAGATATCAATATCAGAAAGTCTTTTGTGTCAATTACAGGAACTGCAATTTCAGTACTTGATAAAACCATTCCCGTACACAAAACGTTTGAAATAAAAATACCGGTGGATTCAATTAGTAACAAAACCGGTCTTTGTGGTGCAAAATTCGGAAGCAATCAGCGGCTGGAGTATGCAGGCGGACGAATTGAAGGTACGCATTTTGTAATATCAGCCCGGGAATGTGGAGAATATCTTTTAACGCGGGATACGGTTCCTCCCGAAATATCGGTTATAAATCCGAGGAGTATGGATTACAGTAACCGTAATGAAATAACAGTCAGAATAAAAGATGAATTCTCAGGTATTGCTTCATATGACGCAACCATTGACGGGAGATGGAGTCTTTTTGAATATGACGCAAAAAACAACCGTATAATTTGTAATTTGAAAAAAGTTCCGTTTCTTGAAAAAGGAACGCACCGGCTGGTAATTGAAATTACAGATGGTGCCGGAAATCCCGAAAAATTTGAAACCTCATTCAGGTATTGATCAGATATATGCGTAAAACATTATACCTTATTTCGTTATTTTTTGTACTGGGCATCGGGAATGTTCAATCCCAGATAGATACTGACCGGATGACCATAATTGGGAGGAATGCGCTCTATTTTGAGGACTATGTCCTTGCCATACAATATTTTAATCAGATAATAAGGGCTAAACCCTATCTTGCCGAGCCTTATTTTTACAGAGCGCTTGGCAAATATTATCTCGACGATTACAGTGGTGCCCTAAACGATTGCAATGAGGCTTTGGAGAGAAATCCTTATCTAATTGATGCCTACAATCTTCGCGGGATTCTATATCAGAATATGAAGAATCCGGAAGCTTCTATCAAAGATTTCAAGCGTGGCCTTGATATTGATCCGCAGAATATTAATCTGATGATCAACCTGGGTATTGCATATATCCAGACCGGGCAGTTCGATAAGGCCATAGAAACCTATACCGAAATACTGGATACTTCGCCTAAACTTGTCAGGGCTTATTTAAACCGTGGACTAGCGAAATTTTCTGCCAGCGACACCACCGGGGCATTGGAAGATTTCTCAAAAGCCATCGAAGTTAATCCTTATATTCCTGATGGTTATGTAAATCGTTCAATGACAGAGTATTATCAGGGCAATTTTGAGGCTGCCCTGGCCGATATCAATGAAGCGATAAAACTGCGTCCCGATGAGTCTTCTTTTTACATGAACAGAGGAATTATTCGCTACCAGCTGGATGATTTGCGGGGTACAATGGAAGATTTCGATAAGTTCGTGGAGATGGAACCCCGTAATGCTATGGGATATAACAACCGTGGCATTTTGCGTGCCGAAATTGGTGACCTTGACGGTGCCATTGACGATTTCTCCCGTGTTTTGGCCTTACGGGGAGATGATCTTCCAACTCTCTATTACAGGGCGATGCTTTATAAAGAAAAGGGTGAATTCAGAAAAGCGTTGTCAGATTTTAATATTGTTGCTGATGCTTATCCTGACTTTGCTCCGGTTTATTACAACAGGGCGGAAGTGAAACAGGCCCTTGGTCAAACCGAGGCAGCACAGCTCGACTATAACACAGCCATGAAGATTGAGATGGACAGAAGAGAAAAGATTGACGAATCGGCATCTCAACAAATAACTGCCAGAGATGAAGAAGAAAAAGACACACCACGTAAACATAAGGAGACCCGGAAAGAAGACGACAGAAACATCCGGAACTATGACAAAATTGCCGTATTAGACGATTTTGGTACCGACCAGCCGGAACAGCTTACACCACATTCTTTGCGCGGCAAAATTCAAAACCGGAATATCATGGTCGACTTGCAACCCCCCTTTGGTATTTCTTTCTTCCCCGGTGATACACTGGTACACAGGGTACGCTATTTTGAGAGAGACGTTGAACGGTTGTCTGGTTTTCTTCTTTTTGAGCGTCCTCTTGAAATTACCAACGTAACAAAAGAACCCGGCAGGAAAATATCAGCAGCTATATTTGAAACCATATCAAAACTGGATCAAAAAATTGATACTGCTTCATCTGATACAGACAGAATACCCTTCCTTATGGAACGTGGACTTCTCTATATGGATGTTTTAAACCTGAACAATGCAATCGACAATTTTAACCGGATCATCAATATTGACCCGGATCATTATATTGCCCGCTTTGCCAGAGCTTTCACCAGATACAAGATGGTGCAGACCGTAAACGAGATGAGCACCAAAGAAATTCAGGATGAAGATCCTATGGCTGTTTCGGAGGCCGGAGACGAACTCAGTCAGCAGACCATTCTTGACTATAACATGATTATTGACGATCTTGAAAAAGTAGTAGAAATTGAACCCGAATTCGAATTTGCATGGTTCAATCTTGGCTATATGAGCAGCGTTCTTCGTAACTTTGAAGAGGCTGTTGAGTTCTATTCCAAAGCTATTGAAAAGAACAGTGATTTTGCTGAAGCCTATTTTAACAGAGGGTTGGTAAGAATTTTTCTTGGTAAGACATCCGAAGGTACGCTCGACCTGAGTAAGGCTGGCGAGTTAGGAGTTTATGAGGCATATAGTGTGATAAAACGTTACGGCTCTTATGAGGTGGAACAAAACATTGAAGAAAAAGAAGAGCAGCGATGAACGAACTGCCCGTAAATATGGATTTGGATAATGTTGAATTCCAAAATGCGCTTCAACTGATCCAATATACCAATTCGTCGGTATTTCTGACAGGACGTGCCGGTACGGGAAAATCTACGTTTTTACGCTATATCTGCGAAAATACGCATAAAAAGCATATTGTGGTGGCGCCAACAGGTATTGCGGCTATTAATGCCGGTGGTGTTACAATGCATTCCTTTTTTAAAATACCATTTCGCCCAATTCTTCCCGATGATCCGGATCTTTCCACCAAAGACGGCCGTATTTTTGATTTCCTGAAATACAATAAGGAAAAGATCAAGCTTATTCGGGAGACCGATTTGCTTATTATCGATGAAGTATCCATGGTAAGGGTCGATATTCTCGATTTTATTGACCAGGTACTGCGTGTTTACACAAAGAATAAAACCTTACCTTTTGGTGGCAAACAGGTACTGATGGTGGGAGATGCTTTTCAGCTTGAACCGGTAGTCAAATCGGACGACTGGAAAATACTCAGCCGGTTTTACAAGTCGCCTTTTTTCTTTTCGGCCCGTGTATTCTCACGTATCCCGTTGGTCCAAATTGAATTAAAGAAGGTTTACCGCCAAAATGATGAAGGCTTTGTTCGGATGTTGGACAAAATAAGAGTAAATTCGGCTACTCCCAAAGATATTTCGCGGATTAACGAGCGTCTTGACAGGAATTTTGATCCACCTGCCCATGACTTGTTTATTACACTGGCTACAAGGCGCGATACTGTGAATTATATAAACGACAAGAAACTTGACGAACTACCGGGCGATATGTTTACTCTTACCGGTGAAATTCAGGGTGAATTCCCGGATTCGGCTTTGCCAACACTGCGTGAACTTGTTTTAAAGGAGAATGCACAGGTGATGTTTGTAAAAAACGACCCGCAACGCAGATGGTATAATGGAACACTGGGTCTTGTAGAGGATATCGATGAGGAAGGCATCTATGTCCGAACCGGGGACGACCAGATTCATCTGGTTACAATGGAGAAGTGGCTCAATTTGAGATATCGCTACGATGAAAAGAACAATCGCATTATCGAAGAGGAGATAGGCTCCTTTACCCAGTATCCGCTTCGGCTTGCCTGGGCAATTACAGTGCACAAAAGTCAGGGTTTAACATTCGATAAAGTGGTTATCGATTTCAGTGGTGGTGCTTTTGCAGGAGGTCAGCTTTATGTGGCACTAAGCCGGTGCCGCTCGTTGAACGGTATTGTGCTGAAAACACCTGTTACTTCACGGGATATTATCATCAATCCACAGGTTCAGGAGTTTGCCCGGTCCGCTAACGACCAGAAACTAATCCGCGAAGAACTGACTAAAGCAAAGGCCGATATGTTGTATGTTTCGGCTCTGAAAAGTTTCCGTCAGGGAAATTGGCTGGAGGCCGCACGGGAGTTCGCAAAAGCAGTAGGTTATCGCAAGGACGATCTTTTAAAGCCTGAAATCCAGCGATTCATGGCATCTCAGATGACCTTTGCTAACCGCCTTAAAGCCAAAATTACCGAGTTAGAGAATGAACTGGCCCGGCAACAAAAGAATGTTGAGGAGTTTGCTCGTGAATATTTCCTGATGGCCAATGAATGTGAGGTAAAATTTAACGACCAGCGAAGTGCCCTGGCTAATCTGAATAAAGCGTTAAGTCTGAATCCTAAATTTGTGGATGCTTTGGTTCGACGGGGTAACCTTTTAACAAAAACCGGTGATCTGGAAAGTGCTGAAAGAGACTTTTCTGCTATTTTGAAAATAAAACAAAGGCATTTCGGAGCTCTTTACGGACGTGGAAAAGTTCGCTTTCAATTGCGACATTTTTCCGGTGCGTATCAGGATTTCCTCGAAGCTTCCAATCTTCAGCAATCCGATCCCGATGTTTACAAAAACCTTGGTGATGTTTGTGCCCGTCTGGGAGAAATGGATAAAGCCCAAACTTACTGGAATATTGCTGCCAGCCTTGATGATGAGGAGTGATTTTAATTATCAGGATTGTTAAATACAGGCATCGAAATATTATACCGGATTGACAATAATCGTATAGAAATTATTATACCTACCGTGAGTATCTCGTTGACTGGAAGCGGAAGTCCTACCCAACGAAAAAGCAAATAAAATAAAGCACCAGTGATACAGGCAGTTGCATAAATTTCCTTGTGAAAGATCAAGGGCACTTCATTCGTGAGTGTATCGCGAATGACGCCTCCAACTACAGCCGATGTCATTCCCATAATGACTGCTACTGCCGGATTAACACCAAGATTCAAAGCTTTTTCCAGTCCAATAATTGTAAAAACACCTATTCCAATAGTGTCAAATAGGAATAACGTTTTTCTTAGTTTTGCAACAAACTTTCGAAAAATGAAAGTGATTATGAATCCTGATGATATTGCAATTAAATAACCGTACCCTTGCAGCCAGGAGACAGGAGTCACACCCAATAGCAGATCGCGTATCGTGCCACCGCCAATTGCTGTCACTACCCCTATAAACATCGCTCCGAACAAATCCAATCTTTTGCTTCCTGCAGTTAATACACCACTTATAGCAAAGACCATCGTGCCTATATAGTCGAGCCAGATAATAACTTCCATGGATTAGTTTACTTTATCGGGCTGCAAAAGTAGAACTTATTTTGTTTCATGACAATCACTTATTTCTCAAAAAAATAATAAATTTGTTATTCAGATTGTTAAGATTCCCTGCTTTCCGGCGGTGGGCATACGACCTTAGAAACCCGCATAGCACTGTGAAACGAGCCCTGATTACTCGGGACGAGTTCCATTAGGCCTTGAAAAATAAATTTTATTCGAATGAAATGAGCAAGGCAAAGGTTACCACAATAGGTCATTAGATTTTTAGAAAGATGAAATGAACATAGATAGGTTTACCACAATAAGAACATGTATAAATCTTACATCCAAGCTTCATTAGACCAATAACTTAAGTAAATTTTATACGAATGAAATATTCCTGTTTCTTTTTATTACTGGCAATGGTACTTCTTACTTCCTGTACCGAATATAAAGATTATTCCGATGTTCCTTTTGATGAAAAAGAACCGCGCGACTGGGAAAATCCAGGAGTTAATCAGATAAACAGAGAAAATCCGAGGTCATGGTTTGTGCCATTTGCCAATACCGGTGAGGTTGATGCGGATAATATTTGGGCCTCGTCGTTGATCAAGTCGCTGAACGGCGAGTGGATGTTTCATTTGGCGCAAAATCCTTCGGAGCGCCCCTATTATTTTTATAAAAACGATTTTGACATTCGCGATTGGAAAACAATCACTGTTCCCTCAAACTGGGAGATGGAAGGATTCGACTATCCCATATATACCAATGCCAAATATCCTCATGCCAAGACACCACCCAAAATTCAGGATCATTATAATCCTGTTGGCTCTTACAAACGAACTTTTACCATACCTGACCACTGGAATGGCAAAGATGTCTTTATTCATTTTGGTGCGGTGAGCTCTGCCATGTATGTTTGGATTAACGAAAATCTGGTTGGATACAGTCAGGATAGTAAAACACCTGCCGAATTTGAAATCACTGAGTATCTCAAACCGGAAGAAAATACAGTATCGGTACAGGTATTCAAATGGAGCGACGGTAGTTATCTCGAAGATCAGGATTTCTGGCGATTAGGAGGTATCACCCGCGATGTGTTTCTAATGGCCAGAAGCAAACAACACATTAAGGATTTCAGGGTTACTTCGGGATTGTCAAACGATTTTAGAAGAGGTCTCTTTACCTTGAAGCTAATGCTTAATAATGTTTCTGTCGACGAGCCGGTGGTTGTTGAGGCTAATTTATATTATGGCGATGAAAAAGTTGAGAGTTTTATTGATGCTGTAGTGGAAAAGCAGGTAGAATGGAGTTCCGAAATATCATCTGTTAAACGCTGGTCGGCTGAAATTCCAAATCTGTATCGACTGGAAATTATTTTGAAAGATGAGGACAGCAGTGTTCTTGAGGTTATACAGCAGGATGTCGGATTTCGGCGGATAGAAATACTCGACCGCAAATTATTCATCAACGGACAATATGTCTATCTCAAGGGTGTCAATCTTCATGAGCATCATCCTCTAACGGGACATGTTGTGGATGAAGCTACCATGATGAAAGATATTGAACTCATGAAGAGCCATAATATTAATGCTGTAAGAACCTCTCATTATCCTCAGCCTGAAAGATTTTATGAATTATGTAACCGATACGGTCTTTACGTGATCGATGAAGCCAATATTGAATCCCACGGTATGGGCTATGGAAAAGAATCGCTGGCCAAGGATACCCTATGGAAAGAGGCACACTTGTTCAGAACACGAAATATGTTTGAAAGGGATAAAAATCAACCCTCAGTAATAATATGGTCGCTTGGGAATGAGGCCGGTGATGGTGTCAATTTTGATGCCACTTATGACTATCTGAAATCGGTTGACAGTAGTCGCCCCGTACAGTATGAACAAGCGCACGGTGGTCGCAATACCGATCTTTTTACTCCCATGTATGCCTTAATTGAGCACATGGAATATTATGCGAAAAATAACGGACAAAAGCCGCTAATTCAATGCGAATACGCGCATGCTATGGGAAACAGCGTGGGTAACCTTCAGGATTACTGGGACGTTATTGAATCGTATGATGTGATGCAGGGTGGCTTTATCTGGGATTGGGTTGACCAGGGGCTCATAAAGACCAATAAAAAAGGAGAAGAGTTTTGGGCTTATGGGGGTGATTTTGGGCCCGACACTGTTCCTTCCGACGGAAATTTTTGTATTAACGGTGTTGTTGACCCCGATCGAGTTCCTCAGCCTGAGTTGGAAGAGGTGAAGAAAGTTTATCAATATATCGGATTCAAACCGGTTGATCTTAAAAATGGCCAAATAGAAATCAGGAATAAATATGCTTTTCTTTCAACCGACCTGTTCCGTTTTGAATGGGAAATAAAAGGAAACGGGGAATTGATAAAATCCGGAGAAATTGAGAATGTGGCTTTATCGCCTTATGATGAGAAGGTATATTCGATAAATGCTGATTTTCCCGTTCATAAAGGCACCGAATATTTCCTGAATCTTTATGCCCGTCTGAAAGAAGGGATGGGTATTTTGCCTGCCGGGACCACCCTGGCAAAAGAGCAATTTAAGCTTCCTCATTTTAAGGCGGAGACATCACACAAAATTGTTGACGGCAGGGTGAATATGAAATGGGAAAAACCCGATACAGCAGTTATTTTTTCCGGAAATGATTTCAGTATCCATTTTGATGTTACCCGGGGTTTGATGACCCGATATACTTTTAATCAGAAAGAATTATTAAAGAGCGGTCCCGTACCTGCTTTCTGGAGGGCACCTGTTGACAATGATTACGGAAATGGTCTTCCTGTCCGCTCCGGAATATGGCGTGATGTGGCAAATTACAAAACCGTTGAATCATACGAGATAAACCAAAGAAGCAATCCCAAATCAATTTCTTTTGTTTATCAATATCAGGATAGTATAGGTGATAATATCGGACAATCCGAAGTATTATATGAAATTTACGGAAACGGAGAAATAAGTGTTACCCACCATTTTGTTAAGGAAGATGAGGGATTGCCCGAAATTCCGCGTATGGGTATGACCCTCATTATGCCCCGTGAGTTTGATCAGATGAAGTGGTTTGGTCGCGGGCCGCATGAATCCTATCAGGATCGTAAAACTTCGGCATTTGTGGATGTCTATTCCGGCTCGGTAGCCGATCAATACTGGCCTTATGTCCGGCCTCAGGAGAACGGCAACAAAACAGATGTCAGATGGCTTAGCATTACCAATGCATCCGGACAAGGAATTTTGTTTGAAGGTGACCAGTTATTGGAGGTGTCGGCACATCATAATCTTTTGGAGGATTTCGAATCTCCATTTAATGAGGATGGCCGGTTGCTTTACCATCCTGATGTTCAGCGCCATACCACCGATGTTGTTCCAGGAGACTTAACGGCTGTGGATATTGACCTTATGCAGATGGGAGTTGGGGGAGATAACAGCTGGGGAGCATGGACACACAAACAATACCGGCTAACCGAAGCAGAATATACCTGTAAATTTGTAATGAAACCACTAAAGAGTAGTGATACTGCACAATAGTATTCATTCGTGTATAATTTACTTAAGTTATTGGCTAATGGAACTCGCATGCAAGAACTTATACATGTTCTTATTGTGATAAACTTTGCCATGCTCGTTTCGTCAGTATAAAAATTGCTTAGGTTATTCGTCTGTTGGAACTCGCATAATTGATTTATACATGTTTTTTTGTGACAATCTGTATCAGGTTCGTTTCATCAGTATTTTTATGAAATTTGAAGAACTGCATGATATTTTTGTTTATCTTGCAATGTTTTTGGCTTAAAAAAAGTGATAATTGATTGTCAGTTAACATGGCATTTATGATCCGGTCTCTTACGGTTTTTGGGAATACTTAGTGTCTGTCCATAAATTACCATTTGCTGTGTTACGCTCGCCGCCAAAATACTCATTTACGATGAGTAAACTCCGTTTTTGGCGGCTTTGCAAGCCTTGCAACTGGCACTTTCTGAACAGACACACATATTGTAGAAATTTTTTGCGAGTTTATCGACACGCACTACCTAAGGATGCAAGCAAAGTAAAATTCACGCTTATGAACCATAAAGAACGCGTTTTATCAGCTTTGAATCATGAAAAGCCTGATCGTGTCCCCGTATTTTATTGGGCCGTTCCCGAATTTACTGAGAAAATGATTGCCCAGATGGGGTTTTCGGATAAAGACGAGATGCTGGAGCAACTAGGCATTGACTTTCGATGGGTAGAACCCGACTACGTAGGGAGGCCTTTGGTCGATAAAGAAAATGGCCATAAAGCGGACATCTGGGGCGTTGAATATGATCTGGTTGGGAGAGGAGACTTGCGTTATTGGGAAGCCGTTAAATTTCCATTGCAGGGCATTACCGATCCTGCTTACCTGGAGGATTATCCCTGGCCAACAACCGCGTTGTTCGATTTTTCGACATTACCCGGCCAATGTGAAAAATATAAAGATTATGCCATCATGACAGCTCCCGGATATTCTTCTCCGGGGCTTTTTCGTATTATTCAGCGTTTGGTGGGAAGAGATACTTTTTTGGATGTGATGATGTATAACCCGCGTTTTTTCAATGTCCTGGTTGAAAAAGTCACAGCATTTTATATTGATTTCATAGATAAATTTTTTGAAGCAACAGGCGATAAAGTAGACCTTATCAGGATAGCAGATGATTTCGGCGCCGATAGCGGATTAATTATCAGTTATGATGCATGGAACAACTATTGCCGGCCTGCCATTGAAAAGTTTGTAGATGTTCCGCGCAAGCTGGGGGTCAAGTTTTATATGCACAGCTGCGGAGGCGTCAGGAAACTTGTCCCGGATTTTATTTCGCTGGGTGCGGATGTGCTCGATCCTATTCAGACCAGGGCGGCTGGTATGGCCCCCGAAGGGTTAAAGAAAGATTTCGGGCAAATGATTACTTTCTCCGGCGGATTGGATGAAGAATTGCTTTTACGTAAGGGAACACCTCACCGTGTGAAAGAAGGTGTGAAAGAGCTTCTGGATATTATGTCTCCAGGCGGAGGCTTTATCCTCGGTCCTTCGCATAAATTAAAAGTGGAAACGCCGGTTGAAAATGTGGTAGCAATGTATGAAGCTGTCAAAGAATACGGGGGATAATTCTCTTAACCTGCTTTATTCATAAGTTTTC
>NZ_AHZV01000002.1 GCF_000250735.1 Anaerophaga thermohalophila str. Valhall
AGGCTTTTCTCTCATTCCCTCATTCCCTCATTCCCTCATCAGCTCATCAGCTCATCAGCTCACCAGCTCATCAGCTCATCAGCTCACCAGCTCATCAGCTCATCAGCTCACCAGCTTAAACTCCTTTTACCCACTTTTGGCTGACCCATCCCTGTAGCTCGACCTTTACACGGAGCCAGCCGTTTTTTTCTTCAATGATTTTGAGCTTTGTGCCCCTGGGCAGCGGGTCGGAAGCAAGCTGGCCATTTGTCGATGGCTCCTTTCTGATGTTTAAATAATCGGCCGAGACAACGCCATAATTGATTCCATTGTTTTCTTCATTGCCATCATTTGATGATTCATCATCTTTGCGGCCGGTAAGGACTCTGTTTATGATTTTTTGAAGCGGGAATGCCGGCCCGGGGTCTGTTTTACGCCCTCGTGATATATCTTCGTGTCCCACAATTTCTTTGATGGGGTAATTCTCTATCAGCAAAAGGCAGAGCGTTTCAACCGTTTCGATTTGCTTTTCGGTAAAAGCTTCCCATGCTTGCTCCTTGTCGCCGTATTTGTGGCGAGCGAGTACGACCAGACTGTTGTCCAGGCGCTTACCGAAATTTGTGTAATAACCGTCGGCACGTTTTACCAGCAGACCTGCATTATCCATTTCAATTCCAATGCTGTAGCGGTTTAATCCCGAGCGCCCTCTCCATTTGCTGATCCCTGCATGCCATGCTTTAAGATTGAAAGGTACCAGCTGAACAATTTCACCTTTTTTCCCGATGATTAAATGTGTCGAAGCTTTTGAAGCCGGATTTTTGAGCCAGTTGACAGATGATTCCAGAGAACTCCCTGCCGTATAGTGCATCACGATGGTATCGGGCAACCCGTCTGAAAATGCATCGGAATGATTGGGAGAAGCATCGAAAGATACCGGAATGGTATTGTCATCCGTATTCAGAATATGTTTCTTAATTGTTATCATCCTTCAGCAATTTTGGATTTATCAATTTTGCCCGCATTCGAACCCGTTATTATACGGGTGGCTCTGTTGGAAGCGCCCATTTTTTCTGCTGAACGACCCACACCATATACACCAACAACTGTTCCCCATGCCCACCAGAATTCGACAGGAAGCGATATTTCGGGTATTTTACCGGATGGTGTGCCGGCTATAAGCGCAATGACGGGCACCAAAACATGAACAATAAAAATAAAGAGCAGTCCGCCGTAAATAATCGATGGGCGTGCCCTTTTGGTGAATGCATCGCCCTGTGCCATCTCGGATTTAATGATATCGGCCCTGGATTCGAGTTCGGTGCGATACGTTTCCTCCAGTTCTTTTTCCTTCTGCATGAGCAGACTTTGCATCTCTAATTTAAATTGCTGTTTCTCTTCTTTTGAGAGAGAAAATTTGTCGATTACGCCTCCAACGCTTTCGACCACGCCTGACAGACTGCCACTGAAAATTTTGGATAGGATTGACATATTTGTAATGTTTTGAGGTGAAAATAAAAAATGATTCGAATTGATAAAATTAAATGAAAGACTGAAAAAAATCAAGCATATTTTATTAACTAATAGTTCGTTAAAAAAAGCCTAAACGCAGAGACGCAATGACGCAAAGTTTTTATTATGAGTGGTAGAGAGGGTGTCCAAAAAGTCAGTTTTTCTCTGTGTCTCTCTGTGATGAGCTCCGTTATCCCTGTGTAACTATTTGAAATACAAGCTTGCATCAGCAAGTATTGTATTTATTATCTCCAATTGGCGACTTTTTAGACAGCCTCTTTACCTTACCAGACATCCGTGAAAGTCTAACGGAAAATTGCAGAGGCTGCTGAAAAAGTCAGCAGTCTGTTTCAAATTTATTTTCCATTGTTCTTTTTGGCATTACCCCAAAAAGATCCTCCGCTCGGCGAAGTCTCTGACTTTGTCGTTTTACTTCTGTAGTCTGCAGACTACCTTTTTAAACCGTTTTTCTGCCCGATTTACCACCTGAAAGGTTAGGAAGTACAGTCCGTTTTGATCCTTGATTTGATGACCTGTGGACATTGTGTAGATATTTTTACCTTTAAAGAAAAAAATAACGGGTTCCTATGCGGCCATCTGGCCGTTTTAGGTGGAAATCCGACAAGTTCAATCGCATCGCTTTCATCTGGTAGTTGAAAATTACAGCGGTTTGAGCGACGAAGTAACAGACTTTGCTGAGCAGTGGTTGCTGTGTTATGCTTGCCGCCAAAATACTCATTTACGAAAAGTAAACTCCGTTTTTGGTGGCTTTGCAAGCCTTGCAACTGGCACTTTCTGAACAGACACACATATTGCACAAATTTTGCGAGTTTATAGACACAATACTCCGTTAAACTTTTACAAATATCTGGTAATTAATTGTTTACACAATCAATGATGCAAATCACAACTCTCTCATAATAAAAACTTTGCGTCATTGCGTCTCTGCGTTTAGGCTTTTTTTAACTGACTATTGTAGACAAGCATTAGTTAAAATATCGTATGAATTACTGACGAAATTTTATGTATTTGTGTTATATTAACAGTCCGTTAAACTTTTACAATGCTTTTTAGACCGCATTTATTTATTAAAATGCAGTATATCAATACTATATGGATTATATTTTATCCAATATTTAAAAGTCTAACGATCAATTGTCATATAAAGCATACTGCCGGCTGGCAGATTTTTTAAATCTAACTGTTTATCACTTATGAGAACCAAATTTATTTTATTCGTCGTATTTGTGACAACTTTTGCAGTCGCACCAGTTCATTCACAGAACAGAGTTGTTACCGGACAGGTTCTGACGTTGAATGATCTTCCGGTAGCCAACTTTGAAATAGAGGCCAAAAAGGGCGAAACCGGTGCAATAACCGATTCCGCCGGATGGTTTACTATTGTCACCTATCCTAAAGACGTTTTGCTTTTTAAAGGTAAGGTGTTTCGTAATGAAAGAATGAAAATTAACAACCGTACACCGGACACCGTATACGTAAATGTGGAATTCATTAATACGCCTGAAAATAAGGAGTTGGCTGTCGGGTATGGCTATGTTGAAGAAGACGAATTGTTGCATTCAGTTTCTCACCTGGACAGTGAGCAAGCCGATTTCTCTCAATACAGGGATATATTTGAATTGATAAGAGGTCGTTTTGCCGGAGTCCAGATACAGGGAAATGAAGTCATTATTCGTGGAATCAGTTCTATTAATCTCTCAAGTTGTGCGCTTTACGTTGTCGATGGTGTTGTGGTAAGCGATATTAGCAGCATCAACCCGTCCGATGTGAAAAGCATTGATGTATTAAAAGATTCCGGTGCCTCTATATACGGAAGCCGCGGTGCTAACGGGGTTGTTGTAATCCAAACGAAACGCGGGAATGATTAGGGGCAGGATTAATGCCTGCGCAGCCACGAAAAAAATGCCTGATTATTGTTGTCGAAAAAAATTAAGTTTCTATATTTGCACCGCTGTTGAGCGAAACGGCAACACCTGAAAATACTGGCCCAGATGGCGGAATTGGTAGACGCGCTAGTTTCAGGGACTAGTGTCCTTTTGGACGTGCAGGTTCGAGTCCTGTTCTGGGCACAAAAAAGCTGCAACGGATTATTTATTAATCGGTTGCAGCTTTTTTTCTGATGATTGTTTTTCTCAGCTCATCTCAAGAATGGTTTTCTTGATAATTTCTATGGCTTCTCTTAATTGCTCCTCGTTGATGATAAGCGGCGGCGCAAACCGGATGATATGCTGATGAGTAGGCTTGGCAATCAGACCGTTTTCCTTCATGGCCACACACACATCCCATGCTTCTTTTCCGTTTTTGGGACGAATCACTATGGCATTGAGCAGCCCTTTTCCCCGCACCGTTTCTATCATCTCCGAATTGATCTTTTTCATCTCTTCACGGAAAATTTTACCCAGACGTTCGGCATTTTCTTCCAGCTTTTCGTCTTTTACAACCTGTAGGGCCTCCATGGCCACTTTGCAGGCAAGAGGGTTGCCACCGTAAGTTGATCCATGTTCGCCGGGACGGATCACCAGCATTATGTCGTCGTCGGCCAGGACTGCAGATACCGGATAAACACCACCCGAAACAGCCTTGCCAAGAATAAGGACATCCGGATGAACGTCTTCATGATCGCAGGCAAGCATTTTACCGGTTCTTCCTATTCCGGTCTGTACTTCGTCGGCCATAAACAAAACATTGTTGGCTTTACAGAGATCGTAGGCCCTTTTCAGGAAACCATCATCGGGAACATAAACACCTGCTTCTCCCTGTATGGGCTCAACCAGAAATCCCGCAACATTGGGATCTTTTAGCTCTTTTTCCAGAGCATCCGTGTCATTATACGGTATGGTAACAAAACCCGGGGTGAAGGGTCCGTATCCTCCATAACTGTCCGGATCAGTAGACATACTTACAATAGTTATGGTTCGTCCGTGAAAATTGCCTTCACAGACGATAATCTTTGCCTGGTTTTCGGGGATTCCTTTTTTCTTGTATCCCCACTTGCGACAAAGTTTAAGGGCTGTTTCATCCGCTTCGGCACCGGTATTCATCATCAGTACCTTGTCGTATCCGAAATATTGTGTGATATACTCTTCAAACTCTCCCAGGACATTATTGTAGAAAGCCCTGGAAGTGAGTGTGAGTTTCGAAGCTTGCTGGTTGAGTGCTTTGATAATTCTCGGATGACAATGCCCCTGATTAAGAGCAGAATAGGCTGACAGGAAATCAAAATAGCGACGCCCTTCAACATCCCAGACAAAAATGCCTTCACCCTTTTCCAGAACAACCGGAAGCGGATGGTAATTGTGTGCGCCGTATTTTTCTTCACGCGCAATGTAGTCGT
Source organism: Anaerophaga thermohalophila str. Valhall (assembly GCF_000250735.1). Classification (GTDB taxonomy): domain Bacteria; phylum Bacteroidota; class Bacteroidia; order Bacteroidales; family Marinilabiliaceae; genus Anaerophaga; species Anaerophaga thermohalophila_A. The sequence goes on from NZ_AHZV01000002.1 coordinate 4,844, forward strand.
TTGTAGTCTTTGGTTGTTTCATATAATGTCGATTTAATTTAGCCTGCTTTATTCATAAGTTTTC
>NZ_AHZV01000001.1 GCF_000250735.1 Anaerophaga thermohalophila str. Valhall
TTTATGGACAGACACTATTTATTCTGTTAACAACCTGTACATTTCAGATGCCGCCAGCAGGAAGGCCCCGGTTCCAAAATTAGAGGTTGAATTCTGATCCACCACCTGACCGGGAATTGCCCGCTCCCCGACAGGCTGAACATAACCGATACTGCCATCTTTCTGAAGAGCTGTATTCACAAGGTAATTCCATGATTTCTTTACTGTTGGCAGGTAGGTTTCTTCTTCCAGGATATCATTGTTGATGCCCCACAGAAAACCGTATGTAAAGAAAGCTGTACCGCTGGTTTCCGGCCCCGGAGAATGTTCGGGATCCAGTATACTGCGGGTCCAGTATCCGTCGGGCTGCTGAACATCCTTTAGCGTATTGGCCATGCGTTTAAAATCCTCTAAAAAAGAGCTGTAGTGTTGATGATCCGGAGGCATGTCCTGTAACACTTTGGCCAAACCGGCAAATACCCACCCGTCTCCACGGGCCCAAAAATCTTTTTTGCCATTCAATGACTTATGTTTGGGAAAAACATACCTGGCATCACGGAAAAACAAACCTGTTTCGTCATCGTACATGATGCTTTTGGCATAACTGTAGTATTCGAATAACTTGTCGAGATATTGCTCCTCGCCCGTAAGTTTATACAACTTTGTCATCACCGGCATAACCATGTAAAGACCATCGGCCCACCACCAGTAATCAACCGTATCGGTTGACATCTGATACTGCATAACCTCTTTGGCCCTGGCTACCATCTTTTCATCGGGATCCCCGACCAGATTATAAAGATCAATGTATGTCTGAAAACAAATTTGCCAGTCGCCGAACAACACATATTCATCCGATTCGCCGTAGCTGTACTTCCAATTTTCAGGGTTGAAAGATCCGGCACCCATCCATCTGTTATGTTCAGCCCATTCACGGGAATAGTTCAAATAACGATCAAGCCCTGTCACTTTATACGCTTCAATGTTACCTGTATGATAAGCCGCATTATCCCAAAAAGCACGACCATGTTCGGGATGAGATTGTTGCCAGTGGTCGTTTACTTTTACAATCAATGATCTGACATCTTGTGGATTGGGTAACCCACTCTTTTTGTTGCCATGGCATGATGGAAGCAAAAAAATCAGTAATGCCGTCAAACTTACTTGAAAAAATCTCATGTGTTCGTGTTTTAATTTATGTGGTTGAGTATGGTATACAAAAAGATATTTTTATAAAAATAAAAGCGTTTTTAATTTTTGTACCGGAGTTAACTCGTTGTTAATGATGATGAAATAATTTAAAACAACAATAAGTTGGGCAATAGAGATGCTTTTTAGACCAGACTCATGGTTCTTTTTCTTCCGCCAGGTTAATGCTTAAATCTTTTCCCCTTCTACCCTACCGCCATTTTCAGGAACAACAACTACCAGAACGACTCAGTCCTATTCTCTCTACTCCGTGCCCCTTGCTCTTCGCCCCTTGCCTTTCTACCTTCCTACCGTTTTTTCTTGTACCACTCTTTCATGATAAAAAATGCCTTTTTCTTTATTCCCTGATCGGAAATCAAGCCTTTGCGATTCCATCCGTCCTGAATTTCGGGGAGCACCCTTCGTGGCGACATAAAATCCATCAAAATCCAGGGGGCTGTTCCTGCAAGGTCCATTTTATCAAACATAGCGACACTTTGGATGTACAATTCTTCCTGATATTCCTCAGTCCACCGCTGATTTTTAGTTCCATGATATCCCTGAAGAGCTCCGGCACCAAATTCACTAATCACCACCGGTTTATCATTCGGAAGTTTCCAGTTCATTTTGGCACATTTTTCGGGAAGTCCGTCGTACCAGCCAATATAGGTATTAAAACTTACTACATCGACAATGTCCATGAGCGGATCATTGATAGCGGGCGTGAAAGCATCGTGATATTCCTTTTCCATAGCCATGCTGATGAGCCTGGAATCATCTAATTTCCTGGCATGCTGAACCAATTTGGTCAGAAACCGGTTACGGACATCGCTTACCGGTGTTTCATTGGCCAGTGACCAAATTATGACGGCTCCCCGGTTCTTATCACGGGTAATCATTTCTTCCAACTGATTCTGAGCATTTTGCAAGGTTGATTCGTTGGTGAAACTGATGGTCCAGTAAACCGGAATCTCACTCCAAACGAGTATACCCATTTTTTCTGCCTCACGCACCATGTATTCGTTGTGAGGATAATGAGCTAACCTTACGAAATTGGCATTCATCTCTTTTGCCCAGGAAAGGAGCGTGTGCGCCTCAGCCGGACTATTGAAACGTCCGGCTCTGAAGGGAGCTTCCTCATGAATACATATACCACGGAGAAATACCGGGTCTCCATTCAGATGAATGCGGTTTCCCACTGCTTCTACGTGACGAAAAGCAACCTGTTCTCTCATAGAATTTCCGGCCACTGATATTGAAATCTCATAAAGCTTGGGATTTTGGGGCGACCACAAATCCGGTTTGGCTTTCAACGAAAAAGTCCCTTTCCCTTCTTCATCCGGGTTAATGGTCACCTCTTCTTCGAGTTCGGGAATAGATACTTTTACCGGCGTTTGAAGGTTGGTGCCGTCCAACTGCACCCAACCTGAAATTTCGTTGTATTTTCCATCGGAAAGAAAAACAGAGAAATCGCGGACAAACGTTTCCGATTCTTTCAAAATCAGGACATCACGGGTTATTCCACCATAATTCCACCAATCTGTATTAACGGTTGGAACCTCATCTTTATGCCTGGTGTTGTCAACCTTAACCACCACAAAATTATGACCGTTTTTCAGCTTTCCGGTTACTTCAAAATTGAACGGCGTAAATCCGCCTTTATGCGAACCAATGTATTCACCGTTCAGATAAACCAAAGCCTCATAGTTAACTGCACCAAAATAGAGAAAATAGCGTTCATTCTCTTCCGGACTGAAATCAAAAGTTTTTCGAAACCACACCGTTCCCTCATAGTACTTCAGTTCCTGATCGGCAGTATTCCAATCGCCGGGAATAAACATCTTTTTCGATTTCTCGAAGCTGTACTCCACGAGATCAGATTCACTCTTCGGTTTCTGATCTTTAAAAAAGCCCCATTTACCTGGCTGAAGTCGATAGTCGTAATATCCAACCTCATACCGGTCGATAATGTAATCCCACTGGCCGTTAAGCGATTTTGCCGTACGGTTTGGAACATTAGTAATTAACGGATGAAGATTTTCATTGGCGTATGCAGAAACTACCAAACAAAATGCAACGAAAGTGAGGAATGTTTTTCTCATGTTACTAATTCTTTTTATTGCGTGTAAAACAACAGATCATCGGATTCCTGAATATAAGATGTATCGTAAAATTCCTGCATCCGGAATGACGATAATTTTAGTGTCTGTCCATAAAGTGCCATTTACAGCGTTACGCTCGTCCGAAAATTACTCATTTACGATGAGTAAACTCCGTATTTTCGGACTTCGCAAGCCTTGTAAATGACACTTTCTGAACAGACACATGATAAGTAGGAAATTTTTCCTACTTTATAGACACGCATTAATTAGTGTCTGTCCCTAAAGTACCATTTGCTGTGTTACGCTCGCCGCCAAAATACTCATTTACGAAAAGTAAACTCCGTATTTTCGGGCTTCGCAAGCCTTGCAACCGGCACTTTCTGAACAGACACACAAATTGTAAAAATCTATGCGTGTTTATGGACACTCACTAATTAAATGTAATCGAATATAGCTATTATTTTTCATCAAACACCGATAAGTCCCATTCATCCTTCCAGCTGATAACCGGTTTTTCTCCATCAAAAGCTATGGGAAGCCAAACATAACGTCCGTTAATCGGATTATCCGGTCGCCACCTGTCGGCCATAAAAATATACGCATCCTCTTTTTCCTGAATAGGTAATACAAAAGTACTTTGTGAATGAAATGTTAACTCCGCATCTTCACCCACACAGGGATTACCCAAAGTTTTCCAGGGGCCCCAAACCGACTCTGCCACAAAAGAACGGGCAGCATTGGGCTTCCATCCGGTACACCCCGACGCAATTAGATAATACTTACCACGTCGTTTGAACATGGCCGGTGCTTCATTGTGTCCACCAGGCAAAATTCTCTTCCATTTTCCTGTAAAACCGGTATACTCACTGTTTAGCTCTGAAATGTGCAATGTCAGATTTTCTTCTGATGAATGGATGTGATAAGCTGTTCCGTCGTTATCAACAAACAACGTCATATCTCTTGACATCTGACCAACTTCAAAATCCCGCTTCACAAAAAGTCCTTTTTCCACTGCTTCACGCCATTCGGGCGTCCACCATTTTAAGTCATTATCAAACTTTGTGGTCTTCATTTCGTTATCTGCATGCACAGGCCAGTCTTTTTTATTTGGTCTGTGCGAACCAAGATATGCATAAGGACCGGTAACATTCTCGCTCACAGCCACTCCCGTTCTTGCTGCACTATACCCCTGCCCTTTCAGTTCGAGGTGAAACCACATAACAAACTTTTTCGTTGAATCATTGTAAATGACCTTGGGTCTTTCCATCACTGAACCTTTCACAATTTCAGAATCGGTATCATCAACAGCAGCAAGAGCAACCCCTTCATTCTTCCAGTTGTATAAATCTTTCGATGAATAACACCGGATTCCCACAAAAGCAGTGTTACCACCTTCACCGGCTGTTTTATGCTCTCCAAACCAATAATAAATGCCGTTATGGGAAAGAATTCCACCACCGTGAGCATTGATGTGGACACTATCGGTGTCGTACCAGATTTTACCGGGGTGAAAACTCTGATGATTCAAAGTTTTTTCTTTATTATTAAAACACCCGGAAAAGCAAAGAACAAGTATCCAAATAAAAATCGGGAATAATATTTTTTTTCTTATATGATTTATCATTACAATATCATTTATTTCCAGAAACAAGAAAAAAAGGCGCCCAAAAGGCACAAAATGCATTTTTGGGCACCTCCCATTATTTGAATCAGGGATTAATATTCAGCACCTTGTCCCGCAACTGTTGGCCATCCAGGGTTCTGATAAATTGGTGAAGTTGAGATAGTCTGACCATCTTCAGATGAAATAAGAAAATGCTGAACAGCTATTGGCTCCAGGTAATGGGCTTCAGTAAAGTACAGACCATCATAAAAATTATTATTGGTCTGGACAATCTGATAAGGTCGTAAATAATCACTGAGAGTAGGAGAAGAAACAGTATTGTCCTTTTCATCTGGTTGATCTGCCAATAATATACCTTCCTCATAATCATTTCGCATTGGCCCCCAAATCTTACAACCCTCAATCTGAAAGCCGTCAAGTTGATCCATGGCTCTCCAGCGCAATAAGTCATTGTAGCGTTGACCTTCACCGACCAATTCGCTACGACGCTCACGGCGAATATTATAGAGCGTTTCATCAACAAGCTGACCTTGGGAATATGCTCCCCAGTCATTTTTGGCTTCTTCGCTCATTACAGTATGGCTGATAGTAGCTGTATAATCTTCATTTACTCCGGCTCTGGTACGAATTGCCCGCCAATATTGATCTGCTTTTGCATCAATGTAGCCATTCTTTTCATAACTGGCTTCCATATAGATCAAATATGCCTCGGCAGCCCTGAATATTACAGGCGCAGTAATATCCTGTCCGAGAATTTGCATATCATAGTCAAGGGCATATCCTTTTCCAAGCATATAACCGGTTGAAGTAGAGTATTTTCCATCTGAACTATATACCATTGGTGCTGTTTCGAAAGTCTCAGGATTTTCAATGTTCTCAAAGGCTTTAACTTCTCCGGGTGCTTTCATGAACAAACGCCACCGACTATCTCTGTCAACTTTTGTATCCTGAATATAGTCATCTCCGGAGTACCCGCTGGCAGGATCATAAACAGGTAGGCCATTGGCCATAAGAAAGGATTGTTCCATCTGGTGAGTATAACCTTTTTGAGCACCATAATAAATATAGTGATTATAGCTGTGTGCCCTTCCCTGGTCAACACTGTATTGTCTGAACATCAGAACTTCCGGATAAGCAGAAGGATCGGGGGTAGCAAACATATTATAATAATCATTGACCGGTTGAGAAGCACTTTCCTGAATAACCTGATTATTACTCACCAAAGGTATCGCATCAGCAATTTCGGAAGAGGCCTCCATCGCTTCATCCAGGAAAAAATCAATCTCTCCCTGCAAACTTCCACTCGGAAAAGTATAACCGTTGTTATACTCCTTATCGGCACCCGGCCAGCCGGGACCGTTTGGAACGAGAGGAGTTCCTGCATGGTATTTAAGCCAGGTCGCTTCGAACAAAGCAACACGTGCTTTTAACAACAGTGCTGCATTGCGGGTAATTCTAACCTTACCTCCTTCAGGACTGTTAGATAGCAAATCAATCGCTTTGTCCAAATCTTCCAGAATAAAACGTGCCACCTCATTACGTGGACGGCGCTGGGAGGCCTCAGTAAGCACTTCCTGATCATCGGGTAACGTTTTTGTAACAATTGGAAAATCACCCAACTTTCTTAAGCGATAAAAATACTCATGTGCTCTCAAAAAATAGCCTTCACCAATGTAATGCTCAACGTTAGCTGAGTTTCCATTAATTTCACCATCCTCATACCTGGGGACAACGGTTTCCAGATAATAATTTAGCGCGTAAATATTTGAAAAATTCCATTTTCCTCCTGTTGCGGGAACCGTCCATAAACCGGGAACATACCGATTATTCGAGCCTCTTGTCGTTGCATTATCTGTAGCCAGATCATTAAAATAGAATGATTCGCCACCACTCCCATAATGGCTTGGAATCATTCCTCCTTTATCATCACTTCCCTCATTATACCAGGTATAATCTGCGTAATATTTAATAGTATAAGCAGCCAGGTGCGACTCTTCCCATAAATATTTTTCAGGCGTAACATCTGATGGTGGTGTTACATCCAGCTGATCATCACAGCTTGCCAAAATAAGAGTACCTATTCCTAATGCAAGTGTAATTTTTGTTGAAATATATTTTAATCTTCTCATTGTATTGTTTTTTTTAAAAGTTCACACTTAAACCAAAACTATAAACGGTTGAAAGCGGATAAACAGTTCCCCCCTGTTTACCAATGCCGGCTGTTTCGGGGTCCATTGTTTCCGACAGATTGGTAATTGTCAACAGGTTTTCGCCAGAAACATAGATACGGAGATTTTGTAAAGAAAGCCTGTTAACAAAAACTTCAGGAAAGGTGTATCCAATCTGAAGATTTTTCAGACGCATATAAGATGCATCCTGCAAATATTTGGTTTGAGTCTTATGGTTTTTGTTATTAAACAAAGGACGAGGGTAATAAGAATCAGTATTCAACCCCAGAGGATGATCGGGATCGTCACGAAAATAATCAAGATGCTCAGTAAAAGCAGTAGACCACCACTGTCCGCTTCCGGTAGCCCCCCAGAATACCATACTGTTCTCGCCTGGATCAAAATCACGCTTTAGAACTCCCTGCCAGAACATTTGCATGTCGAAACCTTTCCAGGCTGCGTCAAGAGTTATTCCTGTTAGATATCTGGGTGTACTGTTTCCGATTTTTTTAAGGTCACCCATGTCGTGAATCGTATACTCGCCATTATCCACCCGGCCATCACCGTTAATATCTGCATACATAATATCTCCAGCAGCCCAGTTGCTACCGATAGCATCCTGGCCTCCCTCCGGAAGCGACTCAAGATGCTGTTCCATCTCCTCATCAGTTTTAGCAATTCCTACAGTGGTATATCCGTAAATATTGCCAGTAAAGGTTTCCTCAACATACCTGCTTAAACTCCCGGTTGGGTTCCCATAGCGCAGTATTTTTGTTCTGGAATCGGCAATATTAATCCGGGCGCCATAGCGAAATTCCCCTTTTCTGTCTCTCCATGACATTTCAAGTTCCCAACCCATTGTTTTAAGATCAGTATTGTTGGTCTTTGGAACAGCAGTACCAAGAATAGCCGGAAGCTCAACTCCCGGGCCAACCATATCGGTTGTTTTTCTTACAAAATAGTCAAATGAACCTGTAAGACGATTGCTAAAAGCTCCATAGTCAACACCGATGTTGGTTGTTTGAATTTTCTCCCAGGTTAGCGTTGACGAGATCAGCCCCGGAACACCCGCCGTATTAGGTTTTACACCATTTATAATCCATTGCCCGTCAGCAGCACCTGTAGGCAAAGTTTGATAAGTAGGATACCAATTATCTGTATTTTGGTTAGACAGTTCACCATAAGAAGCCCGTAGCTTAAAAGTACCAATTATATCTTCCATATTACCCCAGAAATTCTCACGTGCTACATTCCAACCTAAAGAAGCAGATGGAGCCCATGACCATCTTTTTTCAGCCCTGAATCTGGATGTTCCATCATATCTTAAATTGAATTCGGCAAGGTATTTCTCATTCAAATCGTAGTTTAACCTTCCGAAAAATCCTGCAGTTCTCCACTCCTGATATTGACCATTGATAGACATATTATCATTATTAGTGGTCAAATTCAAAACCGGCAAATCAGTAGTAATCATATCCGTACGTTGAGCATTCATATCACGGTATTTCATCTGCTCGTACTGAAACCCAAGCATCCCCGCAAAGTTATGACTACCAACCTGTTTTGAATAATTTGTATAAATATTTGGATTCAGGAAAGTAGATTTATAGGAATATTCATAAACCTGGTCGTTATTCGGACTGGTGAGGGCCTTATAAGTGTTTTCAGGATTATCTGCATAATGAGAATATACCCTTTTCTGATCCCAATGTGTCCAGTCATTGCCGGTTCTTACATTCATTTCACCAATAATATCCCAGTCCTTGAGTGGGGATAGAGTCACTTTTGCCTGTTGATACAAATCGTCATTTTGTTCTTTGTGCCGGCCCCCTTCCGACATAGTCAGGATGTAGTTGATGTCGGCCATATAATAGCCGTTGGGATCTTTTATGGCCCTGATTGGCCTTGCCCTTCGCAGAATATGATCATAAAAGCCTTCATTCATATTTGTAGGACGGGCATATTCGGTACGAATAAAGCGACTGGAATAGTCAATTTTCAGGATGTGGGTGAGCTGAGCTGAGATTTTTCCTGTTAACGAATAGCGATCGTAATTCTCTGTGCCATATCTCATAAAACCATCCTCGGTCATATAATTAGTAGACAGATAATAGGTAAAATCAGAATTTCCTCCACTTATACTGAAATTATGCTCCTGCGAAGGCGACCAATCCTTATAATATTCATCCAGCCAGTCGACATTGGCATAAGTATAGTCATAGTTCCATTTCCCACCACTGCCAACATAAGCAACATCGTTAGGGTCTAGTTCTCCATCGTAATAACTTTTCACTAATTGTTTATAATCCTCGCTGTATAAATGCGAGTTTGATACATTGAAATTAGCATCGTCGAAAAAGTTTACAAACTCCCACGAACTTTGCATGTCAGGCATCATAACAGGTGTTTTAAAGCGGAAGTTGTTATTGTAATTAATAACTGTTTTTCCTTCTTTTCCACTCTTTGTTGTAATCAGAACAACACCAAAAGGAGCTCTTGAACCATAAATCGATGAAGCTGCAGCATCTTTTAATACAGAGATACTTTCAATATCCTGTGGATTGATGGTATTTATATCGCCTTCCATCCCATCTATGAGCACAAGAGGGTCTCCTTTTGAACCTTCACCAATAGTCCCGGTTCCCCTGATATTAATAGTTTTGGTTGCATCAAGTTCTCCTCCAACCCCACTATTATAAATATTGAGTCCGGGAATTACACCTTGCAATGCCTGAACCGCATTTGAAACAGGACGCTCTTCCAAATCTTCAGAAGAAGCAGTTGCCACTGATCCTGTAACATTGATTTTTTTCTGGGTTCCGAAACCAACCACCACAACTTCTTCTAAAGAAGCGGTGCTTGGCTGCATTACAACATTAATAATAGATTCTGATCCTAATTCAATCTCACGACTTTCATAACCAATAAAAGAGAAAACCAAAACGGGATTGTCAATTTCGGGAACATCAAGCGAATATTTGCCTTCAACATCGGTAATAGTTCCTCTTGTTGTTCCCTTTATCAGAATATTGACGCCGGGAATCGGATCTCCAAGCTCATCAGTAACAGTACCGCTAACCGTAGTTACTGTTTGAGGAATGTTTGCATAAGAAATTGTTGTGCCCGATAAAGACAAAAGCACAATCAATAATAAAAATGGCCCCATTCGAAAATGGTCCCTGAAACTTTTTACAGATTTTTCAGGGAATAATCTGAATTCTTTCATACAAATAATGTTTTAAGAGTTTTTTAAATAACTTGATTTGGCTATATGAGGAAAATCTTCACATCTCTGTTACAAAAGGTTACATTATGTATAAAACCCGTATTTCTTTTTCAACAAAAGATTCGATTTTTACTTCGTAAACTTCAATTTTTTAATTTTCTAAACTGGTTTCCTTTGGATGTTCCTATTGAATCATTTCCCAAGTTTTTGTTTACAAACTTTAACCAGTGTCAAAATTAAGATGAGCTTAAGAGGAGAGATTTCAGAAAACCGATATATGCTATAACAAATTCACTTATGTTATAATTTATTTGAAAAAAGCTGAAACTTTTTTGATGACGGAATTTAATAAAACAGCTTAAAGAAATATATACCAGCAAATTAAGTAGGAAAACAAAAATTAACAAAGTCTCACAACATTGAAAGAATCGAGCCCCGATTACTTGGGACGAATTCCATTTGACCTAAATCAATAAATTTTATACGGGTAAATAGACGAGGCTAATCGCCAATCACAATGCCAACATTTTCTATGACATCGAATTATTCTAAAAAGTATGAATACTTTCGAGCAAAAGTATCCATACTTTCGAAGAAAAGTATCTATACTTTTGAGGAAAAATATGGATACTTTTTATCACAATACTCTATTAAGCCTTTTGGGGGATTATAATTAGTGTCTGTCCATAAAGTACCATTTGCTGTGTTACGCTCATCCAAAATTACTCATTTACGATGAGTAAACTCCGTATCTTCGGACTTCGCAAGCCTTGTAAATGACACTTTCTGAACAGACACACATATAGTAGAAATTTTTGCGAGTTTATAGACGAGCACTAATTAGTGCACAATTAATGCCTATGTGTTTTCACCATTTTTCCCTCCGTTCTCAATCGTTGAATAAAGCTGCACATACTCTGAAGGGGTGCAATTGTATTGTTCTTTGAAGCAACGTGAAAAATAGGAAGGACTGGAGAATCCGACCATATAAATAATTTCCGAAATGGTTCTTTTGTTTTGTGCCAACAGATCGGCAGCGATTTTAA